>SVHY01000017.1 GCA_015055545.1 Clostridiales bacterium
GGCTTTGTTGCGGTGATATTTTCCAGCGTTACGTTGGAAATAGACCCGATTTCTCTGCCCGCAGGACCGCGCATACGACTACCCAAATAAATGAATATAGGTGCGTTGACGTTGCGCATGTTCACGTTGCGAATGGTAATGCCGTCGATCACCGCACCGTCTACGCTTTCAATGGCAATGCCCGAAATACGCGTTTCGTACACTTCAATATTTTCCATTAAAATATTCTTAAATCCGCCGTTCGTTTCCGTACCGAATTTAAGCGCGTTACAACGGCTCTTTACCTTACAATCCCAAACGTGGATATCTTCGCAAATGCCAAGGCAGTTGAGCGTATACGAGCTTTTGAACACAATCCCGTCGTCGCCCGTTTCGATATCGCAATCGTGGATACGCACGTTTTTCGAGTTATCGGGCGAAATACCGTCGATATACACGCGCATTTTGATATCGTAAACATCCACGTTCTCACAGCCCGCGAAGTAAATCGCCAAATCGGTCGTGTTATTGATTTCCAAACCGCTAATTTCCACGTTCTTGCAATACTTCAACGCTATCGTTTTCGCGCCCCTATGCACAAGCTCACGCACGTTGTCCTCGTCCCACACCGAACGCATATCGATTTTACCTTTACCGAAAATCGCAATATTTTCGCAATCGAGAGCCACAAACATGGAAGTATTGAAAAAGCTGTGCGACGCGTCCTGATAAAGCGGATAATCCACGGGTTCGTGCGGGCAATAATCGTAGAAATTCAAACTACCCAGCACCTCCGCGCCCTCTTGGATTTCAACGCGCACGTTGCTCTTTAAAAACACCGTGGAGAGCACGAATTTTCCCGCAGGGAAGTATACCTTACCGCCGCCGTACGCCGCGCATACGTCGATTGCCCGTTGTACCGCCGCGGTACTCAGCGTTTCGCCGTCCGCCACCGCGCCGAATTTTAATACGTTATATTCTTTCATAGTTATCTCCTCATGCTAATCCGTAAGCCAAAACGATACGCACGTTTGCGTCGAAAATATTCCGAACGAAAATACGCACCGCTTCGCTTGTCGTCTTGTCTATTTTGTTGCCCTCAAAGCTTTTGAGCATGGTTACGGCAGCGTTGAAATTTTTATAGATGATTTGCGCGTCCTCTTCAATCGCCGTGTAAGCATCTTCCGTGCCGTTATGCTGAATTTCGTACATCTTTTCGACGGTGTCGTTCATATCGGACAAAATTTCCGTATTACCCGTTTTCAACAGCTCCGCCGCTTGATGATTTAAATCGCAAAGCAGCGCAATAAAGTTTTGTAGCGTTTCGTTCCCTTCAAGCTCGGTTGCCATTACAGTTCCACTCCGTTCAGTTTCAAAAGCTCACGCGCGCTTTCCACGCTGTCCACGCCCGTCTTGTTCTTAATGGGCGCAAATTCCTTTTCACGCACCACCTCAAAAGGCAAAACGCTGTCCATAGGCTTAATCAAATCCACCGCAAGCGTTTCAAACTTCTTGCCGTTTTCCTTTTCGGGCTTACGCGTTACGCCGTCCTCGCAAAGGCACTCGATTTTCTTTTCTACGATATGCACGGGAATCTTCTTGTTCACGATTTCTTCCAACTGGGACAAACGGAACAAATAGTTCATAATCGCGCCGTAGCAATACGCCAAATCCCCGTTTTCGTCCTTTTGGTTCGCCATTTCGTCCGTCAGTTCGTAATATTCAATAATATCGGGTTTATCGCCGTCCATGCACAAAACGCCCACCTTTTCGTACGGGTTGGTTTTGCAGATAACTTTCGCGCCGCAATTCACGCCGCTATCAATCGTCGCACCGACGAATACGGGGTCGGCTATGCGTTGCAAGACGTTATCCACCGCGTAGATGTTCAACCATTCCACACCGCGCTTATGCAAATCCTCGCCAAGCCCCGCGCGGACAAGCGAACCGAACCAACCGCCGTTACCGTTGGGCGAAAGCGCGGGCGTGTCTTTCGTTTCCAAGAAGATTTTACCGTTGAAATCTACCGCGGGCGCCATATCCTGTTTGAAGAATTTCACTTCCGATTCGGGATATCCGAAGAAGTTATGTTCTTTCCAAAAGCTCGTCGTTTGCGCGTGGTTTTTATCGCTGGTCATGATATATAAAGGCACGATAGCGCCGCATTTTGCGTTAACTTCTGCCAAGTTCTTCATTTGTTGTTCAAAAATATACAAAGGCTTGGTAACGCCGATATCGTACGCACCTTTCGGACCGTCCACGCCCAAGCGCGTACCCATACCGCCCGCAAGCAACACGGCAGCCACTTTACCAGCCTTAATCGCCTCCACGCCGATTTTTTCAAATTCCGCTCTACGCGCAGAAATTGCGCTTTGGCGTAAGCCCTTAATCGGGCGAATATCTCTACCCTTACCGCTCATATCCACGGGGTTTTTGAGCGCGTCTTCAAAATCCCAACTGATATTTTCAATCGCATCTAAAAGTTTTTCTTTCCCCGCCGCGTCTAATTCGTCGTAGTAGGAAAGCAGTTGCATTTGGTCTTTTTCCGTTAAAAGCGCTTTTGCCTGTTCGTAGGTCATGATAAATACCATCCTTTTTTTATCTTATCAATATTCTATCAAATTTACGCGTGAAAAGCAAGTTTTTGGAAGTATGTTTTACTAAATATTCTTATCCGTTTTTATGGTATTCTTTCACTTTACAATCGCGCGAAAATATGCTATACTGTTTTTATGAAACACAAAAGCAAAAACCAAGGCGCGTTCTACCGTCTAAAACGTTGGTGGCTCGGGCTATCCTTTCCTCTCTATTGCAAAGCGCACGGCGTAAAACAATATCAAGGCGCAATCGTACAGAGCGTGCAGGGCGACGAATTACAAATCGTCCACCGCGCCAAGCACGGTTTTCCGTATAACGTATACGTCTATTCCAAACCGCTCAACTGCGTACTTGGATATTTAGACGAATATTTAAGCAAAAAGCTCGTCAAGCTCTTTGGCAAAGGCTTTTGCCGCGACGCGTTCGTGGAAACGATCACGGGCGGCGGCGCGTATCCATATTACGGCTGTAATATCCGTATTTTGGAAAGCATGTCTTTTATGGAAGATTGCGAAGATTTTTCCGCTCTGCGCGGCGAATAAGTAAAAACGAACCTTGTCGCAAGGTTCGTTTTTCGTTTAGAAATCGTATTCTTCGTCTTTGGGTTTCTTTTTGACGGGCGGTTTTTTGGGTTTTTCGTTTGCCGCATTCGGCATGACTTTCGCCATCATTTGCGCCGTCCAAGCCGCTTGACGGGCGAGCTTTTCTTCTTCCGCGTGGTCCATTTGTCCTAAAATCGTACCCTTGAAATCGTCCGCGCTACGGATTTTGTCTTCAATCCGATTACATTCCGTCGTTATACGGATTTTATTCGTATTAAAAATCCTACCCCAAAAGGTCGTTTTTACGTACACGTCCACGATTTTATTGAGCGGCGCATCCAACGCTTGCGTGCTAAACACACCCTTTTTATGTATCACGCGCTTATTCGTCAACACGAACTCCACGCGCGTAAATTTCACCGACTTTACGAACGCAACCAAAAACGCGATTGCAGGCAACGCGCACAGCCCCAGCCCAAGCGTTTGATAACCAAGCGCAATAGCGGCAACGGGCGCGGCTATCAATAACACGGTGAGCGTCCACCAACCGATAAGCCCCCAATTATCTCGTCTTGCTTTTTCCACAATCAGTTCGTTTTCGTATAAATGCTTTTCAACGTAGCGACCCATAATTTTCTCCTTTCTTCTATTGTAGCGGAAACGGAAGAAAATGTCAATATCTTTTTTCGGTTTTTTTCGCGGCTTTCTAGAAAAAGTTTTATTTTTCCGTCGAAAAAGGTCGCGACGAGCCGCCCAGCGTGCGTTTGGTTGCCAAAAACACGCGATATAAGGGCATAAATAACAGCGAAACGGAAATTGCCGCGTTGATCGTTTGCGGAATCATAAACGGCAAAGACGCCGTGAAATACAACCTCGTCGCTTTCTTGGAATACCCGTACCAAACGGGCGTTAAAATATTATCGATAAGCGAAAAACAAACCGTACCCACGCACGCCAAAAGCACAATCCAAAGCAAAATGCGTTGGGGCGGTTTTTTCGTCCGTCCAAGCAGTCCGAACGCAAGCGTTAGCAGGTTATAATAAACGAGATACAGCACCAAAACGGTGGGATAGAACCCGAACACAAGCTGTCTAACTAGCGCGAACGCCGTCGCCGCCGTCATACCCCGACCACAGCCGTACACGTACGCATATGATACGAACAGCACGGTAACAAGCTCCACCCCAGGGATTGCCGAGAAGACGACTTGCGCCGCGATAACGAGCGCGACGAACACGGCAAGATAGGCACATTCCTTTGCGGAACGCGCCCTGCCTGTTTTCAGTTTCTTGCCGTTTTGAAACATTCTCTGTTAATCCTTATATCAATAAGTCCAAGCGTCGTACGACCAAATATAGTATTCGCCCGACTTCACCACCAACGAACTTGCGCCAAGCGCGGCTTGTCCGTACGTTTCGCCGTTATATTCCACCGTTCCGTAATCGGTCGTAGAAAATTCTTCGTCGGACGTGTACAGCATCCAGCTATGCCCCGAATTTCCCGAAGATTCTTCCGCTTTGCCGTTGATAGAAATGATATACGCACCGTACGTGCTTTCCTGCACTTCAAATTCGATTTTGCCTTCTTCTTTGAGTTTGGTGAGCGCGCTGAGCGCGGTTGCACCCTCTTCCGCTTCGTTCACTTTCATAACGATAAGCGTTTCCGTCACTTTTTCCAAATCCACCGATTTGGTTTGCGCTTTGGGGTCTGCTTCTTCTTTGCAAGCAAATAGACAGCATACGGACATAATCACCGTAAGAAAAAGAGTGAAAATAGTTGATAATTTACGTTTCATAATAAAACTCCTTAAAAAAAATTTTGCCTATCCAAAAGGGTAGGCAAAAAAGCACGTGTTTAAAAACGTCCGTACGCGACGTTTTTTACGTTTTTTCCGCTTCCCCTCGGAATCCGTAATCTCTAAAACGCACGGCAGGTCTACCGACTTACAACGCTTCGTATGCGTTTCATCGCATACATGCCCCTATCCTTCCCACTTTCGCAGTGAATAAAGGCAAAGCGTTCTTACGGTTGCGGGGGCAGTGGAGCAATTCTTTCGAGTTCTCTCTTCCCTATTATTCGACTTTTCAAAAAGTCAAACCGTACGCTCGTATTCTATTGAATCTATTATACGACTTTTTTCCGTCCGTTTATATCACTTAACAAACGGAAAAACATAACAAAACAAACATTTTAACCAAATCAAAGGCTTGCGTGCAGTTGTTCTCTCGTCGTTTTGGACATCCAGCAGCAAGAAACGGAGTTGGGACCTACGTGTGAACCGATAACGGGACCCATAATGGTAATTTCCACTTGCACGCCGTACGTCTTTTCAATGAGCGCGGCAAGTTCGTTTGCGCCGCTTTCGTTATCCGTATGCACGACGATGACGATATTTTTCTCGTCTATGCCCGCTTTTGCGATATGGTCGATTACGCGCGCATACGCCTTTTTCAAGCCCTTACATTTTTCCAAAACGGTGAGTTTTCCGTCTTTATCGAACGCAAGCATAGGCTTGATATTGAGCATCGTGCCTATTGCCGCACTAACGGCGGAAACTCTGCCTCCCTTTTTGAGATAGAACAAATCGGCGGGAATAATACAGTGCTGGATATTATTGCGCACGTTCATTAAATAATCGTACGTATCCTTTGCGGACATACCGTTATCTCTGCAATCAGCGGCAAGTCCAACGAGCATACCCTGCCCCACCGTCGCCGTCAAGGGGTCAACCGCGTAGACGTTGAAATCGGGATATTCCTTTTTCACGTCCGCCGCCGCCTGCACCGTTATGGTAATGGTGTTGGCGAGCCCTGACGAAATCATGAAATGCAAAACGTCTTTCACGCCCGCTTTCGCCATTTTCGTAAAATGCTCCACGTGCGCGTCGTAGTTCAGTTTCGCCGTACGCGGGAAATAATTTTCGCGCACTTTGTTATAAAAAGCAACGTATTCTTGTTGCGTAGAAAAATCGTCCACGCCCTCTTCTATCTTTCCGTCCTTTTCCAAAGTAAACGTCAACGGCACGAACCAGATATTCCGTTTTTGCACGTATTCCTTTTTCAAATCGGACGTAGAATCGGTGGAAACCGCAAACAAAGCCATGTTCTTGCTCCTTACTTGATATTCTTTTATGATTATATCACAAAACTCGTAGCCCGTCAAGATTTTCTTACGGATTTTATAAAATTTTGTCATTTGTCCTTATTACAAACACCCGTTTTCGACAAGCTTGTAAAAACGGACGTGGAAAAAGCAATTTTTTTTCATTCCAACCGAAAATTTTAAAGATTTTTTTCTTAAAAGACTTGAAAAAATACTTTTAATCCGTTATAATAGAAGTATCAATAGATAAGGAATGCAAAACTATGACGTTACAGGATTATTTGCAACTTAGAAACGGTTCGGACGTACGCGGCGTTGCGTGTGAAGGCATCGAGGGACAAAGCGTAACACTCACGGAAGAAGCGACGGAAAATATCGCGAAAGCGTTTTGCGTTTGGCTCATATCCCATACGGGAAAAACGCAAGTAACGGTTGCCGTCGGCTACGATTCCCGTATTACTGCCATACCCCTTTGCGACGCGGCGGTGCGCGGGATTACTTCCACGGGGCATAACGCGGTTGTAACGGGACTTTCCACTACGCCGTCTATGTTTATGCTTTTAAAGGACGAAACGCGGCAAAAGGAACGCTATTGCCACGGCTCGATTATGATTACGGCAAGCCACTTGCCCTTTAACCGCAACGGCTTGAAATTCTTTGCGCACGGCGGCGGCTTGGAAAGCGCGGACGTGAAAGAGATTTTAGAGCTTGCTGCAACCTACCGCTTTGCGGAAACGGCGGCTGTGGGCGAACGCATAGACGCGCCCTATATCGATACGTACGCGGCAAGCCTAGTAGATAAAATCCGCACGGCTACGGGCGAAGAAACGCCACTTGCGGGCAAGAAAATCGTCGTAGACGCAGGCAACGGCGCAGGCGGATTTTTCGCAGATAAAGTGCTTGTACCCTTGGGCGCGGACGTGAGCGGTTCGCAGTTTTTAGACCCCGACGGCACGTTCCCTAACCATATTCCCAACCCCGAAAACGCGCAGGCCATGCAATCCGTTTGCGACGCGGTGAAAGCGGCGAACGCGGATTTGGGTATCATTTTCGACACGGACGTAGACCGCGCGGGCGCGGTAGACAAGGACGGCGTTGAAATCAACCGCAACCGTTTGATTGCGCTCATTTCCGCCGTTTTACTCTCCGAACGAAAAGGCACGATCGTTACCGATTCGGTTACTTCCGACGGTTTGACCAAGTTCATTCAAGACCGCGGCGGCAAGCATTTACGTTTTAAACGCGGTTATAAAAACGTCATCAACGAAGCTATTAAAAGAAACGAAACGGGCGAATATTGTCCCCTTGCGATTGAAACGAGCGGGCACGCGGCTCTACTTGAAAACTATTTCTTGGACGACGGCGCGTATTTGATTACGCGGCTGCTTATCGCCCTTTCGGACGCGGCGAAAACGGGACACGAGCTCACCGATTTAATCGCCGATTTGCAAGTCCCCGCCGAAGCGGAGGAGTTGCGTGTGAATTTCGTAGACGGCTGCGATTTCCGCGCGCTCGGCAAAAAGCTTTTGGAAGATTTCACGGTGTACGGACAAAACCTGTACTACGCGAAACCCGCCGAAGAAAATTACGAGGGATTCCGTTTACGTTACGACGAACACCACGGCAACGGTTGGGCGCTTATCCGCATGAGCTTACACGACCCCGTTTTACCTATCAACGTGGAATCCAACGTCGTAGACGGGAACGTGAAAATCGTCAAGGATTTGTATTATTTCTTGAAGAAATACGATTTCTTGGATTTAACGCCCTTTGAACAATCTATTAACGCTTGGCGTAAACGCAAAACGCAAGCCGTTAAAGAAAAATTTGCACAGATTGAAAATAAATAAAAATTTTTAGGAGTTATATAATGGAAGTACAAAAAACCACCCTTAACGCGATAAGAATTTTATCCGCGGAAGCTATTGAAACGGCAAAATCGGGACACCCCGGCTTACCTCTTGGCTGTGCGCCGATCGCTTACGCGTTATTTCAAAACGCATTGACGTTCAACCCCAAAGACCCGAAATGGGACAACCGCGACAGATTCGTTCTTTCCGCAGGTCACGGCTCTATGCTCTACTATTCGCTGTTGCATTTATACGGCTACGGGCTGACGATGGACGATTTAATGCATTTCCGTCAGTTCGGTTCAAAAACCCCCGGTCATCCCGAATTCGGGCACACGGTGGGCGTAGAAACGACGACCGGTCCTTTGGGACAAGGCATTGCCAACGCGGTTGGTATGGCACTTGCCGAGGCTAACCTTGCGGCAAGATACAACAAACCCGATTATAACGTGGTTGACCACTACACCTACGCGATTTGCGGCGACGGGTGCTTGGAAGAAGGTATTTCCTACGAAGCTTGCTCGTTTGCGGGCGCACACGGACTGGGTAAGCTCATTCTCTTATACGACGATAACGATATCACGATCGAAGGCGATACGGACGTAACGTTCAAGGAAAACGTCGGCGCGCGCTTTGCAGCGCAAAACTGGCAAGTGTTGCACGTGGACTTGGTTTCCTCTCCCGACGATATCGACGCTTTGAACAAAGCGATTGCCGAGGCAAAAGCAAAAACGGATAAACCGTCCGTTATCATCTGCCATACGCGTATCGGTTTCGGTTCGCCACTTGAGGGCAGCGAAAAGAGCCACGGTGCTCCCCTTGGCGCAGACAATTTGCAAAAAACGAAAGAAAATCTCGGCTGGACGTACGCTCCTTTTGAATGTCCGCAAGAAGTCTACGACCACTGCGCGGAAGCGGCGAAAAAAGGCGCAAGCGCGGAAGTGGCTTGGAAAAAGATGTTCATCGATTACGAAAACGAATACCCCGAACTCGCGGCGCAGTATAAAGCGGCTATGTCGGGCGAAAAGCTTGATGCAAGCGATTTAGACGATTTGTACGATTTCGATAAACCTATGGCAACCCGTCAAACGTCCGCGAAAGTTCTCAACAAACTCGCGGCAAAAATCCCCGCTCTTATCGGCGGCTCGGCAGACCTTGCCCCCTCCAACCTTTCGGAAATGAAAGACACGGACGATATCAAATACGGTACGTTCTCGCCCAACGACTTCTCGGGTAGAAATATCCATTTCGGTATCCGTGAACACGCAATGGCGGCTATGGCGAACGGTATGCAACTGCACGGCGGTATGCAAGCGTATTGTGCGACCTTCTTCGTGTTCAGCGACTATTGTAAGCCGGCTATGCGCCTTTCCGCGCTCATGAAATTGCCCGTTACGTATATCATGACGCACGATTCCATCGGCGTTGGCGAAGACGGTCCTACCCACCAACCCGTTGAACAGCTTATCATGCTCCGTTCTATCCCCGGTTTGAAAGTATTCCGTCCCGCAGACGGCAAGGAAACGGCGGCGGCTTGGACGTCCGCGGTTTGCGGCAACGAACCCACCGTACTCGTTCTCACCCGTCAAGCTTTGCCTCAATACGAAAACAGCGGCAAAGCGGCGCTCAAAGGCGGCTACGTTTTGGAAGACTGCGACGGCACGCCCGACGTACTCCTTATCGCAACGGGTTCGGAAGTGGAAATCTGCGTGAAAGCGAAAGCGGCTTTGAAAGAACAAGGTGTCAACGCGCGCGTCGTATCCATGCCCTGTATCGAAGAATTTGAAAAGCAGGACAGCGACTACAAAGCAAGCGTATTACCCAAGGAAGTCAAAGCAAGAGTATGCGTAGAAGCAGGCTCTCCGTACAGCTGGTATAAATACGCCGGCGATTGCGGCGAAATCGTGGCTATGCGCTCGTTCGGTGCATCTGCACCCGCAGGCAAGCTCTTCCCCCACTTTGGTTTCACCGTAGAAAACGTAGTGGAAAAAGCGCTTACTTCCATGAAAAACGCAAAATAAGTTGGATAAAAATTCTCCGTTCCGTATGCTGTACGGAACGGATTTTTTTCGTCTAATTATCACCTTTTCACAACGCAATTTACGCATTGATAATTTATAATATAGTCAGTAAAACAACCTACACTGTTTCTTTAGCCTGGCAATAGTTGAGCACAACAAGGTTTTAACGGCAAAAAGCCGCCCATACTTCGTCAATCTCACTTATAATACTTGGGTATGATTGCGTTCGATTTCCTTGTCTAAACGTCTTTTTGCTCGTTAAAACTGCTTTGCACCCAAAGAGCGTATTTTTAGGCGATTTTTGTCCAACGTGGGCGCAGGCGTATTGAACATACGGCAAGAACGCGGTGGGCGAAAAGCGACAAAAAGACGCCTTTCGGGCTTGTTGCACTCAACTATTACCAGGCTATCCGAGAAACACCTCCATATAATTTGCAAAAGCGCATACCTTTCTTAGGTATGCGCTTTTGTTTCTTAAAACAAAGTTTTGATAGCGGCAATCAACTCACTATCCACCGTGGCGTAGTCTTCCAACGCCACTTTCGTACCGTCCTCAACCAGTACGCCGCGACCGTGGATACAGTTGTTTGAAATAGGCCAGTATATCTTTGCCGTCGTCAATTTCACGGCGTCCTTTTTCACAGGCGAAAGCAAATACGTCGTTTGCATAATCCCTTTCCCAAACGTCTTGGCTACGCCGCCGCGGGGAATCAAGCAAATATCCGCGTACGTCGTCGCGCCGTAATCCACCATACAACCGATTAAACATTCCGCCGCCGACGCCGTATTGTTATCGGCAAGCACGCAAATACGGCTCTCACTCGTAAAATACCGCCGATAGAAATTCCCGCTTGCGGCAAATTCTTCTCTTTTGCCGTTGCCGTATTTTGCAACCGCGACAACGGGGTGCAGCTCTTGCGCGCTTTTGCAAAAATAACTTGCAATCTCTTGCATGATATCCAAATACCCGCCGCCGTTGCCCCGCAAATCGAGCACCAAATTCTTCTTACCGTCCACGCGGAATTCGTCCATCGCCAAACCGAATTGTTTTGCCGCGTTGCCGTTAAAGCTCGCCAAACGGATATACGCCGTATCGTCGTCTAAAACGCTTAAAACGTTCTCGTCCGCCGTTAAATGCAGCGCGTCCTTGCCCGTAAAGGTGTAGGAAATCTCGTTCGTGCGATAGTACACGTAATTTTCCACGTATTTGCTTTTATACGCCGTCAAAAGCACGGGTTCGCCCTTTCTAGTCACGCGCAAAGAAAACTTCTCGTTATCGTCAAGCGTTTGCAAAAACGCGGATAAATCGTCGAATTTACCGCTTTCCGTCATCTCCGTTTGGGTTTTGCCAAAGGCTACGATATAATCACCCACGCGCACGCCCGCGTTCTCCGCAGGCGAATTGCCGTACACTTCCACAACGAGCATTTTATCATCGCTCGTGTCCAAGCCCACGCCCAAACCGCTTTTATTACCCTCGCCCGACGACTTCACGGCGGCGTATTCTTCCGCGGAATAGTAGGTGGAATACTTATCCAAAAGTTTTTCACTAACGGCGTCAAACACGACTTCATAAAATTCTTCGTCGGAAATGTCCTCGTAATATTCCCTGTCTATCCGCGATTTCATTCTAACGAGCGAACGCACTTCATCGTCCAAGATCGCGTACCAAGTGGTAAGCCCACCGCCCACAAAACAAACAAGGGCAAGCAGCGTTGCCAACACGTATCGCCACGCTTTGCCCTTTTTCGTTCGTTTTTCGTTATCTTTTTCTTTCGTTTCTTCTTGTAAAGAAGAATTTTCGTCCATATTCCACTCCTTGTTTTATCTTGACTATTTCCCGAGCAATTTATGAATCAAGGTCAACACGCGGAAGGATACGGCGTCGGAAAAAGAACGGATATTCAAGCCCGTCGCCTTTTCGATTTTATCCAAACGGTATAAAAGCGTGTTGCGGTGCATATATAAATTTCTCGACGTTTCGCTCACGTTCAAGCTGCTTTGTAAAAACTCCTCCGCCGTCAAGAGCATTTCCTCGTCCTCAAACAACTCCTTGAAATTCTCGTCTGTGAATTCAGACATGTATTTTTCCAGCTTGCTTTCGGGCATTTCCTCCAAGGCTTTCACCAAAATAAACTCACGATAGGAATGTACGTTGCCCTTTGCCTCAAACACGTCCGCGTACCGAATAGCGTTCTCCGCGCGCGTGTACGAATCCGCAATATCTTTAAGTTCGTGTACGGTCGAGCCCACCCCGACGATCGCGTTCAAACCAAGTTCTTCCTTTAACGACTGCGCCAAAAATTCCGCGTAATCGAACGCCGATTGATATTCGTTGTCCGTCTTATCCAAGAACTTGACGAACACGCAAGTATCTTCGTTCATTTGTACGGCGGTATCCAAGCTGTTCCCGCTGTATTGCTCGATAACGGACAGCGTTTCGTCCATGAGCTTGGGGATTTTCAAAACGATGGCAAAACAAGCCGCGCCGCGCACGGCGTATTTGGTCGTGTATTTATACACGCCGAGCGACGAACATTCGCCAAGCAAAATACGCTTTAAATGCTCCGTTTTGGAAAGCTCCGTTTCCCTGTCTTTTACACTCTCGAGATACGCAGGCAAAAGCGCGGCAAAACTTCGCTCCGTTTGCGACGTTCCGACAAGCACGCCGATATACCCCGCGTTCTTATAAGTAAAACGGAAAAAGGTATGCGAACCGTCGTCGGTGATATCGTCGAATTGCTTATCGCAAACGGGCACGTCCTTAGGTTTTGTGTTTTCGGCGTAAAACGAAATGGACGCGCCTATTTTTTCGGAAGTTTCTTGAATAATTTTTTCCAACTCGGTCATAACGGTTTCCCCTTTTGTATAGCCATTTGTATATCCACTGTTACTATTATAACCCAAAAAAAATTTTTTTTCAAGGATTTTTCGACATAACCTACGCGCTTGTCGCATTTTTTTAAAAAAAGTTTTGTGAAATTTACCAAAACCCGCAAAAACTTTTTCCTTTATTATTGACATATTTGTTAGAAAGTGATATAATACAATAAAGTAAGTAATATGCGCTTTATCTTTTTGTCGCTTGGCAAAAAAACGCAACCAAAATATATCGTATCAGGAGATTTGACATGACGGAAATGAACGAAAACCCTAACGTTTACGCAGTTCCCTATCCCACCGAACCCGTAGCCGTTCCCCAAATGCCAATGGAAGTCCAACCCCAACCGCAAACGGAAGAACCTACGCCCAAAAAGAAGACGAACGCAGGCTATCGCGTATTCGCGGCGATTTTGGCAGTAGCAGCAATCGCCGTTGCGTTCCTTTTCAAGTTTAGCTTTTTATGGCTCAACTTGGAAACGATGGGCATCACCAAAGAACTGACGTTCTTTAACGCTATCAAAGATACGTTTGCTGATAAGTCGTTCAAATTATTCGGCGTTTTACCCAACGCATTCCCCACGGACGGAATCGGCGAAAAAATCGCCGCGCTCGCCTTTTACGCAAGTGCAGTTTCCCTGCTTTTAACGGCGGTTTTGGGGCTTATCACCGTATTCACGAACAAGAAAGCGCCCGCTATGTTTAGCGCGACGGCGTTCTTCTTCACCGCTACGTTCGCAACGCTTGCGGCGTCCGTTTGGGCGTACGTAACGGCAACGCAAATTTATGAATACGAACTCAACTACATATTGCTCGGTTTGGTAGCGGCAGGGCTCGTTTGTTTCGTAGTAGCCGCTCTTATCAAAAACGGCAAAACCGCTTGGTTTAACTTGTTGCAATTCATTCTTACGCTGGCGGCAATGGGCGCGGCTGTTTACTGCCTTGTCAAATACTGCCCCGTCATGTACTTAACCGTAGAAACGGGCTTTAAATGGATTGCCCTTGCGATTGCAGCCGTAGCGTCCCTTTGCATTATCTTCGGTGCAATCCGTATGCGCACGAAAAAAGGTATCGCGTTTGATATCGTACGCTTTATCGTACAATTCATTCTCGGCGTGTTCGTATGCTACGTAGCGATTGCGAGCGAGGATTTCGGTGACAAAACCAAGTTCCTTATCTTCGCTATCGTCGTAGCGGCAGCATCCCTTTTGCAAATCGTGCTTGCGGTTATCGCGAAAAAGGCAAGCGGCGCGAAACCGGAAGACGAAGTTTGCGAACGTGAACAAGCGGAAAACGCAGAAACGGAAAGTATCGCAACCGAACCTGTAAAGAAAGAAAAGAAATCGAAGAAAGCGAAAAAGCAAAAGGCTGTACAAGCGCAAGCGGTTGCAGTACCTGAATTTGTGGTGGAAGAATACGCAGAGGCGTTGCCTTACACGGGCGGTCCTGTGGAAGGCGTAGAAATTGCGCAAGAAGTCAACCCCACGTACGTTGCGCCTCCCGCACCCGTACAAACGGCAGGCTACGATTTCTATAATACCAAGAGCTTTGACCCGTTCATTGCTTTACTTGAAAACGAAGAAAGAAATCAGTTTACGGAAATTTTCATTTTGAAATACAAAGGCGATATGCCCGAAATTCCCACCTACCAAGTAGGCGGCGACAACAAGGAATTCTTCCGTAAGATGTTTATCTATCTTGGACAATACCGCGACAAAATCCCCGACGGATTGCTTGCAAAGATGTATCAGTTCTCGATTAAAATGTAATTACTGAAAAACGAACCCGCCCTTTCTCTACGTGAGAAAGGGCGGATTTTTGTTGCGTCGTTATTTGATTTTTATTTTTACCAAAATCCCGCCGTCGTCCGTAAACGTGCGCTCCGCGCTGATTTCGTCTACGATAAACAGTCCTCTGCCGTGTTCGGCGAATACGTCCACGCGGCTACTGTTTTTCGGCGGAACAAACTGCGGCGTGGAAAACACCGTTAAATGAATACATCCGTCTTTGATTTCCCCGCAAAGCCGCGCTTTGCCTTGCGCGTGGCGAAGTACGTTGCCGACGAGCTCCGTCGCCGCAAGCTTGCTGGTAAACACGCTTTCGGCGGGGATATTTTCTTCGCCCAAAAAACGGCAAAAGGAATCGATTGCCTGTTTCATCATTGCGTAATTTTCCACTTCAAAAATCATTGCTACCCCTTACATATTATTCGCTAATTGTTCTTTGAGTTTACCAAGCACCTTTTTTTCCATACGCGAAACGAACATTTGCGATACGCCCAAGCGTTTTGCCGTTTCGCTTTGTGAAAGCTGATCGACGTAGCGGTATTTCACAAGCGCTTTTTCCCTGTCCGAGAAATGGCGCATTGCCGCTCGCAACGCCTCTTTCGTTTCAAACGCCTCGTACGCGTCGTCATCGTCGGCTATCATCGAATACAAAGACTGATTTTCGCCGCTTTCGTTGTCCGTAGCCATGCTATCGAGCGACACCACACCGCCCACTTCCAACGCCTTTACGACGTCTTCTTCCGCCAAATTTAAGGTGGTTGCGATATGCCGTACGCTGGGTTTTATACCTTGTTCCGACTCGTATTCGGCGGAATATTTTTTTACCGCGCCGCTAATTTCGCCCAGCCGCCTCGGCAACTTCACCATCCGCGATTTATCACGGAAATAGTTTTTAATTTCGCCCGTAATCGTGGGCGTAATAAAGGTGGTGAATTGCATACCGAGCGAGGGATCGAAGCGATCGATGCCACGCAAAAGCGCGTACGCCGCGACTTGATACAAATCGTCGTACTCCACGCCCCGCCCTACGAATTTTTTAGCGAGAATTTCGGCTATGTAGAGATATTTCTCGGCGATTTTGTTGCGCAAGGCAATATCGCCGCTCTCTTTGTAAAGCTTAAACAGCTCGTCTATCTTTTCTTCCATTCTCAGCCTTCAAACGCGATTTTTTCAATAATACCCGTTTCCCCAACGGTAAAGTCCACTTCACCCACGAGCGCGGAAAGGAGCGCTCTGGAAATTTCGTCTTCCATACCGTCTACCCTTTCGCCGCCCTTTTCTGCGCCGCGCACCTCGCAAGCCAAGCTTTCGCCTACCGTAAAATCGATAGCCGCGCTGATATAGCCGTTGCGCTTTAAAATGAGCAAGCTTTCCGTAACGCATACTTTAAAATCTTCCGTCGTATCCACGTCAAAGCCCGCAAGCGCGCACAGCCCGCCCGTCGTCAAACGTACCGTTGTTAAATATTCGCCCGTCAAGGGTAATTGCACGTAAAATTTTTCCACTTTAAGCAATCTCCATAATAGAATCGAGCGAACAAATCAAAAACAGTTTCTTGATTTTCGCTTGCAGATTGACGAGTTTCATCGTAAACCCGTCCGTTTTCAAACCTTTCAAAATCTTCACGAACGTACCCAGCGTCGTGCTGTCGATAAAACGTAAATTTTCGCAATCGAACACCACGTTTTGCGGCGCGGTTTTATACGCTTCCATCACCGTTTGATAGAACGTTTCCGCGTTCCCCAAATCGATTTCACCCGACAGCGCAATCGTAAGCGCTCCGTCCTTTACGCCGATAATTTTCACTTCTTCCATAAAATTTTTCCGCCTTTTTAGTCTTCTATATTATATATAACGCAAGCTTACGCTCTTTTAAACAGGGAAAATATTCAAAATCAAGCCCACTGCCACGGACACGAAATAGGAAACGGCGATAAGCACAAGGTTGCGTTTCCATTTTTTGGTGTTTTTGAGCAGCACGACGAACCCCATACCCGCGTTTGCGCACAGCCCCGCCACACACGAACCGAACGTAATACCGCCCTGTAAAAACGCTTCCGTCAAAACCACGCTGGACGCGCAGTTGGGAATCAATCCGATAGCGCAAGCGATAAAGGGCTGGGCGAACCTGCCACGGTGCATAAACGCGATAAACGCGCTTTCGCCCACCGTGTGGATAATGGCAGTCAACGCGAAATTGACGAGAAAAATAAACGCCGTAACCGTAAGCGTATGATAGAGCGGATACAAACAGTATTTTTTCCAAGGTCCGTCGCCCGCATGCGCTTTCCCACATGCACAAACCACGTCCACTTCCTTGTCCCGTTCGTACTGTTTCATGAAGATATCGCGCGCGTTTTTCGGTGCGTTCTTTTCCTCTTCCGTCGGGGCTTGCACGCATACCTGCCCCCTACCTACGCTCTTTAAAATACCGTCCGCGGCGTAACCTACGATAATCCCGACGATAATCTTGACGGCAATCGTGGGCAACACCCAAAGCGCGCCCGTACCACCCGTGCGCACGCCGTCCGCGAGCATAATCAAAAACGCTTCGTCGCTGGTGGAAAAGAATATCGCAAGCAACGTACCGACGGTGATATACTTCTTTTCGTAAAATTTCGCCGCCATAACGGAAAATCCGCATTGCGGAATAAGCCCCGTCGCCGAACCGATGACAGGCCCTAACCTGCCGCCCAAGCGGTTTGCGCTTTTCATCGTCGTCTTGTTTTCCAACAGCTGAATAATCACGTACATCAAAAATATCCACGGCACCATATACGCCGTGTCTTTCAACGCGTGTAAAGTAAATTCCCAAAAATGCTCGAAAAAATGTTCCATCGTTTTATGATAAAGTCTTTGATAAAGGTATGGACGCTTTCGCATTTAAGCGTAAGTCCGCAAAATTGCCTAATTTAAACTGCGTTAAGCCCTCGGCGGCAATCATTGCCGCGTTGTCCGTGCAATACCGTTTTTCGGGCAAAACGAGTTTAAACCCGTTCTTCTTGCACGCCGCAGCCAAGCTCTGACGAAGATAAGTATTCGCCACAACGCCGCCGCCCGCCGTAACCGTTTTTACGCCCGTTTCTTTTGCCGCGGCAACCGTCTTTTCCACGAGCACGTCCACCGCCGCACATTCAAAAGATTTCGCCACGTCCGCCTTTTCGTACGGTTCGCCCTTTTGTTCTTTCGTATGACAGTAATTGATAACAGCCGTCTTTAAACCGCTGTACGAGAAATTATACCCGCCGCCGCCTTTAAACATTTTCGGCATAGGTACGACGTTTTTCCCGCCTAACGCGCAACGTTCGATATTCGGTCCACCGGGGTATTGTAAACCCAACACGCGCGCCACTTTATCAAACGCTTCACCCACGGCGTCGTCCAGCGTTCCGCCTAAAATCGCAAACTCACTTTCCGTTTTCGTATGCAAAATCGCGGTATGACCGCCGCTTGCAAGCAAGGTGATAAAGGGCGGTTTTAACGCCGTATCGCTAAGATACGCCGCGGCAAGATGCCCACGGATATGGTTGACGGCAATCAAGGGTTTTTTAATCGCGTACGCAAACGCTTTTGCAAACGAAACGCCCACGAGCAACGCGCCCAAAAGCCCCGCGCCGTAAGTAACGGCAACGGCGTCGATGTCCGCGTAAGTAATCCCCGCCTTTTTCACTGCGTTTTCCACCACGAGCGAAACCGCGTCCGTATGTGCGCGCGATGCAATTTCAGGCACGACGCCGCCGTATAAAGCCTGAATATTCGCCGACGACGCAATTTCGTCCGACAGAATTTTTCTGCCGCAAATCACCGCCGCCGCCGTTTCGTCGCAGGAAGTTTCTATACCCAAAATAATGGGGTTTTCTTTGTTTATATCTACCGTATACATATCCTTTTTAACCATCTAATAAAGTTGCAAAAACGGCACGCGCGTGCCGTTTGCATGATATCGTCTTGGCTATGATTTTTTCAAATAATCAATCACAAACCCGTGGATATCCCCGTCCATAACCGCTTGGATATCCCCTTTTTCAAAGCCCGTGCGGTGGTCTTTCGCCATCGTGTAAGGGCAGAACACGTAAGAGCGGATTTGCGCGCCCCATTCGATTTTCTTCACGTCGCCTTTCATCGCTTGCGCTTCGGCTTGGCGCGCCTCTATCTTCTTTTCCAAGAGCTTGGAACGGAGCATGTTAAAGCACATGGCTTTGTTTTGGAGCTGTGAACGCTCGTTTTGGCATTGTACCACAATCCCCGTCGGGAAGTGCGTGATACGCACGGCAGAGGCAACCTTATTGACGTTTTGACCGCCCGCGCCGCCCGAATGGTAAATATCGATACGGATATCGTCGTCGTTGATTTCCACTTCGTTATCGTCTTCTACTTCAGGCATAACTTCCAACGAACAGAAAGACGTTTGACGGCGTTTATTCGCGTCGAACGGGGAAATACGCACCAAACGGTGCACGCCCATTTCCGCTTTCAAATACCCGTACGCGTTTTCGCCTTCTACTCTAAAATCCACGCTCTTAAAACCTGCACCGTCGCCCGCTTCGCGGTCGAGTTCGTACACCTTAAAGCCGCGCTTTTCGCAATACCTGCAATACATGCGGTATAACATTTGACACCAGTCGCAAGCTTCCGTACCGCCCGCGCCTGCGTGTAAGCTTAAAAGCGCGTTGTGATTGTCGTACGGTCCTTTCAAAATGGCGCGGATACGCATATCTTCGATATCCTTTTCCGCCGTCGCAAGCATTTCGTCAAGCTCGGCAATTAGGCTCTCGTCGCCCGTTTCTTCAATGAGCGCAACCCAATCTTCCGCGTCGGAAAGCGCCGTAGCGCCTTTATCGTACGCGTCGATTTTGCCGCGAATACTCGAAATTTCCCGTCCGATTTTGGTGGATTTTTCCAAATCCTGCCAAACGTCGGGGCTTTGCTGTTCTTCTTCGAGCTGCGTAAGTCTAGGGCGCAAATGCTCGATATCCAGCGCGTATTCCGCTTCTTTTAAAACGGCGCGCATACCCTGTATTTTTAATCTGTAATCGTCTGCTTTGAACATATTATTCCTTGTTTTCCTTATTCGCCTGTTCTTGCGCTTCCTGCGCCGCTTTCGCCTTTTCCATCGCCTCTTTATACGAGCTCATACTCGTAATGGGCGAGGGCATTTGTCGACGGAACGCGCGACGAGGCGTAGCAGAAGCGCTTGCCGTGGGTTGCGCGGATTGTGCAGGTGCTTGCGCGGGCGCAGGGGCTTGGCGTACTTCCACTTTCACTTTCAACAAAATGCTAATCGTCGTGCGTTGGATACGCGCCACCATTTCGTCGAACATATCAAACCCTTCTTTCTTGTAGGAAATAATCGGGTCTACTTGTCCGTACGCGCGCAAACTGATACCCTTTCTCAACTGATCCATAGCGTCGATATGGTCAATCCAGTTTCTATCCACGTTCATGAGCAGTACACGGCGTTCTACGGAGTAGAAGTCGATGCCCGCCTCTTTGAGCTCTTCAATCTTCTTTTCGTATTCCTTTTCGACCTTACGGGAAATCTTTTTAAGAGCAAGCTCGTAGTCCCATTTCATCAAGCGTTCGCGCGTAACGTAGTTCGTGCCTTCGGGCAACAGTTTTGCCTCCAAAGCCGCGTTGAGTTCGTCTTCGTTCCAAAGCTCGGGCATGTCTTCGATATTCACCGTCGCCGAAATAGTATCCGCTACGAAATCGGGGATATATTTGAGCACCTGTTCGTGTACGTTTCCGCCGCGGAGCACGTTCATACGTTCTTCGTACATAACCATACGTTGCTTGTTCATAACGTCGTCGTATTGAAGTACGTTTTTACGGATACCGAAGTTTCTGCCTTCGATCATTCTTTGCGCGTTCTCAATGCCGCGCGATAACATTCTCGATTGCAAGCACGTGTCTTCGTCGATTTTGAAGAACGCGTACATCGCTTTCATTCTCTCGCCGCCAAAGCGCATAACCAAGTCGTCTTCCAAGGACAAATAGAACACGGACATACCGATATCCCCTTGACGACCGGAACGACCGCGGAGCTGGTTGTCGATACGGCGCGATTCGTGGCGTTCCGTACCGATAATACAAAGCCCGCCTGCCGCGATAACCTTTTCCTTTTCTTCGTCCGTCTCTTTCTTGTAGTATTCGTAAACCTTTTTATAGCGTTCGCGAAGTTGGGCGATTTTTTCGTCCACGTCCGTGATATACATGCTCATGGCAAGGTCGATATCTTCCCTGTCCGCACCCTCTTCACGCAAGCGTTTTTTCGCCAAATATTCGGGGTTACCGCCAAGCAGAATATCCGTACCACGACCTGCCATGTTCGTGGAAATGGTAACTGCGCCGTATCTACCCGCTTGCGCGACGATTTCCGCTTCGCGTTCGTGGTTTTTCGCGTTCAAGATATTGTGCTTCACGCCGTTGCGCTTTAACAAACGGGAAATTTCTTCCGATTTATCCACGGACGACGTACCCACCAAAATAGGCTGACCGCTTTCGTGGCGCTCAATGATTTCGTTTACGATAGCGCGTTTCTTGCCGTCTACCGTCGAATATACCATATCGGGCAAGTCCACGCGTTTTACGGGTCGGTTGGTGGGGATTTCCACTACGTCGAGCGAATAAATCGTTCTAAATTCCGCCTCTTCCGTCTTTGCCGTACCCGTCATGCCCGAAAGCTTGGAATACAAACGGAAATAATTTTGGAAGGTAATCGTTGCGTACGTCTTGTTTTCGCTACGCACTTCCACGCCTTCCTTTGCCTCGATTGCTTGGTGCAAGCCGTCCGAATACCGACGACCAATCATCAATCTACCCGTAAATTCGTCTACGATAACCACTTCGCCGTCGGACACGATATAATCTTCGTCCAGCTTGAAAATCTTATGCGCTTTGAGCGCTTGTTGGATATGGTGATTGAGGTCCGCGTGTTCGATTTCCGCGATATTGTCGATATGGAAGAATTTTTCCGCTTTTCTCGCGCCGCTGTCGGTGAGTTCCACCGTCTTGTCCTTGCGGTTGATGATATAATCCCAATCCTTTTGCTGGGCAAGCGATTTCTTGCCCGTGGGCGCAGCCGCAAGCGCCGCAGCTTTTCTTTCCGCTAACTCCGCTTCGTAGTTGGCTTGTTCTTCCAAGGTCATCTTGGTATAATCTACAAACTCTTCTTCCTCCTCGTCCGTATCTTCCACGACCTTTTTCTTCTTTTTCTTATTGCCTTTTTGCGCGGCAATCGCTTCGTTTTCCGCGTCTTTGAGTTCGTCGTCAAACCCGCCCGAAAGCGTACGCACGAGCTTATCCACTTGCACGTACAAATCGGAGGATTTTTCGCCCTTACCCGAAATGATAAGCGGCGTTCTCGCTTCGTCGATCAAGATAGAGTCCACTTCGTCCACGATTGCAAACGACAAATCGCGCTGTACCATTTTATTCAAATCCGTCTTTAAGTTATCGCGCAGATAGTCGAACCCAAACTCGTTGTTCGTACCGTATACGATATCGCACTGATACGCCGCACGTTTTTGATCGTCGTCCATACCCGGTACGACGACGCCGACGGTCAAGCCCATAAACTTATGCACTTTCCCCATCCATTCCGCGTCACGCTTAGCAAGATAGTCGTTTACCGTTACGACGTGCACGCTCTTGCCCGTCAAAGCGTTCAAATACGCAGGGAGCGTGGAAACGAGCGTTTTACCTTCACCCGTACGCATTTCCGCGATACGGCCTTGGTGCAAACAAATACCGCCGATAATCTGTACGCGGAAGTGGCGCATATTCAAAACACGGCTTGCCGCCTCTCTCAAAACGGCAAACGCGTCGTATAAAATATCGTCCGTCGTTTCCCCGTTTTTCAAGCGTTCTTTTAAAACGTTCGTTTGGCTTTTCAACGTTTCGTCGTCCATATCACGGTATTTCCCGTCTAACGCCTCCACCTTATCCGCCATCTTGTTCAGCTTTTTCAAGCTTTTTCTGCCATCGCCGCTCATCAGATACTTAATCAATCCCATGCAACTTCTCTCCGTTGTCTTTTTTACGATTTTTCGTTACTTTTTACTTACGCATACGCGCGGGCGCGTCTTGCGCTCTCTCTATTTTACAATATTTTTGCCAAAATGCAAAGCGTTTTCACGCCCTTTTGTAAAATTCTCTTACATATATACCCGCTTTTATCCCCTTTCACACGCTTTTTCTCGTTGACATTCCAAAAAGAATGTGTTATACTATCATAAATCTCTGCTGTGAGGTAGCTATATGAGCAAAGTAACCGTACCCAAAGGGTATCAATCGGTTTTAGGTATGTACGATACGCAAACGGCGATCGGGCTTTTGAAACGCACGTTTGAAGAACGCCTGTGCTTGGCGCTCAATTTAAAGCGCGTTTCCGCGCCCCTGTTCGTCGACCCCGACACGGGCTTGAACGACGATTTGAGCGGTGTGGAACGTCCCGTCAAATTCGACTTGAAAGAAACGGGCAAAAACGCCGTCGTCGTGCACTCGCTTGCTAAGTGGAAACGCATGGCGCTGTCCGTGTACGGCTTTTCCGCAGGCGAGGGTTTGTATACGGATATGAACGCCATTCGCCGCGACGAGGAAATGGACAATCTGCACTCCGTCTACACCGATCAATGGGACTGGGAAAAAATCATCACGCCCGACACGCGCAACGAAGATTACCTTAAAAAGGTAGTCCAAGGCATCGTCGGCGCGATTTGCGATACGCTCGATTTCTTGAAATGCCGCTATCCGCAAATCGACGTGGATTTAACGCGCACGGTTTCCTTTATCACGTCGCAAGAGCTGGAAGATTTATACCCTAACCTTTCTTCCAAAGAACGGGAAAACGCGTACGTCAAAGAACACAAAACGGTGTTCATTATGCAAATCGGCGATAAATTAAAATCGGGCAAACCGCACGACTCGCGCGCGCCCGACTACGACGACTGGTCTTTAAACGGCGATATTCTGTTTTGGGACGATATCTTAAACTGTGCCGTGGAAATCTCGTCCATGGGTATCCGCGTAGACGAAAAAGCGCTGGACGAACAGCTCAAAAAAGCGAACGCGGACGAAAGGCGGAAACTGCCTTTCCACAAAGCCTTGCTTGCAGGAGAATTGCCCTTGACCATGGGCGGCGGTATCGGTCAATCCCGACTTTCCATGTTGCTGCTTGGCAAAGCGCATATCGGCGAAGTACAAGTTTCCCTTTGGGACGACGAAACGCGCCGCGTTTGCAAAGAAAACGGTATCGTATTATTATAAAATCCTTTTATTTTATATCAAAAGACAGGCGTAAAGCCTGTTTTTTTCTTTTTTTATTGATTTTTTCCTAAAAATATGCTATAATAAAGAAAAAAAGGAGAAAAACACATGAAAAATTTCAGTAAAACGTATCAACTTATAACGGCAATCGTCGCCTTTGTTTTCCCCTTATTTATTTTTATTTCCGAAATTATCGCGTTTGACGTGTACGTTGACAGCCCCGACGTCAACGGCGCAGAGGCGTTCGGCATTATCGTTATCGTTGCGCTTGCACTCCTGTTTTCTTTGTGTATCATAGCAAGCGGTATTTTAAAATTAGTATCGGCGATCGGCTTACGTCGCGCCGCTACTAACGCGCCGCAAAGACGTTTCCGTATCGTCGGAATCGTCGGTTGTTTCGTATGCGCCGCCGCGCTCGTTTGCTTTGGAATTATCTTCCTTTTATCCTATCGCGGCGGGTATTTTTCCAAAGCGGTGTATTTCCTTTGGGCAGGCGGTGAAATTACCGTTGCCGTTTTGGAATGTAAACACGCGAAAAGCGTTTGACCTTTCATAGAAAAAACAGGCGAGAGTTTTTCAACTTTCGCCTGTTTTTTATACACGTTTTATAAATATTTTTTCAAGCTTTCCGCTTTGTCCGTTTGTTCCCAAGCGAACCCGTCGCGACCGAAATGTCCGTACGCCGCCGTCTGCGCGAATACGGGTTTTCTAAGCCCCAAAGCTTTGATAATGGAATATGGTCTTAAATCGAACTCGTTCTTGACGATTTCCACGAGTTTTTCGTCGTCCACTTTACCCGTGCCGTGGCTGTCTACGAATACGGAAACGGGGTTAGCAACGCCGATGGCGTACGCCACTTGGATTTCCAGCTCGTCCGCAAGCCCTGCCGCCACCAAGTTCTTGGCTATATAACGGCAATAATACGCCGCGCTTCTGTCCACTTTCGTAGGGTCTTTGCCCGAGAACGCGCCGCCGCCGTGCGCACATCTACCGCCGTAGGTGTCAACGATAATTTTTCTGCCCGTCAAGCCGCTATCCCCTTCCGGACCGCCGATTTCAAACCTGCCCGTGGGGTTGACGAAGATTTTCGTATTCTCGTCCATAAGACAAGCGGGAATAATCTCGTCGATGACGAATTTTTTAATATCCGCGCGAATTTGTTCTTGCGAAACTTGACAGTCGTGTTGCGTGGAAACGACCACCGTATCCACACGCTTTGCCACGCCGTCGTGATACTCCACCGTTACCTGCGTTTTGCCGTCGGGACGAAGGTAAGAAAGCGTTCCGCTCTTTCTTAAATCCGTCAAGCGTTTAGCAAGCTTATGGGAAAGAGAGAGCGTAAGGGGCATAAGTTCTTCCGTTTCACGGCAAGCATACCCGAACATCATACCCTGATCGCCCGCGCCGAGCGTATTTGCAATATCGTCGTCCGCACCCGATTTATTTTCCAAAGACGCGTCCACGCCCATGGCGATATCGGGGGATTGACTGTGCACGGCAACGATGATACGGCATTTATCGTAAGAAAACGTGCCGAAATCATAGCCGATATTTTTAATAATTTCTCTGGCTTTTTGTTCGTAATTAATTTGCGCCGTCGTCGTTACTTCACCCATGATAAGTAGCGTATCGAACGCCGCGGAACACTCGATTGCAGCGCGTGCGCTAGGGTCAACGGATAAAATCGCGTCTAAAATCCCGTCGGAAATATTATCGCATACCTTATCGGGATGCCCTTCGGTAACGCTTTCACTCGTAAAAAACTTCTTCATACTATTTTTCCTCATTTTTCTTTTGCGTTTATATATTATAACCCTTTTTATAACGCTTGTCAAGTTATTCTATACCGCGCGCAAACATACGCTTGCAAAAAAATTCTAATTATGGTATAATAAATGCTATGAACGCGGATTTGGAAAAACTTTTGACAAATTGTCGGTTGTGCCCGCTTTCGTGCGGCGCGAACCGTTTAACGGGCGTGGGCGCGTGCGGTGTGAGCGGATTGCATATCGCAAAATACTATTTACACCCCTTTGAAGAACCGTGTATTTCCCATAAAAACGGGAGCGGCACTATCTTTTTTACGGGCTGTAATTTACGCTGTCCGTACTGTCAAAATTTTGAAGTTTCGCGTGCGCAACGCGGCAAGGCGATTACCCCGCAAGAGCTTGCGGATATTTTCAAACGCTTGGAAGATATGGGCGCGGACAATATCTCGCTCGTTACCCCGTCGCATATTGCGCCGTACCTAATGCAAGCGTTCCGTTTATACAAGCCGCAAATCCCCGTCGTGTACAACACGGGCGGGTACGACAGCGTGGAAACGCTTTCCCTTATCGACGAATATATCGATATCTATTTGCCCGATTTGAAATTTTATTCCCCTTCGCTTTCCAAGCGGTATTTGGGCAGGGAAAACTATTTTGAAGTTGCCGAAAAGGCGCTTTTGTTTATGGCGAAAAAGCCTTTACGAATGCAAAATGAAAAAATGCTTTCGGGGCTTATCGTTCGTCATCTCGTCATGCCCCTTTGCACGGGCGATTCCAAAGCGGTTGTCAAGTGGTTTGCGCGCAATCTGAAGAAGGGCGCGTATTTGAGCCTTATGCGGCAATACACACCCTTTGGCGATATTGAAAAATACCCCGAACTCTCCCGCAAAATCACCGCGCGCGAATATAACGCCGTCGTAGAAGAAGCGTTATCGCTCGGCATTGAAAACCTGTTCACGCAAGAGAAGCAATCGGCAAGCGAAGAATATATCCCCTCTTGGGATTATTGATTACTGATTATCGAAAATCGTATTTTTCCAAAGCACGATTTTGCTTGCGAGTTTCGCGGCTTTTTTCGGCGAAGCGAACGCGATTTCCGCTTCCGCTTTTCGGATTTTTTTCATATATTTTTTTTGATTTTTCACACGCTTACTTTGCGTAAAAAAGGAGCAAATTATGCTGATTTCTTCGGATAAGGTATGCTTTGGTTTCGGTGGCGATTCCCTTTTGGAAAACGTCGATTTTGCCCTGTCCGAAAACGAGCGCGTGGGACTTATCGGCGGTAACGGCGAGGGCAAAACCACGCTCATTCGCTTAATTTTAGGCGAATTAGAACCCGAAAGCGGCAGTATTTTTCGCAAAAACGGGATTCGTATCGGTTATCTCGCGCAAAACGGCGGGTACGATTCGTCGCTTACCGTATTTGAAGAAATGCGCGAAGTATTCGCAAGCGATATCCGCGATTTACAAACGCTTGAACAAATCGAACGGGATATTTCCACTTTAAACGAACAATCCAGCGAATACCGCGTTTTGAGCGCAAAATACGAGAGTTTGAACAAGCGTATCGCCGCGCGGGACAGTTATCATTTTGAAGTAAAAATCCGCACCGTCTTAAACGGTATGGGCTTTGCAAACGCCTATAAGCAACCCGTTGCCACCATGTCGGGCGGGGAAAAAACGCGGTTGAAATTATGCCGACTGCTTTTGGAAGAACCCGAGCTTTTGATTTTGGACGAACCGACCAACCACTTGGATATGAAAACGCTGTTTTGGTTGGAAGAGTATCTCTCCACGTTCAAAGGCGCGATTTTAACCGTTTCGCACGATCGGTATTTCTTGGACAAAACCGTTTCGCAAATTTACGAGCTCGAACGCAAAAAGCTGTCCGTGTTCAAGGGCAATTACACCAAATACAAACTCTTAAAAGCCGAGCGCGTGGCGGCTTTAACCAAAGCGTACGAAAAACAGCAGGAAGAACGCGCGCATATGCAGGAATACGTGGATAGAAACCTCGTCCGCGCGTCCACGACGAAAATGGCGCAATCACGGCGCAAGGCGCTTGAAAAAATGGAACTTATCGAAAAACCGCTCTTGCCTCCGCCGCCGCCCCGTTTTCAATTTACCTACGCGGAAAAACCGTACGAAACGGTGCTCAAAATCAACGCGCTTAACCTGTTTGCAGGTGAGAAGAAATTGTTTGAAAACGCGTCGTTTACGCTTATGCGCGGCGAAAAATGCGCCGTCGTCGGCGATAACGGCACAGGCAAATCCACCCTTTTAAAAGAACTCGTCAAAAACAAAAATCAAGCGATACAGCTGGGTCGGTTTGTCAAAATCGCCTATTACGATCAGGAAAACGCCAACCTTGACCAAAACGAAAGCGTGCTTGCCGAACTTTGGGGTAGACACGTTTCTTGGGATCAAACGCGCGTGCGCAATATCCTTGCCGCGGCAGGACTCGTCGCGGAAGACATGGAAAAACAAGTGCGTATGCTCTCGGGCGGAGAACGTGCAAAACTCGCTTTGGCAGTTTTCGCTTGCGAACAGGGCAATTTTCTCATTTTGGACGAGCCTACCAACCATCTCGATTTGCCCGCAAGAGAGAGCTTGGAAAGCGCGTTAAAGGCATTTGACGGCACGGTACTTTTCGTATCGCACGACCGCTATTTTATCCGCGCTTTGGCGGGAAAAATTTTGGAGTTGGACGGCAAAACCGCCACCGCGTACCCTTGCGATTACGATACGTATACGGCGACCAAACAAACGGAGAAAAAACCGCTTGCATCCATACATACCCCCGCTCTTTCGACAAATTCCGCGCCGAAAAACGAATATTACCAAAGCAAGGAAGAACGCGCGGAAAAAGCGCGTAAACAAACGCGCGTGAAAAAAATCGAAACGGAAATTTCCCGCTTGGAAACGGAAGAATCCGACTTAAACGCCGACCTTTCTAAACCGGAAATCACTTCCAATTTCCCGCTCTTATCCCAAAAATGCGCACGCTTGGAAGAAATTCACGCGGCATTAGAAACCCTCTATCAAGAATACGAACAATTGCTTTCATAATTTTTTCAAAAACGCTTGACAAACGCTTGAAAATATGATATCATTTTAATATCAAAATCCATACGGAGGTTAGATATTATGGAAGAAATCGTATTGAGAAACAAAAAGCACGGTATGCGGACGTTGGTTCTGTGTATTTTAGTGGAGCTTTTATCGCTGGCAGGGGTCATTTTTGCCGCTGCGAAAGCGGAAAGCACGGGCAATAACGTTTGGTTTGCGTTGTTTGTACCTTGTCTTATCGTCTTTTGCTTGGCGTGGATTCCCTTGACGGGGCTGCGGATTTTAAAACCGCAAGAGGCGCTTGCGTTGACGTTGTTCGGGAAGTATATCGGCACGCTCAAAGGCGAAGGTTTTTACGCGATTAATCCTTTCTGCGTCGCGGTGAATCCTGCGTCGAAAACCAAACTCAACCAAAGCGGCGACGTGAGCAGTAAAGCCGCGCCCACGCTTGCGGATGCAGCGACGGCGTTCGGGACTGTGAACAAGAAAATTTCGCTTAAAATCATGACGCTGAATAACAACCGTCAGAAAATCAACGATTGCTTGGGCAACCCCGTGGAAATCGGGATTGCGGTTATGTGGAAGGTAGTCGATACGGCAAAAGCCGTGTTCAACGTAGACAATTATAAAGAATACTTATCCTTGCAATGCGACAGCGCGTTGAGAAATATCGTGCGCGTATACCCTTACGACGTAGCCCCGGGCGTGGACACGACGGGCGACGGTGTGGAAGACGACGGTAGCTTGCGCGGTTCGAGCGAAGTAGTCGCTTCCCGTATCCGCGACGAAATTCAAGCGCGTGTAAACGAGGCGGGTATTGAAATTATCGAAGCGCGCATTACCTATCTTGCGTACGCACCCGAAATCGCGGCGGTTATGCTGCAACGTCAACAGGCGTCGGCTATTATCGACGCGAGAAAGATGATCGTAGACGGCGCGGTGGGTATGGTGGAAATGGCTCTGGAACGCTTAAACGGCGGCGGACTCGTGCAGCTCGACGAAGAAAGAAAAGCGGCAATGGTTTCCAACCTTTTGGTGGTCCTTTGCGGCAACCACGACGCGCAACCCGTCGTAAACGCTGGGAATTTATATTAACGGATAAAAAAGTCTATTAACGAGGTGACGTTTCCATGAATGAAAACGGCAAAAAACAAATCCCTTTACGGTTATCTCCCAAGCTCTATAACGCGATCGCGGCTTGGGCGGAAGACGATTTTCGCTCGGTGAACGGGCAAATCGAATACTTGCTTTCCGAATGTGTGCGCCAACGCAAGAAAAACGGCAAATACGTTTCGGACGAAATAGACGTTCCTCCTGAATTAGACTTGCAATAACCAAACGCAAAAAAAATTTACGGCGTAGCGGTTTTTCCGCTACGCCGTTTTTTGTCTTCTAAAATATCCCCGGCCAAATGAGGGATAAGCCCATACCCACTACGAAGGAAACTGCGTTTGCCGCAAGCGAATACAAAACGTATACACCCGCTTTCCGTTTTTGGGGTAATAGCTTGGGCAGGAAAATTGCGTAGAAAATATATTCCACGTTAAATATCAAAAACTCCAAGCCTACGTACGCTAGAATAAACGCAAGTCTACCCGCGCTCAAATAAATGAAATGCAGAGCTACGTTCAACGCAACCTGCGTCAAAAGATTGACCCCGACGATGAATAGAAACGCTTTTTTGCCTTTAAATTTAAACGCAAGCGCAAATAACAGCTCGACGGCAAGCGTAATCACAACCCGCGCTATCAAACCGAAAATTTCGTGTGTATAATTATAATCTATATACACGCGCATACCGCCGTTGTTTTTCCATAACACACCGTTTTCCGCTTGGGTTAAGTCCACCCCCGACATATCCACGGTGTAATAACTGTCAAAGGCGTATTTATCGTATATACCGCTACACACGAACACGTCTGAGTCGGGGAAATAAAGCAAAATTTTAAAATTATTAGGAGGATAATACGTCCAATCGATAGTAGGTTTTTCGTTCAACGTCCAAACCCGTTGCAAAAAATAATACCCGTCGATATCTTGATAGCGTACGAACTTAAAAAAAATTTCTTCCCCTACGTCGTCGTGGTCGTAGTATTCGCCGCCACGCCACGCGCTGAACGGGCCCGTGGAGGAATCATCGGAAAGCAACGTCCCGTAGCAAAGCCCGCTTGGCATATTTTCAAATTTTACGGTTACGGACGGTTTCGGCCCCATGTCCGCGCTTGCCGTAATCGGACGGAACGTAAATACGCTCAAAATACAAACGAACAATAAGCAAACCGCCGTTATCCACTTTCTCACCATCGCTCCTCCTTTGACCGTTTATTTTACTATTTCTTCCGCGAACCGCACCGTTTCCATCGCGTCTTTTGCGTATTTATCCGCGCCCATAATATCCGCGTATTCCTTGGTAAGCACCGCACCGCCGACCACGATTTTACACCAAGGCGCGCTTTTTCGTAAGGCGCGTACCGTTTCTTCCATAGCAGGTACGGTGGTCGTCATAAGCGCGCTCAATCCCACGAGCGGCGCGCGCGTTTCTTGCACCGCGTCCACTATCGTTTGCGGCGCAACGTCCTTACCCAAATCCACCACGGCAAACCCGTAATTTTCAAGGAGCAGTTTTACGATATTCTTGCCGATATCGTGGATATCCCCTTTCACCGTTGCCAAAACGAACGTACCTTTGTTTGCGCTACGTTCGCCCACCGCCGCCGCTTTCACGCTCTCAAAAGCCGCTTTCGCCGCCTCCGCGCTCATTAAAAGCTGCGGCAGATACACCGTTTTCTTTTCAAAGCCCGCGCCCACGATATCAAGAGCGGGGATAATTTCGCCGTTTACGATGTCGAGCGGCGTACGCGTTTGCAACAACTCACGCGTCAATTCGCCCGCTTGTTTGCTAAACCCTTTTACAATCGCGCGTTGCAACTGCGAGGCATAATTTTCTTCCGTTTTTGCAACCGCCGTCGTCGCCGTTTGTTCCACTGTAAACGACGGAGCGAAACGGATATAGTCCGCGCAGTTTTCGTCCAAGCCGTTCAAGGCTTTATACGCGTAATAAGTTTTGAGCATATCCGCCGAATAGGGGTTCATAATCGCCGCCGAAAGTCCGCTGTTTAATGCAAGTGCGAAAAACGCCGCGTTCACGCCGTCGCGATTGGGCAGCCCGAACGAAACGTTAGAAACGCCGAGCGACGTATGACAACCCAGCTCCGTTTTTATCCGTTTTAAAGCGTCGAGCGTAGCCAACGCCGCGCGATTATCCGCGCTGATTGCCATAGCGAGCGGGTCGAACACGATATCCTTTTTATCAATGCCGTATTTTTCGGCTTCCTTGAGAATGTTTTTTGCAATTTCCACTCTGCCGTCCGCGTCCGCGGGAATACCGTTATCGTCAAGCGTTAGCGCCACCACCACGCCGCCGTATTTTTTGACGAGCGGGAATACCGCCGCCATACTCTCTTTCTTGCCGTTTACCGAATTTACCATAACTTTTCCGTTATAGTAGCGCATACCTTTTTCCATGGCTATCGGGTCTGCCGTATCCACCTGCAAAGGCAAATCGGTTACCGCTTGCAATTCACAAACGGCGGTTTTAAGCATTTCCCGTTCGTCGATTTCGGGAAGTCCTACGTTGACATCCAAAATATGTACGCCTTTATCCGCTTGCGAAACGCCTTCGTTTAAAATGTAGCCGATATCCCGTTCTTTAAGCGCCTGTTTAAAGCGTTTTTTGCCCGTGGGGTTAATGCGTTCGCCTATCAAGACGGGTTCGTTTCCAAACGCCACCGCGTGCGTATACGACGAAACGACAGTCAAGCCCTTATCCGTCAACGGCAGGGGTGCAAGGTCTTGCGTTTCCTTTTTCAACGCCGCTATATACGCGGGCGTAGTTCCACAGCAACCGCCCACCGCGCGCACGCCTTTTTTCACGAGCGCCGCCACTTCCTTGGCAAATTCAGTCGCAGAAACATCGTATACCGTTTTCCCGTCTACCGCCTTGGGCAATCCCGCGTTGGGTTTGAATACGACGGGAATAGACGCGCAGGTGAGCAGCTGTTCCACCACACCGCGCAGTTGTTTAGGTCCAAGCGAGCAGTTCGCGCCGATCGCCGCCGCGCCCATACATTCCGCAAGCGCCACCATCGCCGCGGGCGTTGCGCCCGTCATCAGCTTGCCGTCTTCGCCGTACGCGTTACTTACGATCACGGGCAAATCACCGTTCTCTTTCGCCGCTAAAATTGCCGCTTTCGTTTCGTAGCAATCGCTCATCGTTTCCACGAGAATACAATCCGCGCCGTACTTTACGCCGAGCTTGACCGTTTTTGCAAACGCCGCAACCGCGTCGTCAAAATCCAAATCCCCAAGCGGTTTCAACAATTTTCCCGTAGGTCCGATATCGAGCGCGATAAATTTTTCCGCTTTGGAAACGCTGTTTGCTTTCGCCTGTTTTGCGTTTTCTATCGCCGCTTTCACGATTTCTTCCAGCTCGTTATCGTCAAACTTCAAACCGTTCGCGCCGAACGTGTTGGTACAAACGACGTTGCTACCCGCGTTAAAATACGCCGTATGAATATCCACGATATCTTGCGCGTGCGTGAGATTCCAACGCTCGGGCTGTTCCCCCGCGCCAAGACCGCGTTCTTGCAACAGCGTACCCATGCCGCCGTCTAAATATACGATATGCTCTTGTAAATACTCGTTAAACTTCATTCTTCGCTCCTAAAACTACAATCCGTTTTCGCGCAATTTCGGCATTTTTCTCCGTTCGCTTCACACATGGTATGCCCCAAGCCCACGAAAGCCGTTACCGATTTGGTGGGCGACATCAGCAAACCGTCCGTCAAGGTCAGCCCGATTTTGCGTTCGCAATCAAGTAGCGCAAAAATCTCTTTTTGCGTTCGTAAGGGCAAATCGCCGTACCCGGGGCTAAACCGCGCGCCCGCCAAGGGCAAATCCGCGCAAAACGCATTACACAAACTCTCTATCCGTTCCGCGCCGATTGCTTGCAAAAACAGGGCTTTTGCGGGCGCAATTTTTCCGTACTTTAAAAGCATACGGTCGATTTCCACACCCAAAGTCGCCGCGAACACAACCGCTTTTTCACAGCCCGAAAGGCGGTTAGAAAGCGTTTTAGAGGATACGGAAAACGCTGAAAAATCGCAAACGTCGCCTTGGATTTTAACGGGCAGAACGCAATAACAAACCTTATAGGAAAGCTTGTCCTTGATTTCGTCTTTCAACTCTTGCAAAAGCGCAAGCGTTCGTTCGTCCGCGTCGCCTTTCACGCCCGCATAACGTAAAATCTCCTTATCGCAAAAGGGAGGCACGGGATAGGTTTTTATCAAAACCGTGTTCATTTACCTAAAATGTCCGAAAGGTTGCTTTGGATTTTTTCCGCAACTTCGGGTTTGTTCATGGAATACACGTGTACGTTCTTAATACCGTTTGCGTACAAATCGATAATTTGGTCGGTGGCGTAGGCTATCCCCGCCTGTTTCATTGCCAACGGGTCGTTGCCGAATTTATCTACGATACTCTTAAAGCGTTGGGGCATAAACGAGCCTGAAAGCTTGATCGCCCGTTCCACTTGGTTGGCGTTGGTTATAGGCATAATCCCCGGCACGACGGGAACGGTAATGCCCGCCTCGCGGATTTTATACAAGAAGTTATAGAGCAAGTTGTTGTCGAAAAACATTTGCGTCGTCAAGAAATCACAACCCGCTTCTACCTTTGCTTTTAAATACGCGATATCCGCCTTTTGACACGCGCTTTCGGGGTGGACTTCGGGATAACACGCGCCGCCGATACAAAAATCGCCGACGGCTTTGAGCTCGTGCACCAGCTCTACGGCGTGTTGATAATCCCACGCGCTCCTATCCGCGTTTTCCATGCCCGCGGGAATATCGCCGCGGAGCGCCATTACGTTTTCAATGCCCGCCGCTTTCATTTGCGCGATTTTCTCGCGTACCGTCGCTTTGGACGAAGATACGCAGGTCAAATGCGCAAGCGTGGGTACGCCGTACGCCTTTTTGATATTTTGCGCGATATCGAGCGTGTATTTGCTCGTTCCGCCGCCCGCGCCGTACGTCACGCTCATGAACGCAGGACGAAGTTTTGCGATTTCTTCCGTTGCCGTTTTCACGCTCTCAAAACCCGTCTCCGTTTTAGGTGGGAACACTTCAAACGAAAGGGATAATTTGTCTTGATTTAATAAATCTTTAATTTTCATGACCGTTTTCCTTTGTAGCCGTTTCTTGTAAATTGCCTTTACGAATGTTTTCTTGAATAATGTTATCCGTCACCGCGTACAGCGTTTCTGAGCCCAAACGCGTTTTTTCCTGCCGTTTATATACCTTGTCCGCCGTTACCTTATGCGCCCGCCAGTCCCCGCCGTTGTTGCTGTCGTTTAAAAGGAGCGGCTGTAAATTATCCATGGCGTGCGCGAATTTCGCCTCCGCCGTTTGGTTTTCTTCAAATTCGTCGAAAAGCGCGATAAGCTTGGATTTTTGATCGGGCGGCAACAACGAATAAATACGCTCTTTCGCCCTGTCTTCACGTAGCTTCTGTGTTTTTAAATCGGCGTCGTCGTACGCGTACGTATCCCCCGCGTCGATTTCCACTACGTCGTGGATAAGGCACATCATAACGACTTTTAGAATATCCACCTTCTCGTTTGCGTATTCTTGCAATAAATACGCCATCACCGCCATATGCCAAGCGTGTTCGGCGTCGTTTTCGCTCCTACCCCCGCCCGATAAATGCGTTTGACGGAAAATATTTTTTTCCTTATCGATTTCTAAAATGAATTTTAATTGTTGCTGTAATCTTTCGTCCATATTCTGTCTTCCGTAAACTACGTATCAATTAAATGCGTACGATTCAAAGGAAATTTCCGCTTGAAATTTACATTCGTTTAAACCGTTTAATTTCTCTTCTACGATCGCTTTGAGTTCGCTTTCTTTGCCTTGCAAGTCTTCGGGCAAGGGTACGTCGAAAAACACCTTCGTGAACCCGTCGCAAGGTATGCTCCGAAAATCGTGTAAGGATAACCTACTATCCCTTTCCAAAAGCGCGTTTACAGCCGTGCGTTTCCAACGGTTGAGCTCGGGACTGTCTATCACTACAGGGTCGTAATGCACGGTCATGTGCGTGCCGTACGCAGACATTTCCCGTTCAAATTTGTCAATCAGTTCGTGTACGTATAACGGGTCTAAATTTTTGTCAACCTCAAAATGGATTGAACAAAAGGATATCCCCGGACCGTAATCGTGAATCATCAAATCGTGATACCCCACCACAATCGGATATTCTTCCAACTTCTTCAAAATCGCACTTTTGAGCGTATCGTCGTTCTTCTTACCAAGGATAGGCGACGACGTTTCACGAACGAGCATAATCCCGCTAAATAGAATGAACGCCGCTACGAACAACCCTGCGTACCCGTCTACGGATAAGCCCGTGAAATGTTCTAAAAGATTAGCCGCCAAAATCACCAACGTTACGATTGCGTCGTTCCGACAATCCGCCGCCGTCGCTTTGAGCGTTGCCGAATGAATTTTTTTCGCCGTTTTAGCATTGTAAACGCATAACCCGATTTTGACGAGTATGGAAACTGCCAAAATCACGACGGTTATCATCGAAAACACTACCGCTTGCGGTGAGATGATTTTTTCAACCGAACTTTTTGCAAGCTCGAACCCCACGAACATAATGACGATGGATACGATTAAGCTCGCCACGTATTCAAACCGCGCGTGTCCGTACGGGTGATCGGCGTCGGCAGGCTTTTGCGAGAGCTTAAACCCTATCATCGTAATCACGAAACTGATACCGTCGGAGAAATTGTTCACGGCATCCGCGATAATAGACGTGGATTTGGAAACAATCCCCGCTATCAGCTTGCCAGTAGCAAGAAAAATATTCGTGAGCACGCCTATCAGCCCTGCTTTTTTGCCGATATCCGCTCTGTTTTCCGTGTTGCTTTGCGACATAATCGCTCCTTGTATATTTAGATTATCTATATTATATTCCAAGAACGGCATTTATGCAAGTTTTTTCCACAAAAATCAAGAAAAAAGTTAGATTTGAATCTAATATTAATTCTTATTTAAGCCAAATTGTCGAGTAAGCAGCACTTCTTTCCAATGCGTTTCTCGTCCCAAAATATATTCGTTTCCCAAATTCATATTGCATACTTCTAAAATAGAATACTTAAAATTATATTTATAGTTCAAACCATTCGATTTTAATAATCCTTTCAATTCTACGTTCCCACCGTGTCCGTCCTTTGCATAACTTTCCCAACGTTGCCAAATACAATCATCGCCGTATGCACTTCCTACATACTGTTTTCCCGTTAAAGTGTCTACTATTAGATAGATACCTTTTACATTGGATAACGCCGATTTCCAAGATAAAATATTATCAACTACTATGTGTTTTAGCGTTTTATAATCAATATTAACTTGATCAAAGCCTAAAAAATCCGTCAACGCAACACGCTTATCCAAAATATGTGATAACGGCATTTTCGCAATCGGTTCGCCATTCTTCGGTTCCAATTCCAATGTTGGATAAGATGCTCTAAATTCTTTTTTGAATTTAAAAAAAGCCCTACCGATATATTCCGTTGCCGCGTCTATTAATTCTGTTTCATATTTCCAACCTATCCAACCGTTTCCATTTTCAACGGGAATAGGATTAATAGGCAAAACCTTATAAATGCCACCAAACATCCAAATATCTTTCTCATAATAAACAAGCGACAAAATAAATGGTCTATTCCAATTTTTTCCTGTTTGATATTCTTGCCATTCCTTAAAATTATCAATTAAAAATGCGTTGTATGGTTCTTTTCTCCTATCTCTTCCAATAGCAAAGTGAACTTTATAATTAGAAAAATCCTCTTCCTTTATGTTCAATAATTCGTGTAATTTTATCATTAAAAACTCCTTAATTTAGGCAAACTTATATTTACTTTTTAATTATAGCACTTTCATCTTTTTTTGTCAATAAAACGACAAACTATCAAATGTTCTGCCTGTTAATTCGGATTTTCTCACGCTCCGCCTGCGCCAAAAGCAAAAAACACCCTTTCGGGTGTTGCTTGTGGCGCAGGCGGAGGGATTCGAACCCCCGTGGGCTTTCACCCAAACGGTTTTCAAGACCGCCTCGTTGTGACCGCTTCGATACGCCTGCACAATTCTCAATTATTATACCCTACCTAAAAAAAATTGTCAAGTATTTGCTTTACGATTTATCAGAAACTGCGTAAAATAAATAGCTTTTTTGTTTCGTTCGTGATATAATATGTAGCGTTGGAAAAAAGGAGTAGCTATGCACGTTAGCGTTAAAAAACACGTTTGGCATCATCACCACGGCGAAATATGGCATAAAATTACGGGGTTTTTGAAGAAAAACGCCGTTTTGTGCATTGCCGTTTGCGCCGCGCTTATCACCTGTTTTATCATACCTCCCGACAAGGCGTATCTTGCGTATTTCGATTTCAAGACACTCACTTGTCTTTTTTGCGTGCTTGCCGTTGTGTGCGCACTCCGCAATATCCGTTTTTTCACCGTTCTCGCACGAAAAATCGTCAGAATTTTTAAAACCACGCGATCAAGTATTCTCGCGCTCGTGTACATAACCTTTTTGGGGTCTATGCTCATTGCAAACGACATGGCGCTTCTCACCTTTTTGCCGCTTGGGTATTTCGTATTATCGTCTACGGGCAAGCAAAAATATATGGCGTTCACGTTCATCATGCAAAACATCGCCGCTAACCTTGGCGGTATGTTGACGCCCTTTGGCAATCCCCAAAACTTATACCTGTATTCTTTCTTCCAAATCCCGACGGGCGCGTTCGTTTTGACCATGCTGCCGCCCTTTGGCATTTCAGTACTGCTAATCACGCTGTGCTGTATGATTTTCGTCAAGAAAGAACCGCTCGAAATTCACGACGAACCCGTACGTTTACCCGTGGCACGCACGCTCGTTTACGGCTTGCTGTTCGCCCTTTCTATTATTATTGTATTTCGATTTATTCCTTATTGGATAGGGCTAATCGTCGTACCGCTTGCGCTGTTGTTTTTGGATAAAAAAGCACTTAAACAAGTGGATTACGGTCTGTTGTTCACGTTCGTAGCGTTTTTCGTTTTCGCGGGGAATATGGCGCGAATCCCTGCCGTAGAACGTCTGCTTGGCGGATTAATCGCTAAAAACCCGCTTATCGTTTCGGCGGCGTCCTGTCAAATTATCAGCAACGTGCCGTCGGCAATTTTGCTTTCGCAATTCACAAGCGATTGGCGCGGACTCCTTGTAGGCGTGAATATCGGCGGCGCGGGAACGTTGATTGCATCGCTTGCCAGTCTTATCACGTTCCGCGAATACACGTCCAAAACGCACGGTCAAACGGGGAAATATATCCTTTGGTTTTCCCTGTTCAATTTCGGATTCTTATTCACGCTTACGGCGCTTGAATACTTTATTTTCTTATGACGCACTCTTTACAAGAACAACTGAAAAATTTTGCGTAT
>SVHY01000057.1 GCA_015055545.1 Clostridiales bacterium
CCTACAACGGCTTGCCTGTGGTCAAATACGCAGATTGATAAAACGCCGAGCTGTCGAACATGACCACAGGCAAGCCGTTGTAGGTGGACGGGATATATAACCGCTCGTCCGTGCACGTGCCTGCACCCGATAAACGATAGGATTTGCCGTCCGACGAAAGGGTGTATTCCAAGCCCTGACTGCTTACGTCTTGTAGACAAAGTTCGCAAATCGCGCCCGTATGCGGGAGCGCGGGCGTAGTAAACGTTTCTTCGCCCTTTTCCCCGCAAGAACACGATTTGAAATACACGCCGTCTTGCGCACAAGTAGCAGGCGTTTTTTCATATTGCGCTTCGACGAGCTTTTGATGAAACGTATGCGTATGCTCGTCGGGTGTTTCCGTGGGCTCGCTTGCGGATAAAAAATCACAAGCCGCCGCCTGCAACGCAAACGCGCCCACGCAACCAACCGTCAATAAAGAAATTAAAGTTTTTTTAAAAATTTTCATAACAACTCCTAAATTAATTGTATTAGTTTAGTATATCACGCTGGTTGCTTATTTGTCTTGTGGATTATAACGAACATCATGCGATTTTTAACGAAATAGGGGAAAAGATTAAGATTACATACGCCTAACGGCGATTACATACATTGCTACGCAATGATTACATGCCAAGACTTTCGGCTTGAATAAAAAAAATCGGCAAGTAAAACTTGTCGATTTTTTTGGTGTACCCGCTGAGGTTTTGCCGAAACTCCGTAAACGGAGTCCTCTCGGCAAAGTGTCGTCGCTACGCTCCTCGCGCGAACCGTGAGTTCTCGCCTATACAACGGGATACAAAAAAACACCCGCAAGGGGTGTTTTGGTGTACCCGCTGAGGCTCGAACTCAGACTCGACGGCGTCGGAGGCCGTTATGTTATCCAATTACACTACGAGTACGAAATAAAGATAATAGAAATGGAAAACCGCTGTTTTTTCAAAAAGCATATATATTTTACTATTTTTTGCTTTCATTTTGCAAGCGTTTATGGTATAATATTTGCAAATTCAAGAAAAAATTTTTAAAAAAGTGTAAAAAAGGGAAAGATAGCTATGTCGAAAACGGTCGTAATCGGTATGAGCGGTGGGGTAGACAGTTCGGTTGCCGCGCTGCTTTTAAAACGCCAAGGTTATAACGTCGTCGGGCTGTATATGCTCAACTGGGAAGAAAACGACGAAAACGGGTGCTGTACGGCGGAAGAAGATTTCGCGGACGTGCGCCGTGTTTGCGCTACTATTGACATTCCCTATTACACCGTGAATTTTGCGAAAGAGTATATGGACAGGGTGTTTTCGTATTTCCTTGCCGAATACAAGGCGGGCAGAACGCCCAACCCCGACGTATTATGTAACCGTGAAATCAAGTTCGGTCCGTTTTTACAAGAGGCGAAACGTTTGGGCGCGGATTATATTGCTACGGGGCATTATTGCAAAATTTTACACGACAACGGCGTGCATTATCTGCAAAAAGCCAAAGACCAAAACAAGGACCAAACGTATTTTTTAAACCAGCTTTCGCAAGCGCAGCTTGCAGACGTTCTGTTCCCTTTGCAGGACATGGAAAAGCCCGAAATTCGGCAAATAGCGTTGGATAACGGCTTGATTACGGCGAAGAAAAAGGACAGCACGGGCATATGTTTTATCGGCGAACGGAATTTCCGTAAATTTTTATCCACCTACCTGCCCGCGCAAAAGGGGAAAATTCTCGACCTGTCGGGTAGAGAAGTTGGCGAGCATTTAGGGCTTATGTATTATACGCTCGGTCAACGCCGCGGTTTGGAGCTTGGCGGTATCAAGGGCGAGGGCGATTGCGGTAGGTGGTTCGTTGTGAAAAAGGACTTGCAAAACAATATTCTGTACGTTTCGCACGGCGACGAAAGCCCGCTTTATTCCAAATCGTGTAAAGTGAGCGGGTTTAACTGGATACCGTTTGCGCCGAAAGAGCGCGAATTTAGATGTACGGCGAAATTTAGATACCGTCAACCTGACCAGCCCGTGTCCGTACGCGTAAACGGCGACGGAACGCTTTATATCGCGTTTGACGAAAAGCAACGCGCGGTTACCGAAGGTCAGTACGCGGTGTTATACGCTGGGGAAAACTGTCTTGGCGGCGGCGTGATTGAAAGCGCGGAATATTAAAGGAGCAACGAGATGATTATGGTATTACTTACCGCGCTCGGTGTAGGCGGAGCGACGGTGATAGGGGCGGCGATAGGTTTTTTCGTAAAACACCCGTCGCATAAATTCAACGATATCGTTTTATCGTTTGCGGCAGGGGTAATGCTTGCTGCCGCGGTAATCGGATTGATTTTGCCGTCGCTGGAATACGGTGGAAAGTGGTCGATACTCATAACCGTAATCGGGATTTTATGCGGGGCAGTGGGTTTGAATTTGATAGACAAACTCGTTCCGCATTTGCATAAAATGACGGGGTTGGATCAAGAACGCCACCCGGATAAGACGGCGCAACTGAATAAAGTGCTTTTGTTCGTGATAGCGATTGCCATTCACAACCTGCCCGAGGGCATTGCCGCGGGCGTGAGCTTTGGAACGGGCGACACGTCGCAAGCGTTGAGCGTAGCAGGCGGTATCGCATTGCAAAACATACCCGAAGGCATGGTGATTATCGCGCCGATGATAGCTGCGGGTATGAGCAAAAAACGCACGTTCTTTATCGCGCTTGCAACGGGCGTGGTGGAAGTTATCGGCACGTTTATAGGCTTTTTCGCGGTCAGTATTTCCACGGCGATATTGCCGTTTGCGTTGGCGTTTGCAGGCGGGACGATGCTGTACGTCATTAGCGACGAAATGATACCCGAAACGCACGCGCACGGCAACGAACGCAGCGCAACGTACGCGCTACTTATCGGTTTTTGCGTAATGCTCGTTTTTGATATTTTGTTGGGGTGAGATATGTTATTATCTTTATTTTGGACGTTTTTTAAACTGGGACTGTTCACGTTCGGCGGCGGGTACGCTATGATAGCAAATATCCGCGAACTCGTCGTGGATAAAAAGAAATGGCTGGACGAAGACGAGCTTATGCAAGTGATTGCTATCGCCGAATCTACGCCCGGACCTATCGCTATTAACCTTGCTACGTACGTCGGTTATAAAAAGGGCAGGTTTTTGGGCAGCCTTTTGTCAACGCTTGGGGTCGTATTACCGTCGCTTATCATCATTTTCACAATCTCGTTGTTCTTGGACGCGTTTATGTCCAACGTATACGTGCAGTACGCGTTCGTCGGGATTAAATGCGCCGTAGCCTTCTTGATTTTGAAAGCAGGTTTGAACATGTTCAAAAAATTACCCAAAAAACCTTTGCCGCTCGTTTGCTTTGGCGTAGTGTTTGCGGTTATGATCGTCTTTGAACTGTTCGCCGTGGAATTTAGTTCGATTTTCCTTATTCTAATCGGCGGCGCGATCGGGATTTTTGTCTACGCGCTGTATAAAACGGATAAAACGAATAAGACGGACAAAACGGAAAAAACCGACAAGGGGGATTTGCAAAAATGATATACCTTGTTTTGTTCCTTGAATTTTTCAAAGTCGGTTTGTTCACGTTCGGCGGCGGGTACGCTATGATTCCCTTAATCGAAGAAATCACGATCGAATACGGCTGGATTACCGAATCAGAGTTCTACGATTTTATCGGCGTTTGCGAATCTACCCCGGGTCCAATCGCTATTAATATGGCAACGTATATCGGCTCTACCCAAGGCGGGATTTTGGGCAGTATCTGCGCCACGCTCGGCGTGGTCGCCCCGTCTTTTCTGATTATCCTGCTGGTAGCGGCGATTTTAAAGAATTTCACCGAAAACAAGTACTTCAAAGCCTTTTTAAAGGGCGTAAAACCCGTCGTAATCGCGTTAATCGTGTCTACGGGCGTGATTTTACTTGCAAAATGTATCGGTTATCAATCCCGCACGTCGTTTGACTTTGACTGGCGCTCGACGGCGATATTCAGCGCGTTAGCGTTGACGTATTTTCTGGTGCAAAAGTTTGGGAAAAAGAAACTCCCCGCCGTGGCTTTGATACTCATTTCCGCAGGCTTAGGGATAATCGTTGGAATGGTTTAGATAATGCATAATGCATAATTAAGGTCAAGGAACACAGTTCCTTGCGGATTGTAAAGGCAGAGCCTTTACGCCTCGCTGGCAAGCGCTGCCGCAAGGCAGAGTATAGCCCATTAAAAGCAAAACGCAGTTTTGCGCTCTAAAAGGTTTAGACGACACTTTCGTTAGAAAAACGGACGAAAACTTGTAGAAGTTTCGCCGCGGGTCGCACCCGCCCGCGACAGCGGTCATTACGCTATAACATAGCGAACGATACAAAATGCTTAATGCATAATTTCGCCGCGGGTCGCACTCGCCCGCGATAGCGGTCAGTTGCCCGCAAGGGCATAACATAGCCCAACTTAAACAACCAAAAATAAATATGTTATGAATATATGAACATATGAACATATCTTCATATAATATATAAAAACAATCAATCATTATGCATTAAGCATTCTGCATTAAGCATTATGCATTATGCATTGAAAAGAGCGATTTGCTTTATTTTAAGGCAAGTTGCTTTTTTTCTTGACAAGCTTATATAGAAGGTGGTAAAATATACTTACATTTCAAGGAGAATAAAAAATGAAAAAAGCGAAAAAATTCTTGGTAGGCATGCTTGCGTTTGCAAGCATAAACGCGTTTGCGTTTGGTGTGGTTGCCTGTGGAAAAGACGGCACGGATTCGGGGGATTTACCGCCCGAAGGTCAAAACGCCATTGAACAAGTTTACGATAGCTACGTAGAATACGCCACGGCGCAAGGTCAAACGCCACTCGACTACGAAACTTGGCTTGCTACGATAAAAGGCGCGACGGGCGAACAAGGTCCACAGGGCGAACAAGGTCCACAGGGCGAACAAGGTCCACAGGGCGCGCAAGGTCCACAGGGCGAACAAGGTCCACAGGGCGCGCAAGGTATACAGGGCGAACAAG
>SVHY01000001.1 GCA_015055545.1 Clostridiales bacterium
CCTTACGCTGGTGCGGTCGACAGGAATTGAACCTGCATGGAGTTACCCACAAGATCCTTAGTCTTGCGCGTCTGCCAGTTCCGCCACGACCGCATTAACGAACATTATTATATATCAACACGCTAAGTTTGTCAACTTATTTTGATTGCTCTTTTGAAAAATTTTAAAATTTTTTCATTTTTCCCCTTTTTGTATATTTTTTTCCTGTTTACCCATATTGTTTGTAGATAAGAAAATCACAATCCAAACTCGTAAAAAACGCGTTTTGGCTAAAAGGAGTAATCATTATGAAAGCAACTGGTATTGTTAGAAGAATCGACGAACTCGGCAGAGTCGTTATCCCAAAAGAAATTCGGCGCACGCTGCGCATTAAGGAAGGCGACCCGCTGGAAATCTTCACCGACCGCGACGAGCTTATGCTCAAAAAATATTCGCCCATCGCCACGTTAGAACGGTTTAGCAAAGCGACGGCGCGTTCTCTCAACGATTTAAGCGGTAAGCTTGCCGTTATATGCGACACGGACGGCGTACTGCACGCCTACGGCGACGGCAAGAAAGACCTTGACGGCAAAAGTCTTTCGGAAGACATGGACAAAATTTTACGCGAGCGCCGTAGTTATATCGCGAACGCCGCGGAAGGCGGCGACGTAATCCCGCTCACGTCCACACGTGAAGAAGGCGTAACGGCGCAAGTAATCGTGCCTATCGTATCCGGCGGGGACTGTCTTGGCGCAGTTGCGGTTCTCTCCAAGGAAGAGGGCGCGAAAATGGACGGTTCGGACATGAATTTAGCCCGTTTAACCGCCGATATTTTAGCCAATCAATTTGAATAAAAAAGTACGCCAACCGAATTGGACGCACAATAAAACGGGGCTGTATGCGCTTCAACGCATACATGCCCCGTCCTTTTTTTCCTTAAAGCAATTTAAAACGGTATTTTTGCAAACCAGTTGGGTGCGATTTCACCAAACCGTTCTAAATACGGTCGTAAATACACGTTGCACACGTCCAACAAGCCTTTGGAAAGGCTCGTTTCGCCCGCAAACAAATCGCTGCCTGTAAACACCCCGTAATACCCAAGCACGTAGATTAGCGCCCAAACGACCGCGCACACGAGCACGCCGATAATCATAAACACCAAACAGGAAAGAGCCCCGTCCACGGCGCGTAAAAAGCCAACGCCGTCCACGAAATTCGCCAATGCTTTCAGCAAGAACCCTACCAACCAAAGCACCGCCGCGAACAACCCTGCAAGCAATACGCCCGACAAAATTTTTGCAATAATTCCCGCCACCTTTTCACTTGCACCGAGCTTTTCAAACGCGCCCGCGCTTCTCGAAACCAAGCCGTACAACACGCGCACGCCGTCTTCCGCAGCAAACCGCGAGAAAGGCAAATAAAAACTGATTGCTATTGCCGCTGGCATACCCACGCCCAAAATCAAACCGCGCAAGGTTTGAATCATACCCTTTCTACGCCCCGCGCACGCGATACATACGATAATCCCTATCAACGCGAAATCTAAGGCGTATTTTGCCGCCAAGCTTTCAAACTTGATAACGGCGGGCACGGTGTACATCGTCGCCAAAACGCCCGTTTTTAAGCGCGTAGCGCTCAATATAAACACCGCCACGGCAAGCACGGTCAAGAGTACCATTGCCGTATTCACTACGCAAATGACGCCGCCGCAAAGTCTACCAAACCCCGACGGTTTGCCGTAGCCCTTTCTCACGAGCACCTTGCGGTTTTGATAATCCTCGTAATCGTCGTAGTCCTTATAATCGTCGTCGTATTCGATACCGTACTCGTCCTTAGTAAAGATATCTTCCGTCTTTTCTTTCCACCTTGCTTTCGGGCGGTACAATACCGTACAAATCCCGTACAACAAGAGCGCGATTAAGATACAGCCGAGCGCAAGCGTAAACGAGCACGCAAACGCTACGACGCTTTCGTCCTTAAACCAACGCGCAAACAGGTTTTCAAGCGGTAATTTATCCAAAAGGAACTTATCGGCAAGCAAGAACCCGCCGCCTGCAATAAGCCAAACCAAGCCGCTCCAACTCACTCTCCGTCCACCCTTTTTCAAGCCAATGCAAAGCGCAACGAACAATACGACCGCGCAAAAACACACCGTCGCCATAGGCAGATAGCCCCAAATATTCGAATTGCCCGCAAGAACGGAATAAATCATACGCACTTACCTTTACTTATTGAAATTATCTTTCAAGGACACGATTTCGGAAAGAACCAAACCGCCCTTTTCGTCCGTGCACTTTTTATAATACCCCACGCGCATCAGCTGGAACGCTTTATTTTCCGCGCTTTCAAACAGATACGGTTCGGCTTTACCGTAGTAGATATGTTCGCTATCCAAATTCATACGTTCGCCGAAGTCCTGTCCTGCGTACTGTGCGTCGTTGAGCAAATAGCTGTATCGACGGATTTCCGCGTCCACGCCCGTTTTACCGTCCACCCATTGAATCGTACCTTTCACTTTAATACCGCTTGTATCGCTAGCAGAGCGGCTGTTTTCCACGTACGAGCATTTGAGTTCGACCACTTCGCCGTTCTCGTCTTTCACCACCTCGTCGCAATGGATAATATACGCGCCTTTAAGCCGCACGTACCCGTCCAGTTTCAAACGCTGATATTTAGGCGGAGGGTCGAGCGAGAAATCTGCTTTATCGATATACACCACGTTAGAAAACGCGACTTGCCGCGTACCCAGTTCGGGCTTTAACGGGTGCAACGCCGTTTCCAGCATTTCTTCGCCTTGGTAGTTGGTAATGGTAACTTTCAACGGCTCTAAAACCGCCATCGCGCGTTCCGCGTTCTCGTTGAGATTGTCGCGAATACACGCTTCCAAATAGGAAAGCTGACACTCCGAATTCGCCTTTACCACCCCGATTTTCGTACAGAAATCCAAAAGCGCTTCGGGGGGAACGCCGCGATTGCGAAGTCCAGCAACCGTCGGCATACGCGGGTCGTCCCAACCGCGCACGTGCCCTTCTTCCACGAGCTTTTTCAAATACCGCTTACTCATTACGGTATTCGTAATAGCAAGCCGCGCAAACTCGATTTGACGGGGTTTTGGAGCAAAACCAAGCTGAATCCCCACCCAGTCGTACAAAGGACGGTGGTCCTCAAATTCGAGCGTACAAAGCGAATGGGTAACCCCTTGCAAATAATCGCAAATAGGGTGCGCGTAGTCGTACATAGGATAGATACACCACGTATCGCCCGTGCGGTGGTGCGTAGCGCGTAAGATGCGGTAAATAACGGGGTCGCGCATGTTCATATTCGGCGACGCCATATCGATTTTCGCGCGCAAGCACTTACTACCGTCGGGGTATTTTCCCGCTTTCATTTCACGGAAGAGCTGCAAATTTTCTTCCACGCTACGGTTTCTGTACGGGCTTTCTTTACCCGCTTCGGTGAGCGTACCGCGCGTAGCGGAAATTTCTTCGGGCGAGAGGTCGCACACGAACGCCTTACCGTCTTTGATAAGCGTTTCAGCATACTCGTAGATAACAGGGAAAAAGTCGGAGGCGTACACTTCTTTCGCCCACTCGTAGCCTACCCATTCGATATCTTTACGAATGGCGTCTACGAACTCCGTCTTTTCCTTGGACGGGTTAGTGTCGTCGAAAAACAGGTTACACTTGCCCCCGTATTTTTTTGCCGTACCGAAATTGACGAGCATACTTTTAATATGTCCTATATGCAAATACCCGTTGGGTTCGGGCGGGAAACGGGTTTGTACCGCCGAAATCTTTCCCGCGTCGATATCGTCGTTAATAATCTGTTCAATAAAATTCGTTGCTTCAATCTTTTCCATATTCTCTTCTCTTTATTCCTAATTTAATGAATTGGCTTCGCCGTGGGCGTTCCCTGCCCGCAATTATGCATTTTGCATTTTCGCCTACGAAAGCCCTACAATCACGCCGTCGCTGGTTAAATCAATCTTTTCCGCCGCAGGGTGCGCACCCAGCCCGGGCATTAACATAATCTTGCCCGCAATCGCCACGATAAAGCCCGCGCCGCCCTTTAATACGATATCGCGAACGGATACTCTAAATCCCGTCGGTCTACCGATAAGCTCTGCGTTGTCGGATAACGAATACTGCGTTTTCGCAATCATAACGGGCAAATTTTTATACCCATTTTCTTCAATCGTCTTGATTTTTGCAAGCGCCTCGTCGGAAAAATCCACGCCGTCCGCGCCGTATACCCGCGTTGCCACCTTTTCGATTTTTTGGCAAACGCTTTCGTCCAGCTCGTAGGCATAGGCGAGCTTAGACTTAATCTCGCAAGCCTTAATCACTTCTTCGGCAAGTTCTTTACCGCCCTCGCCGCCCTTTAAGAACACGTCGGTAAACACCGCGGTTGCGCCCGCTTTTTCCACTTGCGCAATCACGAAATCGGTCTCCGCTTGCGTATCCGTGAAGAAACGGTTCATCGCCACGACTACGGGCTTTTTGTACACGTTTTGTACGTTTTCGATATGTTTCATCAAGTTGGGCATACCCTTTTCCAAGGCAACCAAATCCTCTTGCGACAAGTTCTCTTTCGCCGCGCCGCCGTGCAATTTCAACGCTTTCACCGTCGCCACAACGACGATACAATCAGGCTCGATACCCGCTACACGGCACTTGGTATCCAAGAACTTTTCCGCACCCAAATCCGCGCCGAACCCCGCTTCCGTAACCGCGTAATCGGCAAGACTCATCGCCGCATAAGTCGCTTGAATACTGTTGCAACCGTGCGCGATATTCGCAAACGGACCGCCGTGAATAATCGCAGGCGTGTGTTCCAAGGTCTGTACGAGGTTAGGTTTCATAGCGTCTTTGAGCAGCACCGCCATCGAACCGACCGCCCCGGGGATATCTTTCGCGTATACGTATTCGCCGTCCGTATTCAAGCCGACGATAATATTGCCCAGCCGTTTTTTCAAATCGTCAATATCCGTAGCCAAGCACAAAATCGCCATCATCTCGCTTGCGGCGGTAATATCGAAATGGTCCTCGCGCGCTACGCCGCGCCCCTGACCACCGATTTGGATATTGATAAGCTCACGTTCGTTCATATCCATACAACGGTGGAAATAAATATTCTCCGTATCGATTTTCAAAGCGTTGCCACGGAAGATATGGTTATCCATAAGCGCGCACAACAGGTTATTCGCCGTCGTAATCGCGTGCAAATCGCCCGTGAAATGCAAATTGATATCTGCCATCGGCACTACTTGCGCATATCCGCCGCCCGCCGCGCCGCCTTTAATCCCGAACACAGGTCCTAACGAGGGTTCGCGCAGAGCAAGACAAACCTTTTTTCCAAGCTTAGCCATACCGTCGGCAAGCCCGATAGAAACGGTAGTTTTGCCCTCGCCGCTGGCGGTGGGATTGATAGCGGTAACTAAAATGAGTTTGGCTTTTCGCTCCGCGTTTTTCGGCAACGTAATTTTGGCTTTATACTTTCCGTACAGCTCCAACTCGTTTTCCGTTAAATTCAATTTTTTCGCAACCTCGCGAATATCGATAAGCTGTGCGGATTCCGCAATTTCAATATCAGAAAGCATTTTTCAAACTTCCTCCTAAGTACACTCGACCGTTTTTGGCAACACTACATTATAATACAAGTATATTATAACATATCTTTCAAGAAAAAGGAATAGAAAGCAAGGAAAAATTTTAAATTTTTTTGTAAATTTTTCGGCTTTTTTCAAAACGGCAAACGCAAAATCGCAAAAACCGTCGTGAAAGATTTGACTTGATAAGCAAAATATCGTATAATAATCAAGATAAAAAATCTTACCACCATTATGCATTTAGCATTCCGCATTATGCATGAAGGAAAAAAGGAGCTAACTATCATGGCAGAAAAAAGAGCGGTAACAATGGACAAACTCGTTTCTCTTTGCAAAAATCGGGGTTTCATCTTCCCGGGCAGCGAAATTTACGGCGGTCTTGCCAACACTTGGGACTACGGTCCTTTGGGCGTGGAACTGAAAAACAACGTCAAAAAAGCGTGGTGGAAGAAATTCGTACAGGAAAACCCGTACAACACGGGCGTAGACTGCGCGATTTTGATGAACACGCGTACTTGGAAAGCGTCGGGGCACTTGGGCGGATTTTCCGACCCGCTCATGGACTGTAAGTCCTGTAAAGCCCGTCACAGAGCCGACCAACTCGTAGAAAAATACGTTGAGAAACACAGCTTGGACGTCAAAGTAGAGAGCATGGACAACGAGGCTCTCGAAGCGTTCATCACCGAAAAGAAAATCGCTTGCCCCGTTTGCGGCAATTCCGATTTCACTTCTATTCGTAAATTCAACTTAATGTTCAAAACGTTCCAAGGCGTAACGGAAGACAGCGCAAACACGGTATACCTCCGTCCCGAAACGGCGCAAGGCATTTTCGTCAACTTTGAAAACGTCCAACGCGCTACGCGTATGCGCGTGCCGTTTGGTATCGCGCAGGTGGGTAAGTCTTTCCGTAACGAAATTACCCCCGGCAACTTCACCTTCCGTACCCGTGAATTTGAGCAAATGGAACTTGAATTCTTCTGCAAACCCGGAACGGACTTGGAATGGTTCGCATACTGGAAAAACTTCTGCCGCGACTGGTTGTTGTCGCTCGGCATCAAGGACGAACACTTACATCTTCGCGACCATTCGCCCGAAGAACTTTGTTTCTATTCCAAAGCCACGACCGACTTTGAATACGACTTCGCGTTCGGTAGAGGCGAACTTTGGGGTATCGCGGACAGAACGGACTACGACTTATCCCAGCACGCGAAAGAATGTGGCAAGCCCATCGATTATCTCGATCCCGTAACCAACGAACGGTATATCCCGTACGTAATCGAACCGTCGCTCGGTGCAGACCGCGTAGTGCTTGCGTTCTTGACGGAAGCGTACGACGAAGAAGTAGTAGACCCCGCAAAGAACGATACGCGTGTGGTTATGCACTTCCACCCCGCACTCGCGCCCTACAAATGCGCAGTATTGCCCTTGCAAAAGAACTTGTCGGAAAAGGCGGACGAAATCTACGCGCAAATGCGTAAGAAATTCGCTACGACGTACGATTTGACGGGCTCTATCGGTAAGCGTTACCGTCGCCAAGACGAAATCGGCACGCCTTATTGCGTAACGGTCGATTTCCAAACCTTGGAAGACAACACGGTAACGGTACGCGACCGCGACACCATGGAACAAATCCGCGTAAGCGTAGAAGACGCAATCAAATATATCGAAGAAAAAATCGAATTTTAATGAATAATTTACAAACGAAAACGCAGGCTCAACGCCTGCGTTTTTAATATTCCGTTCTTCCAAGTAAATAATCCGCACTCACTTCAAAGAAATCACAAATTTTTCTAATAACGGCTATCGACGGTTCACTCCGTCCCTTTTCCCACGAATAAATACTGTCGTCCGTCGTTTGCAACGTGGTTGCAAGCTGTTGTTGTGTCAACCGCTTTTCCATTCTCAATTCTTTTAATCTTATCGCAAAAATATCCATATATTTATTTTACCGTAAAATATACGGAAAATGCTTGACAACCGTAAAAATTACGGGTATAATGCATTTGCTATATAGGCTTCGGCTGGCGCACTTTTTTATATTCGCACAAAATCGCTTGATAAAAGCAAGAAATTGTGTTATACTAACTATGGCGTACAATTTTATATTAAGATATGACCAATGAAGGGGATATTTTACCCTTTTTATTGTCATACTCTCACTATTGTTATTTGTTAAAAATGCAAATTCCAAGTGGGAGTGATTGGTCATTTCTATTAAATTGTACGCCATACAACGGAGTTTGCGTTTTTGGTGCGTTAACTTCGGTTGGCGCACTTTTTTATTTTTAGGATTTTATGATGGAAAAAAGTAAAACCTGTTCGTTCTTTGGCCACAGAAACGTGGAAACGACCGAAGAATTGAAACAAAAAGTAAAACAAACAGTTGAATATTTAATTACGCAATGCCAAGTATCCACTTTTTTATTTGGCAGTCGCAGTAATTTCAATACGCTTTGTCATTTGGTTGTTAGCGAGTTAAAAGAAGAATATCCACACGTAAAACGTATCGCCTACACGTGCAAGAGCGAAACTTGTATTCTCGAATCCGAACGGAAAAAATGGAAAAAGCTTTATTCCCTTTTCCAAAACGAAAAAGTTCCATTTCTTTGCGTAGAAAAAGAAATAGAACATGAAACGAAATATACGGCAGGGAAAGGTGCTTACGTAGAGCGAAATTACGCCATGATTGACGATAGCGATTATTGTGTTTTTTATTACAAAGAAAATTATCAACCAAAACCGAGAAAATACTCAAAACGCAATCTTACCGATTATCAACCCAAAAGCGGTACGGCACTTGCCTTTCACTATGCAACGAAAAAGCAAAAAGATATAATCAACCTTTCTAAATATTAAAAACGCAGGCTCAACGCCTGCGTTTTTAATATTCCGTTCTTCCAAGCAAATAATCCGAACTCACTTCAAAAAAATCACAAAGCCGCAATAAATCTTTAAAAGACGGTTCTTGATAATTACATTCCCAATGCGAAAGCGTGGGCACGGTAACGGACAATTCCACCGCCAACGCCTTTTGCGTAAGTCCCTTTTCTAATCTCAATTCTTTTAATCTTTCGCCAAATGTTTTCATATACATATTATAACACATAAACTATCGAAAAACGATTGACAATCGAAAAACGATATGTTATAATATACTTGCCACGCAAATCTCGGTAGTCGCCACGCTAAAAGCGCCCTGCTTATCATAAGCAAGGCGCGTTTATTGTAGTATGTCAATTATAAAGTTGCGATAACTTCCACTTCCACGAGCACGTTTTTAGGGAGTGTTTTCACGGCAACGCAGCTACGCGCGGGTTTGGTTGTGAAATACTCGGCGTAAACGGCGTTAAAAGCGGCGAAATCGTTCATATCCGCCAAAAAGCAAGTGGTTTTCACGGCTTTTTCAAAGCTACTACCTGCCGCGGCAAGCACCGCGCCAAGATTTTGCATAACCTGTTTTGCCTGTTCTTCAATGGTGGTCGTTTCCACCGCACCCGTAGCGGGGTTGATAGGGATTTGTCCCGAAGTGAACACGATATTTCCGCAAACGATGGCTTGGGAATACGGTCCGATTGCCGCAGGTGCTTTATCCGTTGCTACTGTTTTCAATTCCATAATAGTATTTCTCCTTATATTTGAATGAATTTCAAACTTCGTTTGCGTGAATTGAAATCAAAGATTTCATGAATTGCCCTACGGGCGTGAATTGCAAAACTTTGTTTTGCATTATGGAAATATTACCACAATGACGGCAAAGCCGTCAATTCATGAACGCAAAGCGTTCAATTCATGCGCCAACGGCGCAATTCACGAAAAGCATAGCTTTTCAATTCATTAATCTTTAATCCAAAAGTTTAAAGCCGTAATCCGTCAACGCTTTCTTTATTTCTTCAATGTGCGCGAAATTACGCGTTTCCAAGATAATACGCAAATAACAACCGTTGACGTCCGAACCCTCGTTCGCACGTTCGTGGTGTACGCTCGTTACGTTGCCGCCCAAGTCGGCGATAATGCGCGATACGTGCTTTAATTGTCCGGGTTTGTCCATAAGCTCGATCATGAGCTGACAGCTTCTGCCCGACATCAAAAGCCCACGCTTGATAACGCGCGATAATATGGTCACGTCGATATTCCCGCCCGAAAGCAAGCACACCGCTTTTTTGCCCGTCAAGTCCACTTTCTTGAACATAGCCGCCGCTACGGCAACCGCGCCCGCACCCTCGGTTACGAGTTTGTGCTGTTCCATAAGCGCCAAAATCGCCGCGGAAATTTCATCGTCCGTTACCGTTACGATTTCGTCCACGTACTTGCTGCAAAGTTCGTACGTCAAATCCCCGGGCTTTTTCACGGCGATACCGTCCGCAATCGTCGAAACGGAGGCAAGCTCTTCAATTTGTCCGTCTTCCACCGACTTTTTCATAGACGGCGCGCCCGCCGCTTGTACGCCGTACACTTTCACGCGCGGGTTTACCGTTTTCATGGTATACGCCACGCCCGAAATTAAACCACCGCCGCCGATAGGCACGAGCACCGCGTCTAAATCCGCGATTTGCTCAATAAGTTCCAAGGCAATCGTGCCTTGACCTGCAATTACGTCGGGGTCGTTAAACGGGTGAATGAACGTATACCCCTTTTCGTCGCGGAGCTGCAACGCTTTTTGATACGCGTCGTCGTAAACGCCCTCCACAAGGCACACTTCCGCGCCGTAGTTTTTTGTCGCCTCCACTTTGGAAATGGGCGCGCCGTCGGGCAAACAAATCACCGATTTAATGCCGTTCTTCGTCGCCGCCAAGGCAACGCCTTGCGCGTGATTCCCTGCCGAACAAGCAATCACCCCACGCGCTTTTTCCTCGTCCGAAAGCGTGGTCATTTTATAATACGCCCCGCGCACCTTGAACGAACCCGTAATCTGCAAATTTTCCGTTTTCAAATACAAGTCCGCCCCCGGGCAGAGCTTGGGCGCGTAAATCACGTCCGTCTTTCTTATTACGCCTTTAAGCGCATTACTTGCTCTGTACACGTTATCAATCGTCAACATAGTCAATACCCCGTTTTAAATATCTTCCACCATTTTGCATTATGCATTATGCATTTTGCATTATAATAAGCTGTCTATAAACTGTTCCGCGCACCGCGCCGAACGGCTGCCCTTTTTGAGCGCAAACGCTTCCGCTTGCAAATCGAGTTCTTCGCCGCTCATTTGTACCCCGCGCCGCGCCGCTAATTCGCGCACGATTTCCAAATACAACGCCTTGTTGGGTTTAGAGAACAGCACCACAAGCCCGAACCGTTCGGACAACGAGAGCGTTTCTTGCAACGTATCGTTTCTATGCACGTCGTCGCCGTCGCGGTCGGAAAAGCTTTCCTTAATGATATGGCGACGGTTGCTCGTCGCGTAAATCACGGCGTTATCCGCTTTCGCGCTTGCCGAACCTTCCAGCGCGGCTTTGAGCATACTGAAATCGTCGTCGCTCTTTCTAAACGATAAGTCGTCGATAAAGATTATAAACTTCAACGGATTGCCGCTGATTTTACCCATGACGTAAGGCAAATAATGCAGTTGGTCTTTGCGCAGTTCGATAAGTCGCACGCCCTCGTCGAAAAAGGCGTTCGCCACCGCTTTGACAGTGGACGATTTCCCCGCGCCCGCGTCGCCGCAAAGCAACGTATTTGCCGCAGGTCGGTTTTCCACGAACGCGCGCGTGTTCGCAATCACACGTTCCCGTTCCTTTTCATAACCTACGAAACTCGCAAGCGTAGTCTTGTCCGCGCTGATAATCGGTTCAATTTCTCTATCGTCCGACAAACGGAACATACCGTGCGCGGAAAAGATACCGTACCCGTATTTCCCGATCGAACGCAAACGTTTTTGATACGCGCCGACGAAATCCTTTTTCTTAGACGAAAAAGCGGGTAAATCGCTTTCCGACACACCCATGTCTGCGGCGAAATCGGAAACAGTGAGCGCGGCGAACTCGGAAAACACGGCAAGTTCACGCTTTGCCGCGCTTAAAATCGCCGCCGAAATTTTCTTGTTTTGCGCCACCGCTTTCACGTACACGTTCTCGTTTTCAAATACGAGTTTTTCAGAAAGCTCGGTTAAAGAATCGCCGTGTTGATAAATTTCCGCAACGAAAGCCGCGTACGCGCGCCGTTTTGGCGCGCCGTTTTCCGCTTGACAATACGTATCGAACGCGCGGAAGAGCGGCGTTTGCATTACGCCGTTGAACACGCTAGTCAGCGCCAAGTTTTCATACGTTGTTTTAACTGCTAAACTCATATCTACCTTACAGATTTTCAATAATTTTATCCGTCATTTCCACGGTCGAAAGCGCGTTTTCACCGCCGCGCAAGTCCGCCGTTCTATATCCTGCGTTAAGCACTTTATCCACGGCGTTTACAATCGCGTCCGCCGCCGCGCTTTCGTTAAACGCGTACAAGAGCATCATCGCCGCCGACAAAACCGTAGCGATAGGATTCGCCTTGTTTTGTCCCGCGATATCGGGCGCAGAGCCGTGAATGGGTTCGTACAAACCGCGCGTTTCGCCCGAAAGGCTTGCGCTGGGCAACATACCGATAGAACCCGTAATTTGCGATGCTTCGTCGGAAAGAATATCCCCGAACATATTGCTCGTTACGATAACGTCGAATTGCGACGGGTTTTTTACGAGCTGCATCGCCGCGTTATCCACAAGCATATCCGAAACTTCTACGTCCGTATATTCCGCCGCGATTTCGTGTACGATTTTCCGCCAAAGTCGCGACGTTTCCAAAACGTTCGCCTTGTCAATGCTCGTGAGTTTCTTTCTACGTTTTCTCGCCGTTTCAAAAGCTACGCGCACGATGCGTTCGATTTCCATACGGCTATAACTTTCCGTATCGTACGCCTCTTCGCCGTACTTACCCTCGCGATAGCCGCGTTCGCCGAAATAAATCCCGCCCGTAAGCTCGCGCACGATCATAATATCAAAACCGTTTGCCACGATATCCGCGCGGAGCGGGCAATCGTCCTTTAACGCAGGGTATAATTTCGCAGGCCGAAGGTTGGTAAAAAGCCCCATCGCCGCACGAATCCCCAAAAGCGCCTTTTCAGGGCGCAAATGCCCGGGGAGCGTATCCCATTTCGGTCCACCGACCGCACCGAGCAAAACGCTGTCGCTTGCCAAGCACCCTTTCACCGTTTCTTCAGGCAGAGGCTGACCGCAAGCGTCGATAGCCGCACCGCCGATAAGATAGGGGGTAAAGGTAAAGGAAAGGTCGAACTTTTCCCCCACGGCTTTCAAAACGCGCACCGCGCTATCCACGATCTCAGGGCCGATACCGTCCCCGCGTAATAATCCGATTTTATACTGTTTCATAATTTCTCCTAAATTATGCATTCTGCATTACGCATTATGCATTTACTTAACGTCGCCTTTTTGAATGGACGCTACCAAGCCGCCGTTTTCAATAATCTTTTGAATGAACGCAGGGAACGGTTGCGTTTTAAACGCTTTGTTCGTCGTACGGTTATAAATCACACCGTTGTCTAAATCCGCTTCCACTTTATCGCCGTTTTCAATCCCTTCCACCGCTTCGGGACATTCCACGATAGCAAGCCCGATATTGATAGAATTACGGTAGAAAATGCGAGCAAAGCTCTTGGCAATCACGACGGAAATGCCGCTTTCTTTGATAGCGATGGGCGCGTGTTCACGCGACGAACCGCAACCGAAGTTAAACCCCGCCACCATGATATCGCCCGCGCACACCTTTTTGGTGAACTCCGCGTCTATATCTTCCATACAATGGGACGCAAGCTCTTTTTTATCGCTGGTATTTAAGTACCGCGCAGGAATAATAACGTCCGTATCTACGTTGTTGCCGTATTTAATGGCTTTTCCGTTAAATTTCATTTCAGCACCTCCATAGGGTCGGCGATACGTCCTGCAATCGCGCTTGCCGCGGCAACCGCAGGGGATGCGAGATACACTTCCGACTTCACGTCGCCCATACGCCCGACGAAGTTTCGATTCGTCGTCGCCACCGCGCGTTCACCTGCCGCAAGGATACCCATGTACCCGCCAAGACAAGGTCCGCAAGTAGGCGTGGAAACTACGCAACCCGCCTCGATAAATATTTTAAGCAGCCCGTTTTCCATGGCTTTCAAGTAAATGTCTTGCGTAGCGGGAATAATAATCGCACGCACGTTTTTCGCGACCTTTTTGCCTTTCAAAATCATCGCCGCTTCTTCAATGTCTTTATAATGCCCGTTGGTACACGAACCGATAACCACTTGGTCGATTTTCACGTCGCCGATTTCTTCGAACGTCTTGGTGTTTTCGGGCAAATGCGGGAACGCTACCGTCGAACGGATTGTGGACAAATCAATTTCGTACGTTTCGTCGTACACCGCGTCGTCGTCCGCTTTGTAAGCAACGAACGCTCTGTCGCTGCGTTCTTTCACGTACGCCGCCGTCTGCTCGTCCACTTCAAAAATCCCGTTCTTTGCACCCGCCTCAATCGCCATGTTCGCAATCGTCAGTCTGTCGTACACGGTGAGCGCTTGCACACCCTCGCCCACGAATTCCATGGACTTATATAAAGCCCCGTCCACACCGATTTTACCGATGATATGCAAAATAACGTCCTTGCCCGATACGTACTTATTCAGCTTACCTTTGAGCACGAACTTAATAGCGGACGGCACTTTAAACCAAGCCTTACCCGTCGCCATACCGCACGCCATGTCCGTCGAACCCACGCCCGTGGAGAACGCACCGATAGCGCCGTACGTGCAAGTATGCGAATCCGCGCCGATTACTACGTCGCCAGGCACGACCAACCCTTTTTCAGGGAGCAGAGCGTGTTCAATACCCATTCTACCCACGTCGTAAAAATGCGTAACGTCGTGTTCGTTGCAGAAATCGCGGCACATTTTACATTGTACGGCGGCTTTGATATCCTTATTGGGCGCAAAGTGGTCCATGACCATCGTAACCTTGTCCTTATCGAACACGGTTTTTGCACCGATTCTTTGAAATTCTTTAATCGCAACGGGCGAGGTAATATCGTTGCCGAGCACTCTGTCCACGTTCACGAGTACGAGTTGCCCCGCCTCGACGGTATCAAGCCCCGCGTGCGCCGCAAGAATTTTTTGCGTCATTGTCATTCCCATAATGTTTACTCCAAAATTACGTTCTTAAAAGCAGACAGTCGCTGCTATTTGAATGCATTACTTATTAATGATTGCGCCTTTATCCGCGGAACTTACCTGCGCGGCGTACCGTTTCAAATACCCCGAAACTTCCTTTTTCTTCAAAGGCATTTCCGCTTTCCGTTTCGCAAGCTCTTCGTCGGAAACTTTGAGCGCGATTTTGTAATTGGGTATATCGATAGAAATGATATCGCCGTCTTTCACGTACGCAATCGTACCGCCCGAAACCGCTTCGGGGGAAACGTGTCCGATACTCGCCCCGCGCGTCGCACCCGAGAATCTACCGTCGGTGATAAGAGCTACGTCCTTATCCAAACCCATACCCGCAATAGCGGAAGTAGGCGATAACATCTCGCGCATACCAGGCCCGCCCGCAGGACCTTCGTAGCGGATCACCACCACGTCGCCCTTGACGATTTTGCCCGCGTAGATAGCCGCGATACATTCTTCTTCGCTTTCAAATACTTTGGCAGGGCCCTCGTGCACGAGCATTTCAGGCGCAACCGCCGCACGTTTGACCACGCACCCATCGGGGGCAAGGTTGCCTTTCAAAACGGCAATACCGCCCGTTTTCCCAAACGCGTTTTCGGGTTTTCTGATAACGTCGTCGTCCAAATTCACCGCGTCTGCGATATTTTCGCCCAACGTCTTACCCGTGCAGGTCATTACGTCCGTTTCCAAAAGCCCTAAATTATCCAGCTCTTTCAAAACGGCGTACACGCCGCCCGCCTCGTTCAAGTCCTCCATATAGGTAGGGCCAGCAGGAGCTAAATGGCACAAGTTAGGCGTTTTTTCGCTGATACGGTTGACTTCTTCCAAATCAAATTCCACGCCGCACTCGTTGGCAATCGCGGGCAAGTGCAACATACTATTCGTCGAACAGCCGAGTGCCATGTCCGCCGTGATTGCGTTTTTAATCGCTTTCGCCGTCATGATATCGCGCGGGCGGATATTCTTTCTCACAAGCTCCATAACCTGCATACCCGCGTGTTTCGCAAGCTCGATACGCGCGGAATACACCGCGGGAATCGTGCCGTTGCCCTTTAAGCCCATGCCGAGCACTTCCGTCAAGCAGTTCATGGAATTCGCCGTATACATACCCGAACACGAACCGCAGGTAGGACAAACTTTCTTTTCAAATTCGGTCAAACCACATTCGTCTAATTTGCCCGCTTTGTACGCGCCGACCGCCTCGAACATGCTCGAGAGCGAACGTTTTTTGCCGTTCACGCGCCCCGCAAGCATAGGTCCGCCGCTCACGAACACGGTGGGGATATTCAATCGCGCCGCCGCCATCAAAAGCCCGGGTACGTTCTTGTCGCAGTTGGGGATCATAACCAACCCGTCAAAGCCGTGCGCAAGCGTCATGGCCTCGGTGGAATCGGCAATCAAATCACGGGTAACGAGCGAATATTTCATACCCGTATGCCCCATGGCGATCCCGTCGCAAACGGTGATAGCGGGGAACATAATCGGCGTACCGCCCGCCATCGCAACGCCAAGCTTTACGGCTTGCGCGATTTTGTCAAGATTGACGTGTCCAGGCACGATTTCGTTATAGGACGAAACGATACCGATAAGAGGACGGGACTGTTCCTCCTCCGTCAAACCGAGCGCGTGATACAGCGAACGGTGCGGAGCGTTATGAAACCCGTCAACGATAGTGTCTTTAATCATAATGATTCTCCTTTGGAAGAATGAACTGAAAAGCTATGCTTTTCGTGAAATGCAAAACAAGTTTTGCATGATTGAATAATTCCCACAATGCAAAGCCGTTTGTTGCCCATCTACACGCCGTAGCGTGTTGACCGCTACGCAGTGAAAAGCAAAACTACGTTTTGCTTTACATGGGGCTTATTTTGCCCTTATGGGCAACGCTTGCCAGCGAGGCGTAAAGGCGCTGCCTTTACAATCCGCAAGGGACATCGTCCCTTGACCCGTACCGTTGCCCGTCAAACGGAGCAAGACGCAAGCAAATCAAGGCGCGCCCACCCGTCAAAACGGATTAGATACGAGCAGAGCAAGAAAGGCGCGGATTGCCCGACGGGCGCGTACATAGACGTACGCAACCAAGGGCAACCGCAAGCCTGACGCCGCTATGCGACGTATATAATTCGTTTTAATTGTTGATGAATTTTTCTTCGTCTGCCCAGCTGTAAAGCTTTCTAATATCCTTACCAACCACTTCGGAAGGATGTTCAGCAGCAATCTTTCTCATGGCGTTGAAGTGTACTTGGCTACCTGCATCGGACATGTCGAGCAAGAATTCTTTCGCGAACGTACCGTCTTGAATGTCTTTCAAAACTTTCTTCATCGCCTTCTTCGTTTCTTCGGTAATAATCTTCGGTCCCGTCACGTAGTCGCCGTATTCCGCCGTGTTGGAAATGGAATAACGCATACCTTCAAAACCGCTTTGATAAATCAAATCAACGATGAGTTTCATTTCGTGGATACATTCAAAGTACGCGTTTCTCGGGTCATAACCCGCTTCTACGAGCGTTTCAAAACCAGCTTGCATCAACGCGCAAACGCCGCCGCAAAGCACTGCTTGTTCGCCGAACAAGTCCGTTTCCGTTTCCGTACGGAAATTCGTTTCCAAAACCCCTGCGCGCGCACCGCCGATACCAAGTGCATACGCAAGACCAAGTTCCAACGCATCGCCCGTAGCGTCTTGTTCTACGGCGATAAGGCAAGGTACGCCTTTACCTACTTGGTATTCGCTACGAACGGTATGACCGGGGCCTTTGGGAGCGACCATGATAACGTTGACGTTCTTCGGGGGCTTAATGCAACCGAAGTGGATATTGAACCCGTGCGCGAACATAAGCGTCTTGCCTTCGGTAAGGTTGGGTTCGATGCTTTCCTTGTAAAGCTTTGCTTGCTTTTCGTCGTTGATCAAAATCATGATCATATCCGCCGCCGCAGCCGCTTCCGCCGCCGTCATAACTTTCAAGCCTTGCTTTTCAGCCTTTTCCCAGCTCTTGCTGCCCTTGTACAAACCAACGACAACGTCCACGCCCGAATCTTTCAAGTTCAGCGCGTGCGCGTGTCCTTGCGAACCGTAACCGATGATCGCCACCGTCTTGCCGTCAAGCTTGTTCAAATCACAATCCTGTTGATAAAAAATTCTGTTTGCCATAATATTTATTCCTTTCCTTTTTAAAAATTTTTTTATTTTTGTTTTTATTTTTTGTTGTTTCGCTCTAACGAGCGTTGTACCGCGTTGCGGTAAAATGCGCAAAACTTCGTTTTGCTTAATTGGGGCTTGTTTCGCGGGGTTTCACCCCTGCACCCCACAAGGGACTGTGCCCCTTGACCCTTATCAATCGTTAAACAGCGTATTTGCGCCGCGTTCCAAAGCAACTACGCCCGTACGGCACATTTCCAAAATCCCGAACGGTTGCATGAGCTTTACAAACGCGTCGATTTTAGACGGGTTGCCCGTAACTTCGATACACATGCTCTCCGTCGAATAATCGATAACGCTCGCACGGAATACGTCCACCGCGGTCATGATATCGTTTCTATACTCCGACTGATTGCTCACTTTGATAAGCATAAGCTCGCGTTTAATAGGTTCGTCTTCCAGCACTTCCACTTTCTTGACGACGAACAGTTTTTTCAGTTGGTTCACAAGCTGCGCTTTCACGTAATCGTCCCCGCTCATACTAATCGTGATACGGGAATATTCACTACGTTCCGTTTCACCAACGGTAAGCGTATCGATATTGAAATTCCGACGGGTGAACATACTCGTTACGCGCGTTAAAACGCCCGATTTATTTTCTACGTATACGGCTATTACAAATTTATTGTTTTCCATAATTTCCTCCTTTCTGCGTTTAGTTGACCTTGGTAATAATGTCGTCGATTGCACCACCAGGGGGCAACATGGGCAGAACGAATTCGTCCTTGTCAATCCGCGCGTCGATAACCACGGGTTTACCCGCTTGCAACGCCGCCGTGAACGCTTTCTTAAATTCCACGGGCGTTTCCGCTAAATATCCGTCCGCGCCGAACGCTTTCGCGAGCGCCACGAAATCCGTCTTTCTATCGAGCACGGTGTTGGAATAACGTTTCCCAAAGAACAGCGTTTGCCATTGCCGTACCATACCGAGCACTCCGTTGTTCATAAGTACGATTACGATGGGCAGTTTATACGTAACCGCGGTGGCAAGCTCGTTCAAGTTCATACCAAAGCTACCGTCGCCCGTAATCAATACGGTGGGGTCTTTCGTCGCCACGTACGCGCCCATCGCCGCGCCCAAGCCAAAGCCCATCGTGCCCAGCCCGCCGCTAGAAACGAATCTTCTCGGGCCGTCGAACGTCGCGTATTGCGCCGCCCACATTTGGTGTTGACCAACGTCCGTCGTAATAATGGTTTTCGCGGGTTTTTCCGCGTTGATAATATCCATTACCTGCTTAGGCGTAAGCGCCGCTTTATCCGCCGCCGCGATTTGTTCTTCGCAAGCGACTTCTTCCGCTTTAAGCGCCTTTACCCTGTCTTGCCACATGGGCAAGCTCTTCGCTTCGCACGCGCTTGCAATCCGCTTAAACGCGTCTTCGACGTCGCCCACAAGCCCTAATTCCACGCGCACGTTCTTGTTGATTTCCGCGCTATCGGGATCGAGCTGAATAATCTTCGTCTTTTTCGCGAATTTAGCAACGTTGCCCGTGGCTCTATCAGAGAACCGCACGCCCACCGCCAAAATCACGTCCGCTTCGTTTTGCGCCATGGACGAAGCGTAATGCCCGTGCATACCTTGCATACCAAGGAAACGGGGACTTTCGTTGGGTACTGCGGACAGCCCCATAAACGAACAACCGATCGCCGCGTCGATTTTATCTGCAAACGCTACGATATCCTTACCCAAGCCCAAACCAGCCGCGCCGCCGCCGATATAAATATACGGGCGCTCTGCTTGCGCAAGCATTTCCACCGCTTGGTCTATCTTGCTTTGCGCGACCTTGGGCAGAGGCGTTTTTTCCACCATGGCTTTGGGTTCGTAATCGTATTTCCCCACCTGTACGTCTTTGGGAATATCGACGAGCACGGGTCCGGGTCTGCCCGATTTGGCAATCGCGAACGCCTCGCGCAAAATATCCGCCAAGTCTTCAATTTTATTGACGAAATAGTTATGCTTGGTGATAGGCAACGTCACGCCCGTGATATCCACTTCTTGGAAACTGTCTTTCCCGATCAGCGAACACGGTACGTTCCCCGTAATAGCGACCAAAGGAATGGAGTCGAGCATCGCCGTAGCAATCCCCGTAACCAAGTTGGTAGCGCCCGGGCCGCTGGTAGCGATACAAACGCCTACCTTACCCGTTGCGCGGGAATACCCGTCCGCCGCGTGCGACGCGCCCTGTTCGTGCGCGGTCAAGATATGGTTGATTTTGTCTTTATATTCATATAATGCGTCGTAAATATTGATAACCTGTCCACCGGGATAACCGAACACGTCGGTTACGCCCTGTTCGATAAGGGTTTGTACCAAAATTTGCGCTCCTGTTAATTTCATACTATTTTCTCCTTTGCGGGTGCGCCCCGCTTGTTGTTAATGCAAAATGCTTAATGCTTAATGCATAATGATTGAATGATTTTTAATTTTACCGCAATTATGCATTTTGCATTCTGCATTATGCATTACGCTTTTTTAAAGCATACGGTTGACCGCCGACACTAAAGCCCTAACCGACGACGTCATAATATCCGTGTGGATACCCACGCCCCAATAGGGCTTGCCGTCTGCCACAACGCAGATATACGACGCGGCTTTGGAGGTGGATTTTTCTTCCAACGCGTGTTCGACGTAGTTTTCCAAAACGTAGTCCTTGCCCGTTACTTGTTTTATGGCACGGCTCACGCAGTCCAGTCTACCGTTCCCTTCCACTTCCACCGTCGTAGCCTTGCCGTCGTATTCGATAACCAGTCTACCTTTCACGTTTTCGGCGGAAACGTCGTCGTAGCCCGCCTCCAAAACGTTGAGTTTTTCGGTCAGGTTGACGAAATCACGCGTGAAGATATCGTGTACCTCGTTTGCGGAAAGTTCTCTGTGTTCATGGTCGGAAATACTCTTGACGTGATAACCGAACTGTTCGCGCATTTTGGGCGGCAACACCAGTTTGAACTGTGTTTCAAGGATATAACCTATCCCACCTTTTCCCGATTGAGAATTGATGCGGATAACGTCCGCCTCGTACACTCTGCCAACGTCGGCAGGATCGAGCGGGAGATAGGGTACGGTCCAAGTATTCGTGCCCCTTTCCACGCGGTATTTCATGCCCTTTGCAATTGCATCTTGGTGCGAACCGGAAAACGCCGCAAATACGAGCTGACCGCTGTACGGTTGCCGTTCGCCCACCTTCATACGCGTTACGCGTTCATACACCTCGGTAATGGACGGCAAATCGGTGAAATCGAGCTGGGGGTCAACCCCTTGCGAATACATATTCAAAGCCAGCGTAACGATATCGACGTTGCCCGTTCTTTCGCCGTTGCCAAACAGCGTACCTTCGATTCTGTCGCCGCCTGCAAGCAAGCCCATTTCGCTATCCGCCACCGCGCAACCGCGATCGTTATGCGGGTGCAAAGAAATGACTACGTTCTCGCGGTTTTTCAAATTCTTGCACATGTATTCCACTTGATTCGCATACACGTGCGGCATGGAATTTTCCACCGTCACGGGCAGGTTGATAATCGCTTTATCGTCCGCCGTGGGCTGCCAAATATCCAGCACCGCGTTACAAATTTCCGCCGCGAACTCGGGTTCCGTGCCCGTAAAGCTTTCGGGCGAATACTCAAAGGAAATTTTTCCCTCCGCTTTTTCACGGTATTCCTTGCAAAGTTTCGCGCCCGTTACGGCAATATCGATAATTTCCTGCTTGCTACGACGGAACACCTGTTCCCGCTGTGCCACGGACGTAGAATTATACAAATGCACGATAGCCCTTTTCGCGCCTTTGAGCGCCTCAAAAGTTTTCGCGATGATATGTTCACGCGACTGGGTAAGCACTTGAATGGTTACGTCGTCGGGGATAAGGTTGCGTTCGATCAACGCGCGGCAGAACTCGTATTCCGTTTCGCTCGCCGCGGGGAAACCGACTTCAATTTCCTTAAACCCGATTTTGCAAAGCAGGTTAAAAAATTCAAGTTTTTCATCCAAACTCATAGGAATAATGAGCGCTTGGTTTCCGTCGCGCAAATCGACGCTACACCAAACGGGCGGTTTTTCGATGCACGTTTTTTTGGTCCAGTCCATCGTTACGCCTTGGGGTGCAAAATATTGTTTAACGTATTTTTTACTGTTTTTCATAATACTCCTTGTATTACACGGGATAATTTAGAAAGGGTCAAGGGACGCGGTCCCTTGTGGGGTGTGGGGCAAAGCCCCGCAGAACAAGCCCCCAATAAGCAAAGCTCTGCTTTGCGCTTTTCACCGCCTTTGGCGGTCAATCGCTCGTTAGAGCGAACTTCTTAGCCCAAGTAAAGCAACGCAGGTTGCGCCCTATAAAATTACAGGCGACGCTCACGTTAGAAAAACGAGCGGAAAATTGTAGAAGCTCCGCCGCGGGGCGTTCCCCGCTTGCAATTCATTGAAAAAATAATCTCTTTCACACGCTAAAAAACGCATAAAAGAGACGAAGACATTTCTCCGCGGTACCACTCTGTTTGGCGGATAACCCACCCACTCGTGTCTTGGAAAGACTTACTCTGTAACGGGAGCACCCGTCCGAATCTACTAAGCGTTTTTTCACAGCCGTTCTGTCGGCGGCTCGGGGAGGAGCTATATTCCGCGGCCCGTATTGACTCGCACCCACCGTCAACTCTCTGAAAATCGGATTCCGAACGGATTTTTATTCCCGTCATAGCCTTTAAAATGAAATTTTTCTCTATTATAAAATAGATTTTATCTATTCTATCACAAAACCGCCCGTTTGTCAAGGGGGTACTGCCAAGTTTTTTAAAAATTTTCAACAAAATTTCAAAAAAACAAATAAAATGTAGAATTACTTAATCTTATGCACCCAGTTAAACGTATCGGGCACTTTTCCCCATTGAATACCCGTCAAAATATCGTAGAGCTGTTGCGTAACCTTACCGATACCGCCGTTGCCGACGACAAATTCCTCGTCGCCGTAGGCAAGCTTTCCAATGGGCGAAACGACCGCCGCCGTACCGCAGCCCCAAGCTTCTTCCAAAGAACCGTCTTTAAGCGCCGTCAACAGCTCGTCCACGGACAGCAAGCGTTCGCTTACGGTATAGCCGAGCGATTTCAAAACTTCGATACAGCTCTTTCTGGTAATGCCGGGTAAGATAGAACCCGTGAGCATGGGCGTAACGATTTCGCCGTTGATTTTAAACATAACGTTCATCGCGCCCACTTCTTCGATATACTTTCTTTCCACGCCGTCCAGCCAAAGCACCTGCGAATACCCTTTTTTCGCCGCGCGTTCGCCCGCACGCGTACTCGCTGCGTAGTTACCACCGCACTTTGCATAGCCCGTGCCGCCGCGAACGGTACGCACGTCCTCGCTTTCAATCATGATCTTAACGGGATTAATCCCCTCCGCGTAATAACTACCGCTAGGGGAAGCTATCAACATAAAGGTCGCTCTATGCACGGCATGCACGCCCAAGCTCTCGTCGTTGCCGAACATGAACGGGCGCAAATACAGGGAAGTCCCGAACGACTTTGGCACGAACCGTTCTTCTAAGCGTACGAACGTTTCTAAAATTTCCAACGCGTCGTTCTCGTCCAAAAGCGGTAAACTCATACGCTCGGCAGAGTTATTCATACGCCGAATATTTTCCATCGGTCTAAACAACTGCACGCCCCCGTCCGCTCTGCGGTACGCTTTCAACCCCTCGAAGATTTCCGCGCCGTAATGTAAAACCGTGGACGCAGGGTGGAGCGATATCCGCCCGAACGGTACGATTCTCGCATCGTGCCAACCCGTTTTATCGTCGTAGTCCATCAAAAACATATGGTCGGTGAACACCTTCCCAAAACCCAAACTCTCTTCGGGCGGCATCGTGGACGGCGTAGTCGTTTTCGTGATTTGAATTTCCATATCCCATCTCCCGCGTACCATTCAAAAAATGAATTAATCCGCTTTACATTATTAATAATTTATATAATTATACACCCCTATTTTGTTTAAGTCAACGATTTCCACGCAAGAAAAACAAGGAAATTCTAAAAAACTCGAATTTTTTTCGTTCAGACCTTGTCTTTTGACGGCTAAATGTGCTATACTATAATAAAATCTAAAAGGAACGGCACAAAAATGATAGAAAAAACCTACTCTTTCGCGCAAAACAATCAAGAATACGAAGTATATACGCTCACGAACGTGAACGGCTTAAAAATGGACGTACTCACCTACGGCGCGCGCATTATCAACCTTTTCACGCCCGATAAAAACGGAGTTTTAGGCGACGTTTTGATAGGGTACGCCACACCTGAACAGCAGTGCGGCGCGCACGGTTATTACGGCGCGACGGTAGGCAGGTTCGCAAACCGTATCGGCGGCGCAAAATTCACTTTAAACGGCGCGGAATACGTTTTGGAACAAAACGACGGCAAAAACACGCTCCACGGCGGAAACACCGCCAATTTCGACGCCCAAAACTGGCAAGCGGAAATCATCGAAAATTCGCTCGTTTTATCCCACTTCTCCCCCGACGGCGCGGGCGGCTACCCAGGGAATATGACCGTCAAAGTTACTTTCACGCTCACGGACGACGACGAAGTGCGTATCGATTATTTCGCAACCACGGATAAAGACACCCTTTGCAACCTCACCAACCACGCATTTTTCAATCTCGGTGGACAAGACACCGTTTTATCGCACGAACTCATGATAAAAGCGCGGAAAATGACCCCCGTCGACGACGAGCTTATCCCCCACGGCGAAGTGGTGGATATCGACGGTACGCCGTACAGCTTCTACCCCGCCAAAAAAGTGGGCGCGGATATCTTCTCGAACGCCCCCTTGATTAAACACTGCAACGGCTATGATTTTAACTACTGCTTGGAAAAAGCGGGCAATAATTTAGAACATTTCGCCTATCTCTACGACGAACAATCGGGCAGAAAAATGGACTGCTACACCACGCTCCCCGCCGTCCAGCTTTATACCTGTGGCAAAATGGATTTTAACGGCAAAAAGCATTACGGCGTGCACGCAGGCTTGTGCTTGGAAACGCAAGGCTACCCCAACTCCCCCAACTGCCCTGCCTACCCGTCCACCGTCTTAAAAGCAGGCGAAACCTACCGCGAAACCACTATCTACAAATTCTCGGTAGTAAAATAAAAAAGCCAAAAGAGAGCCGCTCGGCTCTCTTTTATCGTTTGGAATATTTGCAACCGCAAAAGTTTTGACGGTATAGCCCGTATTGATTAGACAATTCAATCGAACGGCGATAACCGTTCTTTTTCTTGAAATCGGTGTATAGATAGCCCACGCCGTACGCCGCGCCTGCCTTTTCGCCCAGCTCGTTCAGCCATTCGGCGTTTTTGTGCGGACTTAACGTGAGCGTGGTGGCAAACCATGCAAAACCCTGCTCTTTCGCCGTTTGCGCGGTTTTTTCAAGGCGCAAGGCGTAGCATTTATAACAGCGCGCGCCACGTTCGGGCTCGTTTTCCAAGCCCTGTGCTATCTTTGCGAACGCGGCGGCATCGTGGTCGCAATCGAGAATATTCGCCCAGCCCGTTTCTTGTAAAAAGCGGATTTGTTCGGCTTTGCGTTTTTCGTATTCGGCGCGTTCGTCGATATTCGGGTTATAATACAAAACGGTGATAGAAAAACGGTCTTTGAGCCGTTCCAAGCACGCGGAAGAACAGGGTGCGCAACAGCTATGAAGCAAAAGCGGCGTACCTTGTTCGATTTGCGATATTTGCGAAAGCATCAGTTCTTCAAAATTCCGTTTCATAATTCTATTATACTTGCCTTTGCGGCGTTTGTCAATCGTAGAGCTTGACAAATTTTCTAAAAACGGGTATAATAGGGTTATGAAACTATTAATTCCCGTCGCGTTCGGCTTGGAACAGACGACCAAACGACAACTTTTTAAATTAGGCTATGAGAAAGCGCCAGCCGACAACGGCAGGATTGAGCTGGACGGCGATTGGCAGGATATCGCGCGGCTCAACCTGTTTTTGCGCAGCGGCGAACGGGTGCTTATCTGCCTTGCGCGGTTTCACGCCGTTACTTTTGACGAGCTGTACGACGGGGTGTATTCGATTGCTTGGGAAGAATGGCTTTCGCGCGATTCCAAAATCTTAATGGACGGGAAAAGCGTACAAAGCGCGCTTGCCGCTATCAAAGCCGCGGGCGGGGTTGCCAAAAAGGCGATTATCCGTCGGCTTGCAGACAAGCTGAAAACGGGAAGAACGGTATTCGCCGAAACGGGTGCACGCGCTGTCGTTGGGTTTTCCATTTTCAAAGACCAAGTAACGGTTACGCTCGACACGTCGGGCGACGGGTTGCACAAGCGCGGGTATCGTTCGCTTGCCTACGCCGCCCCGATAAAAGAAACGCTGGCGGCGGGCATTATCGACGATTCCTTTTATAACCCCGCGCGAGATATGGAAAAACCGTTCGCCGACCCCTTTTGCGGCAGCGGCACGTTCCCCATCGAAGCGGCAATGAAAGCGCTCAATATCGCCCCGGGGAAAAACCGCGATTTCGATTTCGCGCACTGGGCTTGCACGCCTAACCATATTTTAACTCGCGCGCGCGAGGAAGCAAACGATTTGGAAAACCGCGCCGCTAAACCTTGTATCTTCGGCGGCGATATCAACCCCGAAGCGATTTCTATCGCCAAATACCACGCTAAAAAAGCGGGCGTTTCACACGTCATGCGCTTGGAAGTAGCGGACGCGCGCAAATTTACATACGCCACACCCCACGGCGTTCTTGCCACCAACCCCCCGTACGGGGAACGGCTTTTAGACGAGCGCGCTACGCAAACGCTCATGCGCGAGTTTGGAAACACCTTCCGCGCTCTGCCCGACTGGAACGGATATATCATGACTTCGCTTACCGATTTTGAACGGTATTTCGGCAAGCGCGCGGACAAAAAGAAAAAACTGTTCAACGCCAATTTGACCTGCGGTTTGTACGAATATTTTTCCAAACCGCCCAAAGGAGAATAACATGTTAGATTATACGAAAGCCGCTTTAAAAAAGACGGTGGAAGATTTTAAAAAGCTCGATTATATCCGCAATATTTGCACGCAAGCGGTGTATATTGCCTATTTGATTTACGCATGGATAGCGGGCGCAGGCTTGCTGTGGGCGAATATCGCGTTATTTTCGCTCGCCGCGGCGTACTTCGCCTTTTTCCTTATCGCTACGGCAGGCGTACCCGACGGCGCAAAACGCTTAAAAAAGCGCGTTCGCGACGTATTTTTCGTTTGTAAACAAACGGTAAAGCTGTTCACGCTCGGCGTTATGATTTACGGTATTTACGCCACCACCACCCACGTTACCCCCCTGTCCGTGATTTTATCCGCGCTCATGATCGTGGGCTGGGTGTTGCAGGTCATATTTGAAGTGGTATTCCGTTTTTTCCTTTCCAAAGCGTATTTGATTATGGCGGGTATGGAAGCCGACTACGAACAAATAACTAAACCCGTCAAAACGGTGGGCAACTTCTTCAAAAAGCTCGCCGGCAAGGAAGTCGAACCCGAAAAGCAAAAATCCAAACACCGCGTTTGGCTGGATAAAAAAGTAGCCGAAAGCAAAGCGGATAAAAAAGAACGCAAAGCCGAAGAAAAACGAGCCAAGAAAGACGCGAAAAAACAAAAACGGGAAGATAAAAAAAATACCGTCTACTTCTTTGAAGAAGACGAAACGGACGAACAAACCGCGCCCGAACCCAACGAAATATTTGAAGAAAACGACGGGATTTGATTTCCCGCCGTTTTATTCTTCCATTCCTTCCGTCAATTCTTCAAACGTAATAGAAAATACTTTTAATATTTTCAATATGTTATACAGCGACGGTTCTACCTTATCACATTCCCATTCACTCACGCGCTGTTGTGTCGTTTGCATTCTCTCTGCAAACTCTTTTTGGCTCATCTTATTCACTTTTCGCAAGCTTTTTAAATTGTTCCCCAACGTTACCATGCCACTATTTTACACTAAACCCCGTGTTTTTATTTGACATACACTAAAATTAGTGTTATAATTTTCACATAACACTATACTTGGAGGTTCTTATGAAGAAAAGATTTTTTGCAAAACTTTGCACCGTTTTAGCAACCGCGCTTTTTTTAAGCATGAGCGCAAGCTGTTTTGGTGGAACTGATTACACTGAAATGGACGACACCCCATCCGCCCCAAAAGAATATACCATTTCGTATACAGACGACGCAGGCTTACACGAGCTGACTGTAACCAGCGGCGCGGCGTATTCGTTAGAAGTTGTTCCCGAAAAATACGGCTATGACTTTTTAGGTTTGTTCGACGCAAAAACAGGCGGTACGCAATACGTAGACGAAACGGGAAGTTGCCTTTCGACGTTTACCGATAATCGCGATTTGGTTTTATTCCCCCAATACAAAGCAAAAGAATATACGCTGATTTTGGATTACCAAGGCGCGCCCGTAACGGGTAGCCGCTCTATGACGGTAAGCTATAATTCTACGATAGGCGAATTACCCATGAATTTATCGCTTGACTATAAAGAATTTACGGGTTGGTATACTAAGCCTAACTGCGGCGGCACGCAAGTTGCTGACGAATACGGTATTTTACCGACAAGCAATAAAGTAAACGAAACCGTATTTGATTTGTCAAGTGAAAATAACACCGTATATTTATACGCAGGATTTGAAAGCGTGAAGTATACCGTAACTTTCTATTTTGAAGACAGCAACACCCCCGAAGAATTACAGGTGGAACACGGCACGGACATTAAAAACGTAGTACCTGAAACACGTGTCAACGGTAACGCCGTACTCACTTGGTCGAAAGTGAAAAACGATACAGAAAAAGCGTACGTATTTACAGGCAAAGTTCTTGACGATATGATTTTATACGCAACCGAATACGCGCCCGTTATTGATTTTGATGAAAACGGCGGTAACGAAGTAATCCCCGTCGTTGCACGCGCAGGTTCTGCCGTTTCTCTGCCAACGCCCACCAAAGAAAATTATAAGTTTATGGGTTGGCAGAACGAAAGCGGCGATTCGTACACGTCTACTACTATGCCTTCTAATAGTATCACATTAACCGCCGTTTGGCAAGCAAAAATCGTCTTTGACGAAAACGGCGGCACGGATGTAAGCGATATTTCTAAAGCTGTAGGCAACTCCGTTACGCTCCCCACACCCGAAAAAGACGGATTTATTTTCGCAGGCTGGTACACTTCAGATAAAGAAAAATACGAAACGACGACCATGCCCGTCACCAGCGTACAGCTTAAAGCTGGTTGGTATGCGAAAAAAACAGCAACAATCTATCAAGTAAGCGGCGATTCACACCTTGGAGGATACGATGAAAAAAGTATCACAATGAAAAATGGCTTAACTTTAGATATGTCCGCATATTTGCCGAATACATTCACTGGAACAGTAAAGATTCAGGCATATTTGAAAATTTGTCAATCATCAGCCACCTTGTCTTCTCCTAGAACCGTGACATTATATTTCTATTCAGCTGATACAATTAGCGACAACTATTTATTGTATCAGAAGGAATATAAAATCACTTCTAAGGAATATGCAGCATTCGATTATTCTTTTACCGCAAATATAAACAGCAACAAGATTTATGGTGCTGAAAAAATTTCTACCTCTAATGGTTATGCGTATATTTCAGACTATTATTTTGAGGTAACCTATCCCGATACCGCAAATTTATATTTATAAGAAAATAACATAAAGGAGAAAATACAATGAAAAGGAACAAACTTGTAGCATTTTTGAGCTTTATTTTGTTGACAATTTGCGCTGTATTCGGCTTTGCAAGTTGCAAAAAAGACGACGTAGAAGAATTCGTAGAAGGCTTATACAAGCCTACGAATATCGTATACGACGGGGCGCGCTTAACTTGGGATAAAGTGGAGCTTGCCGAATATTACACCGTTTCCATTAACGGTGGCGAAGCGAAACGCGTCAATACTACGCTTTACACGTATGAAAATACGGAAGGTGGAGAATTTGACGTTACCGTAAGCGCGATTGTAAACGGTAGCTCCAACGCAGAAAGCATGCACTTTATCCCCCTTGACACGATTACGGATATCACTGTTTCGGAAGACGGCGTTTTGTCTTGGGCGGAAATTGCAGGCGCGGGCGCGTACCGTATTAGTGTAAACGGGGAAATTTTAGCAACGGACGTTACGGAAACGCGTTATGAAACAGCGGAAGGAAGCAACCGAATTAAAGTGCGCGCCGTCGTTCCCGAAGACAACAGTTATTATTCGCTTTGGAGCGAAGAAAAACAGGTGTACGTAAATTCCGTACCGACTTCCGTTAATTACGACGGCGAAACGCTGTCTTGGATTGGAAACGCCAGATCTTATTCGGTGAGTATAAACGGAGTTGCGGAAACGGTTACGGGAAATTCTTATCTGTTCGATTCGGAAAGCCGTGATTTTGCCGTGGAAATAAAAGCATTGGGCGACCATGTTTCGTCCTACGATTCCAAAACGGCAAGCGAAACGTTCCACTATCTGCAAGCCGCAACCAATCTCGTCGTAGAAAACGGGCTTTTAAGTTGGGCGGAAGTAGAAAACGCGGAAGGCTATCAAATCCGCGTGAACGGCGTTGTACAATCGCAAACGGTTGCCGATCCCGTTTACGAACAATTAACAGCAGGCTCTTCGATTGCCGTAGAAGTAAAACCTTATAACGAGAGCGGAAAATATTTCTCCGTTTGGTCGGAAGTAAAAGACATTTTCATTCTGCAATCTCCTAATACGTCTTGGAACGCAGATTTAGAACTTGACGGACAAGCTAATAACAATTTCACTTGGGATATAGTAAACGGAGCTATTGGCTACACAGTAGAAATTGAAAAAGACGGCAACGTTACACATTACGATTTCCCTATTGCGCAAGCTGCTTTTCCGTACGAATATGAAGAAGTCGGCACCTACAAGGTTCGCGTAAAAGCGCGCGCAAGTATCGGTTCTGATTATTACGATTCCAAATATTCCACTGCAATAACGGTGGAACGGCTTGCAGCGCCGCGCGCAGCAAGCACAAGCTATATTACGAGCGATCCCACCGCACTTGCAAACGGATTTACGGTAAATTATACGCAAGTTACAGGTGCAAGCGGTTATCAGTTATACAAAGACGGCGTGCTGCTCGACGGGAAATATTCCACCGTATTATCTATTACGGATTCTAATGTTGCCGACGATTCCATCGCAGCGCAACAAGAATACAACTATTATATCCGCAGTATGGGGAGCGTACAAACGGCGGCAGGACAAACGTTTGTAACACTTCCTTGCTTGACCGCAAACGCTTTATCGTTTAAAATTACCGTGCAAGCCATGCCCACCGACCTTACCATGCAAGGTTTTAATGCACAATGGACTGGCGTGAGTGGCAACAACGGCTACGGGGTACAATATAACGGATCCGTTTCCACGGCTACGGGTACGTCTTTTGACCTTTCCACCTTACACGCAGGCACTTACGACGTAAGCGTATGTACGAAAGGGAACGGTTCAAACACTCTTGCGTCCAATTACACTGCGCCACTTGCCCTGCATAGACTGGTTGCACCCACCAATATTAAAATTGCTTACGGTGAAGGCGAAGGCGATTTAACGTTTGACGCAGTTGCCAATGCAAAAAGCTATCAAGTATTCTTGGACGAAAGTTCGCAAGCGCTACCAGAATCGGCTTTTGATAACATGTATCAATATATCCGAGAAAGCGGAACAGTCTTACATATGGTTGCCGTGGCAAATTATTTCAACGATTTAGGCACACTTTATTATATGACCTCGGAATCATCTCCCACGCAACAATTTATAAGACTGGCAACCCCCACTTTCCCCGAAGGCGCTTTATCCAATAATGTTGAACTTGTTTGGAACGCGCCTAATAATATTAACACCGCAGAATACACGCCTACGTATGAAGTATACGAAAGTGATGTAGCTCAAACGGGCGGTGTTCAAAACGCAACGAAATTCGGTTTGCAATATCTTACAGGCGGACAAAGCTACACTTTCCGCGTCAAAGCAATCGGGAACGATAGCAAATATTTGGACAGCGAAAAATCCACGGCAATTACGGTATATAAGCTTGTAACCCCCACGTTGACCATTCAAAACGGGAAATATTGTTGGCAAGGCGTAGCAAACGCCAGCGCATACGTCTTGGAAATTGACGGCGTGCGCGTAAACAACGACATTCACGTATCTGGTACGGAATATTCATATACGCCGCGTTATACAGAAATCGGAAACCATAGCGTAAAATTATATGCTGTTGGCGATGGATTTAATAATATCAACAGCGATTCCGTAAACTACACGCAAGTCGTAAAAGCTTGTCTTGCTCCCGAAATTGAATTCTCGTATTCAAGCGACCGCTTTATCAACGGCGGTACAATTGACGTAAATATTGCAACCGTTTCCGCAAATTGCACACAATATCAATATGAGATTGCAGGCGAAAGCATTCCCTCGTCTAGCTTATCGCAATCCAAAGCAATAGAAAGTGCAGGTACGTATTATGTACGCGTAAAAGCTTTGGGGGGCACCTTCGACGAAAATGAAGTATATTACATCGATTCGCAATATGCAGGTGGAAACTCTGGATATGCGCTTACTTTACTCTCGCCACCCACCGTTTCCACTTTCTCAATTAATTCAGACGGTGCCGTTAAATGGGCGACGATTACAGGCGCAGCAGGTTACGATTATCAAATTTCGTTGGACGGTGGCGAATTCGGAAACGTTTGCCATTCGGGAACAGCTTCCTTAAATGAATTAATTACAAATTATCGCGATTATACAACGATAAAAATTCGCGTTGCTGCTTGCGGCAATGGAGAAAACGTTATTTCGTCCGCTTGGATCGAATGGCTTTGGACTAATCCAAACAAATAATCTGCTTATTTGTAAAATACCCCTAACGGCATCCTACCATTAGGGGTATTTACTTTCATTGCTTAATACATATTAAAGAACGCTTTCGTGCCCGATAAAAGGTTTTCGTCCAACGCCCATTCGCCGTTCTTTTTGACGATACCAAACCCACATTCTTTTGCCGTTTCGTATAAGTCCGTGCCGTCGTAGCCCACGAATTTATCCGACGTTTCTTCTAATATCCGTTTCGCCTCAGGCGTGAACCTTGACGTCGTTATAAATATCCCGCGGCAATGCTGCTTACCGTCCTTTGCCTGTCTGCATACGCACGCGCCGATAAATTGCTGTAACAGCGTTTCGCCTACCACCCACAGTTTTTCGTCGCCCTTGGACGGGTCCCAATTCTTCGCTTGTATGTAGATGGTTTCTCTAAATCCCAATCTATCCGTAAGCTCGATTTCTCCGTCAATACCGCCGTCGTGATCGCCGCCTGTAATCTGCAAACCCTCCAAACGTCTACCGTTCATGCGCGAATATTTCTCTAAAAGATATATCGAATAATATTCAAAATACTCCCCGCCAAGCTTATGCAAACGGCTCAAAAACGCGTCCTGCAATTTCTCGTCCGCCGTCATTTGCCGCGCGGGCTTTTTCGTCGCGACGGGCTTTGCAACACGCTCTTTTGCCGCAGGTTTTTGCGGCTGCGGTTTACTTTCCGCTTTCTTCACTTCCACTTTCGTTTCCGTTTTCGTTTCCGCTTTCACCGCAGGTTTTTCCTTTGTTTGCGCCTTTATCGGTTCTTTCGCCGTTTCCACCGCCTTTATCGCGGGTTTTTCTTCCGTTTTTCTCCGCTTTACTTCCCCAAAAAGAAAGCTCATATCCATCAGCGTACCTTTGGGCGCGCTTTCCACCTTTTCAAGTGTCGTTTCTTCTGCCTTGACGGGTTCTTCTTTTATCTCGACTTTTTCTTCCGTCTTTGCGGCGGGTTCTTCCTTAACTTCCGTCGTTTTTGCCTTTTTCGCGCGTTTTTTAGTTGCGGGCTTTTCTTCCGTCTTTTCGGGAATGGGCTCGGGCGCAACTTCGGGTGTAATAGGCGCGACGGGTGCTATCGGTTGCACGGGCGCAGGCGGCAAGGGTTGTTTCTTTTCTTCGTCCGCTTTATCCGTTTGTTCTACTGTTTCCGTTTTGGCATTCGACGTTTTGCGCGTCCGTTTCGCCTTGGGTTTTTCTTCCGCTTTTTCTTCCGTCTTTTCTTCCGTTACGACGGGTTCTGCCGCCGTTTTGGCTTTGGTTGATTTACGTTTGGATTTGGGCTTTTCTTCCGTTTTTTCTTGCGGTATAGGCGCGTTCAACGCACACATACCCCCATCGGAGCGCACTTCGCCGTCCTTTTTCATCAAATCGAGAACCGAACCGATTCTGCCTTTCACGTCGTTGGCGTTGTCCGTTTCTTCATCGCCGAAACGTTCAGAAAAAATCTTTGCCGCCTCGTCGATTAAATCGTTGTTCTTTTTATCCGCTTTTTGCAAAATCTCGCGGATAATACCTTTTGCCGCCTCCCGTTTTTCCGCGCGGGTAGGCGTTTTCGTTTCTTTTTCCATATTCTTTTATTCCTCGTCGATAAGTCTAATAAATTCGCCTAAATTCTCAAAACGCGTTTCCGTTTTTTGGGAAAGGTAGGCTTTGATAAGGCGCAACGCGCGTTTTTTGCCGCCTTGCGTCTTGGTTTCGTCGAACGCTAAACCCGCGCATTTGCGCAAGGTATGATAAGTGGATACGCTTGCCCGTTCACCCGACTCGCAACGTTCAAAGCTTGCAAACCGTCCGTCGTCGAAATCAAACCACAGCTTATCCCCGATATCGCCGTCACATTCTTCCAAATACCCCAAATCGATGGGATAGCCGCTTTCTCGTAAAGCGACGAGCAGGAATGAAACGAGCGATTCCGCCTCGTCTTCACCCGATAGACAAAGCGATTTTAAACACTCGATAAAGCCTATGAACAGTCCTTCGTAGCGTTCGTTTTCAAAGGAGAGTTCGCGGCAGACTTCCGCGGCGGCACAAGCGGCGTAAAAACGGGTTATGTCCGTGCGCAGCTCGAAAAAGCTTTCGTGCATATATGCGGAAGTAACGGTGTATCTGCCACCCTTTTCGGCAAGCACGTATTCGGCAAAACAAAAGGGTTGGGCGGCAAAATTGAGTTTGGCGGTCGGTTTTTTCACACCGCGAATCCCCGCGGTGATTTTTCCAAGCGTCGGGGAAAACAGCGTAAGAAGTTTATCGTTGTCTTTATAGTCCATCGTCTGTAATACGACGGCTTCCGTTTTTACTTCCACTACGTTATCCCCTTGGCTTTTATTTGTGGCGCGTTAAGTCGTGATAGAGCATATAATAACTGACGTTGCCCGTCTTTTCAAACATTTCCCAAGCGAGCTTGGACGCGCCGTTTTCTTCCCGTTTGTCTTTCATATATTTCCCCCTATTCCTAATTTGCGTTATGCAAGGGGGAAATATACTTTACTGTAAATCTTCGTAACCGTAATCGCGCATCAAGTTGGGGCGATCGCGCCAGTCTTCCTTGACTTTTACGTACGTGGTTAAAAAGACTTTTCCGCCTAAGAATTTTTCCATGTCTTGGCGCGCGAACGACGAAACTTCCTTGATCGCCTTGCCCTGTTTGCCTATCAAAATCGCCTTGTGATTCGCCCGTTCGCAAACGATATCCAAATTCACGTCGAAAACGCCGTTGTCTTGCCGTTCAAACGAGTTGATAACGACGGCTATTCCGTGCGGAATTTCCTTGTCAAATTTGAGCAAAATCTTCTCGCGCATAATCTCTGCGAGCATAAACTTTTCGCTCTTGTCCGATACGACGTCCTCGGAAAACACCTTTTCGCCCTCGGGCATTTTGGAAACTAAAAAGGCTTTGAGCTCGCGCACGTTTTTGCCCTTTCGCGCGGACACGGGAAACACGTCCAAATCCAAAAGCGAATCAGCAAATTTCGCCATATCGAGCGGGATATTTTCCTTGGGCATGATATCAATTTTGGTGTATGCCACCGCCATAGGCAAACCCAAATCTTTATACTTTTTCATCAGCGAAAAATCCTCGTCCGAAATCCCGTTGTGCCCGTCCACGACGTAGAGAATGAAATCCACGCTCTTGGCGCTCGTTTCGGTGGTGCGCATCATCATATCGGTAAGCGCGTTTCTCGCCTTGTAAATCCCGGGCGTATCCACGAACACGATTTGATAATCCGTTTCCGTCAATACCCCCAAAATCCGATCGCGCGTGGTTTGGGGCTTAGGCGACACGATAGACACCTTTTCCCCCACCATAACGTTGATAAGCGTGCTCTTGCCCGCGTTTGCTCTGCCGATAACGGCTACGTATCCGCTTCTCATTGTTCTTCTCCTTTTTCGTCGCCGCGCGTAATACCCAGCTTGCTCAAAATCAACTCTTCTTTCTCCCGCATTTCCGCACGCTCGCCGTCTGTCATATGGTCGTAACCCAAGCAATGCATAATCCCGTGCACGAGCAAATAATGCAATTCCCGTTCAAAGCTATGCCCGTACTCTTTTGCCTGCTCCTTGGCGCGCTCTATACATACCGCCACCGAACCGATTAAAAGATTGCCCGCCTCGTCCGTATCGTAGGGAAAATCCGCCGCGCGGATAGGTTGTCCTTTGATATTATCGAGCGTAGGATAACTGAGCACGTCGGTTACTTTATCTATGCCGCGCGTTTGCGCGTTCAAACGCTTAATCTCTTCTTCGTCCACGAACGAAAATTCAATAAGCAGCGGAATATCCGAAGCCACGAACCCGTCCATCGCTCTTTCCAGCGCACGCGCATTGTCCGCAGGAAAAATTTCGTCGTCGCAATCAATCAAAAACTTACTCATGCGTTTTCCCCTTTCGTACCGCTTTCCGTACGACGGTATTTGATATTCGGGTACTTAATGCGGTGGTGGTACACACCCGACAGGGTGTTAACGAGCGCGTAACGGATTTTCGTCAAGTCCGCCATGGTGATATCACATTCGGCAAACTGTTCTAAATCCATACGCTCTTCAATCACCGCGCGAATCGCTTTTTCCGTTTCCTCGGGCGTACGCGCATTCGCCGCGCGAACCGCCGCTTCCGACGCGTCGCAAATCATGATAATCGCCGCTATTTTCGTGCGCGGTTTCGGACCTAAATAGGAATAATCTTCGATATTCAATTCCCCGTCCGTGAGTTTCAACGCCTTGGCGTAGAAATAACGAATAGGCATCGTGCCGTGGTGTTCAACCGCTACGTCTGCCAAGAACTCGGGCAGGTGTTTATTGCGGATTAAATCGTACCCGTCTTTCGCGTGCGAACGGATAATGTCCGCGGAAAGCTCGGGGGTGAGCTCGTCGTGCAAGTTATAATCGCCCTGATTTTCGGTGAAATGTTCGGGGTCGTGCAATTTCCCGACGTCGTGATACAGCGCCGCCGCACGCGCGTAATCGACGTTCTCACCGATTGCCGCCGCGCTCGCTTCCGCAAGCTGGGAAACCATCACCGAATGGTTGTACGTACCCGGAGCTTGTTCTTTGAGCATTTTCAAAATCTTCGCGTCCGACGTAGTGAGTTCGCGCAGACGGTACACCGTCAAACAATTAAACACGCTTTCAAAAATCGGGAGCAGCGCAAGGAAGAGAATGGTAGACGCTACGCCGCCGAAAAAGCCGTAGCCCATTTGCGTAAAGATATATTGCCATTTAGACTGCGCGCCGATTGCCACTTCGCCGCCGACCACGCCCGATATTTCGAGCAAAATAACGATAATGTCGATAGGGATTACGATAGCAATCCCAACGCCCAAAATACGCAAACGCGTTTTTACGCGGTTGCAAAGGAAGATTGCGAACATACCCGCCGAGAACGAGATAATGAGCGACGAATAACATTCACGGTTGCTCACTTCCGTTACGGCGAACGTGTCGATAACGAACACGAGCAACGCGCTAACGATGTTCATAAAAATAGCGTTTCGTCTGCCAATGAGCGTGAAAATAAGCAACGCCACCACGGCAACGGGACGTGCGTACACGGCGATTTTATAACCGATTAAACACGCGCAAATCAAATACGTATCCAGAACCGTAAACACGAGCGCTATTTTTTTGCCGCTTGACAAAATTTCCCTATCTTCAAACAAGAAATACAAATACGTAATAAAAAACAATAGAAAAATACAGAACGTAGCGTACATATAATCCGCGCCCTGTTCGCGGAAATTCTTCGTCAAATTTCCCCATTTGTCGCCCAGCACCAACAGCGCCGCCAAAAGCATAAATATCAAAAAGTGCATGAAAAACAGCCACGCGCTTTTAAACGCCGTGCTTCTCGTCCACTCCTTACCGAATTCTTTTGCTGCCATCTTTCGTCAATCTCCTTTCTTTTTCCCGTCCGTTTTTTTCGTTCTTTCCGTTTTTTCCGCTTTTTCCGCGTCCTTTTCGTACGCGCGGATGATCCGCATAACCAGCGGGTGTCGCACTACGTCCTGCGCCGTCAGCGTACAAACCGCCACGCCCTCCACGCCGTCCAAAATCTTCGTCGCGTGCACGAGCCCGCTCTGCTTCCCGTCCAAATCGATTTGCGTAACGTCCCCCGTTACGACGGCTTTACTGCCCTCGCCCAGACGGGTTAAAAACATTTTCATTTGCTCTTTCGTCGTATTTTGCGCCTCGTCCAGAATAATGAACGCGCCCGACAGCGTTCTGCCGCGCATGTATGCAAGGGGCGCGACCTCTATCGCGTGGCGTTCGAGGAGTTTTGCGTACGTTTCCAAACCCAACAATTCCTGCAAAGCATCGTACAGCGGCCGCAAATACGGGTCTACCTTTTCCTGTAAATCTCCGGGCAAAAACCCAAGCTTTTCCCCCGCCTCCACGGCAGGACGGGTGAGCACGATTCGCTCTACCTGCTTGCTCTTAAACGCCGAAACAGCCATACACACCGCAAGGTAGGTCTTACCCGTACCCGCAGGCCCAACGCCGAACGTAACCGTGTTTTTCTTGATAGCGGAAACGTAGTTCTTTTGCCCAAGCGTCTTACATTTAATTTGCTTGCCGCGCGCCGTAATCGCCACCGCGCCGCCCGTCAACGTTTCCAACTCGTCCGTGCGGTTTTCCTTGGCAAGCTCGATACAGTACGCGGTACGCGTTTGGTCGATTTCTTCGCCGCTTTCCGCAAGCTTGACAAGCGCGGACAAAGCGCGCTGCGCCGCCAAAACGTCCGCAGCCGTGCCCTCCACGCGGATTTTTACCCCTTCCACGTACGCCACGACGGAAAGTTCCCGCATTAAGAACGCGAGATTTTCGTCGTACGCGCCCAGCACGCGCGAGAGTTTGTCCACCGAACCCGTATCCACGGTTAAATTCGTCTTTTCGACTTTTGCCATTTCCACTCCTAAAAATTCATCGTTTCTATCGCCGTATACGCGATTTTCACTATATACCCGTTTTCCGTTTGCGTAATTTCCGCGTTCTCGATTTCGTCGTATTCGCCAAGCCCCAACTCTAAATACGCCGCCGCGAACGCTTGCTCTTCCGATTCCGCGGTGAACAAGCACTCGTACGCGCACGCAAGTTCCGCGCGCGCGATAGGCGCAACCGTCTTTTGCGTTCCGCTCTCCGTTTGGAAATACCCGCCGACAAGTGCCTCGCCCGATACGACCGTATCCCCTACGTTTTTGAGCGGCGTACCGCGAATTACCGTAATACGTCTTATCTCACCCGAACGTTTCGCAGTCATATCCCCCGTCGAGAGCGTTGGTTTATGGAATTTCGCCAATCGAATATCCACTACCACGCGCAAACCCGATTTCTTTACCGTGCAGTATTCCACCCCGTCCAAGCGCAAAATCTCGCTACATATTTCGTCCACGCCGTCCGCGCCGTATTTGGAAAAGGGTTTTACGCCGTAAGATTCGAGTATGCTTTTCACCTCGCGGTCGTACGCGCGCGTGCCTACAACGTCCACGCTAAACACCAGCGTATCGGCAAACAGGGTAAGTGCGCAAAACGCCAAGCCGCCGACGATAAGCCCCACGCGGTTTTTTACAAACGCCCACGCTTTGGCAAGCCCAATATCGCCCAAGACCGTCGCAGTGTACGGACTGTACCCACTACTATTATAACACACGTTTGGATAAATTGCAAAAACTTTTTCGACGTCTTTTTTCTTTACTTCCAAAAGTATTTGCGTTTTTTGCACTTTTTTCACCCTATACAGGGCAATTCCCGCACGACGGAGTTTTAACAGCGCGCGTTCGGGCATAACCCCGTCTATGCGCACGCGCGTACGAAAAGTTAAAAATTCCATACGCTCAACCGCCCTTTTTGGACGTTTTTTCGTCCGCTTTATCAAGCACCGCTACGCTAAAAATCCGTCCCGTCAAATACAAATCGCCTTCGTAATACTTACCGATAGATAAATTTTCACCTATGATTTCCACGCTCTCACGGGGGAAGTAGAGCACAATCCGCTCGTCTGAAAAATCCCCAACCGCTTTCACGCCTTCAAAATATCCACAGCCCCGCGGCACAATATTACACCGCGCCGCCGTCACGCCGTCCACGCCTTTCAACCATTCGTCGTATAACCGCATAATCTACTCCTACGAAGTATTATATGCGCAGGATTAGGGCAATATAATCCAAACTCTTTGTTATTATATCACGATTTTCATGGAAACGCAACGGTTTTTTGCATTTTTTACATTTATAATGTAAAAGAGCGGATATTTTCCGCTCTTTCTCTCTTATTCTTCGTCCTTTTCTGGACTTTCTTCCGTTTCTTCGTCCACGTCCACCGTGCCGCCGCTTATCAATGCTTTATACAAATCCCTGTATTCGCGGATTTCGTAAAGTCTTGCGCCCTCTTCCGTAGTGGATAAACTCTCGTTCGCGCGTTTCATACGCAGTGCGTTTATCCATTTGTTCGCGATTAAAATAAACACGATAAACACTACGAAAAACGCCGCGCCGAGCACGATGGTCGGCATCATATACTCGTTCGTTTTCACCGTGAAGTTCTTGAACAAATACAACAGCGTACAAACGAGCAACGCTATCGTCGGCAACGCCGCAATCAAGGTAGCAACCGTCGAACGCATCACGCGCGATTTTAAAACTTCTCTACGCCGTTGTTGTTTGCGTTCAAACGCTTCGGCAAGCGGTTTTTCTTCGGCGTTAAGCTCTTTCACGCGCTTTTCAAACACGTTGCGGTATTTTTCGCGAATAATATCCGTCGCGCGGTAACCAAGGTCGAATTCCAAACTCTCAATCCCCGGTTCCCAATACTCTGCAATCAAAACGTCGGGTTGCGTGAACTCGGACGTTTTTGCGCGCCAATACCCCACCGACGCGTCCGTAGCCTCGTCGTCAAGCGGCAACGCCTTTTCAAATTTCAATTCCGCGGCGTGGAAACTCCCCGCGTCGAGCAGTTCTTCACCCTCCGCACAAAGCCGTTCGTATTCAGCGCGTTTTTTAGCAAGTTCTTCTTCCTTGCGTTTTCTAAGCGCGGCGGCTTCTTCGGGCGAAAGCCCCACTAAATCCTCGTCGTCCTCGTCCGTATCCAAAACGGGAAACTCAAACGCAACTTCTTCGTTGATTTCTTCGTTTTCCGTTTCTTCCTGCGGCGTTTGGGCGAGCTCGTCCGTCACGTCAACGTACCCTTCTTTCGTCTTTTTCAAGCGGATACCTCTGCCGTATTCGTCGTCGATAATTCTTTCTTCCATAATTTTTCTCCCTGCTTAATACCATGTAATGAAATTTATTTCAATTCATGCAAGCCCTTCTTGCAATTCATTCTTCTAACACGAACGGGTTTTTCCATTCTTTGACTTGGCTAACTGTTTTCAACACGAACGTGCGGAACTTCCCGCGATAACGACTCTTTGCCCATTCGCACAGCTCTTTCGTTTCAAACATCGCCAAAACGCAACTGCCCGAACCCGTCATCACCGCGCCCAAAGGAGAAAAGGAAAGTGCCTCATCGTACGCTTTTTTTACGCTCTCGCAAAGGGTAGTGGCGGGCAAAAACAAATCGTTCGTCAAATACCTGCCCAGCCCCTGCATATCGTTTTCCTTTAACGCGCTTATGGCGTTTTGCGTAAAACTTTCGCCACGTTTTTCGCCGTTTAAACGGTCGTATTCGCGATAGCACGCGCCGCTGGAACACCCGTCCTTGGGACAAATTGCCAAGAAATGCAACGTCTGCCCGCTTTCAATAGGCGTTACTTCGCCGCCCCTGCCCTGCATACGCGCGAACCCGCCGTCTAACATATACCGCGTATCGCTACCCAGCGTATCGGCAAGCTCGGCTATTTTCTTCCTGTCGTCCACGCCGTACAGTTTCGCCATACCGTTTAACACCCCGCTCGCGTCCGCGGACGAACCGCCAAGCCCCGCACCAAGCGGTATATTTTTGTACACCGTGATATCCGCGCCGTTCACGCCAAACGCCGCCGAAAACGCCTCCGCGGCTTTGAGCGCGTTGTTATCTTCGGGCGGAATACTTTCACTACCCAAACCTTTCATGGTTATAGACGAAAGCTTGTCCTTGCGCGCTTTCAAAACGATTGAATCGAACAAATCCACGCTCGCCACCAGCGAATCGAGCACGTGGTACTCTGCCGTTTGCCCGACGATTTCGAGTGTTACGTTCACCTTGGCATACGCTTTGATTTTTACCGTTTTCATATCAACCGCCTGAAAATTGCGGCGAAGAACTTCCCCGCCGCAACGATTTCTTCCGTTTTATTGTAACATATTTTTCCCAAAATTACAATATTTTATAGCCGATTTTTTAAATTTTTCGATAAACGAATATGCGCTGCCCCGCTTTTACGGGAAATTCCAAAGTCGGATTACTCTTTACCAGCTCGTCGGGGTTACGGCGCAAGCGCTTTGCCACTTCCCAAAGCCCCTCGCCCTCGCGGAGCGCGTACACCGAAATAGCGGCTTTTTCCGCCTCGTACGCTTCTCCCTCCACCGTTTCGCCGATATATTCCCATTCCCGACGTTCGTACGCGCAAACCTGCATTTGTACGGTCGCCTCCACTTCCGTTTCGCCGCTCTTTTGTCTGCGCACTTTCAAACCGCAAACTACGCCGTCCGCTTTCACGTCGTCGCCGTCGATATGCAGCGGGAATACGAACGGCAACGTGAGCGTACAAGTCCTGTTCCCACCGTCCGCGCTACGCAAAACGAGATCCGCTAAAACCGCACCTTCCATTTCCCAACCGTTATCCCCTTTCCGACAAGCCGCCTCCACGCGCGGCAGCAACGCGGCGCGCAAACTATACTCCCCGTCAAGCGCAGGTAAAACGGAGGCTACGCCGCTTACGCGTTCCACGCATTTTATCGCGTTCGTTAAATACATACCCCCGTCCTTCGTCCGTTTCAGCGTTAAATACGCTTGGTCGGAAAAGGCGTCCGTAGCCACCGCAAACGTTTCTTCCGTATGCAGGAAACAATCGGCGGAAAGCGCGTACTCGAACAGGATTTTACTCTTGTTCTTGTCTTCGTCCACCGCCGCCGTCAAGCGCGCTTCTTTTACGCACACACGCGCCCCCACGCGCACTTGCCCGAACGCGTCCTCGCACGGGATTTGCATACGGAAAGGAATTAAGCGTTCGTACGAACAAAGCTCGTCGCCGCCTTTGAAAACACAAACCCCCAAAGCAAGCTCACCTTCGATATCGATTTGCCCTGCGTTTGCGCTTACACGGGAAACGATGGCGCGTTCGTCGTGCAATAAAATATCGCCCACGAACTCCGTTTCAAATTCGTCCTCCGACTCCGTTTCGCCCGATACGCAAATACTCTTACAAACGCTACACTCGCCCGTTTGCGTAATCATATTATCGCCGCCGACGAGATATTCCATCTGCCGCGCACCGTATACGGTGGACAGCGCGGCAATCACGACGGATATATATAATCCCGACCCCTCCCGACGATGGTTGACGTTTTCCACCTTTAATAACGTTTTGGCAAAACACGCGGGGGAAACTTCGCTCCCGTCCGCTTTATGGAAAAACTCCGCGCCACGTTCGGCGCGACAAATTTGCCCGTCCAGATCTTCATACACAACGCATAACAGCAGTTTGCCGTTATACCGCACTTCCCCGTCCGCGCACGTGCAATCGACAAGCGTCGTTTTTGCTTGCACGGCAAGGATATTCCCTATTTCGCTCCCGGGCAAGCGACATTCCACCATAGACTGGCTTTGTAAATTGCACACTTCACCCGTATAACGGTAGCTTTCATAATTCGGTTTTATAGACATAACTCCACTCCTTTCATCTTTTTCAAGCACTGTATACTATGAAAAAGCGCGTAAGAATATGCGTATAAAAACCAAAATTTGGAACATACTTTTACTATGATTAAACCGAGCAAGAACATTTCCGACGTTAAACAAATGGTAAAATCGTGCGACAACCAGCGTATAGCCGTGCACGTCAATTTAGGCAGAAACAAGAGCTTGCGATACTGCGGCGTACTTTCGGGCATATATCCCGCTCTATTCACCGTCAAGCCCGACGAGGACGGATTTTTAGGCAAAACCGCCTATTCCTATTCCGACGTGCTTTGCGGCAACGTCAAGATTAAAAGGATATAAATATCCGCACTCACAAAAACGCCGCCGTGGCTCAAAACGAGCCGCGGCGGCGTTTTATTGTTCCGTATCTATACGCCATAGCGTAATGACCGCCTACGGCGGTAAAAAGCGCAAAGCAAGCTTTGCTTATTGGGGGCTTATTTTGCCCGGGCAACGCCTGCCGGCGGGGCGTAAAGGCTTTTCTCGCGCAACGTAAGGTAAGCGTTGCGCTCGGTCATCGCGCGGACGGACATATGTCCGCGCTCATCTCGTCCCTACAAGGCATTATTAATGCCTTGCTTAACGGGCAACTCGTCCTTCCAAATCCGCAAGGGACTGTGTCCCTTGACCCTTGTACGTTTATGCATTTTGCATTATTTTAGCACTTTTTTCAAAAACTGTCCCGTATAGCTTGCGGGGCAAGCCGCTACTTCTTCGGGCGTGCCCTCGCACACGATTTCGCCGCCGCCGTTGCCTCCCTCCGGACCAAGGTCGATAATATAATCGGCGGTTTTGATAACGTCTAAGTTATGCTCGATAACAAGCACGGTGTTCCCACCCTCACGCAGTTGCAATAAAATCTTAATCAGTTTATCCACGTCGTAGCTATGCAAGCCCGTCGTCGGTTCGTCCAAGATATAAAAAGTCTTGCCCGTCGAGCGGCGGGAAAGCTCTGTGGCGAGTTTCACGCGTTGCGCTTCGCCGCCCGAAAGCGTGGTAGAGCTTTGCCCCAAACGGATATATCCAAGTCCTACCTCGTTCAACGTCTTTATCTTATTATAGATAGAGGGTATCGGTTGGAAAAATTCGCAAGCCTCCTCCACCGTCATATCCAGCACGTCGGCAATGCTCTTGCCCTTGTATTTCACTTCCAGCGTTTCACGGTTATAGCGTTTCCCGCCGCACACTTCGCACGGCACGAAAATATCGGGCAAGAAATGCATTTCTATTTTGATAATCCCGTCGCCGAAACAATGCTCACAGCGACCACCTGATACGTTGAACGAGAACCGCCCTGCTTTATACCCGCGTTCTTTTGCATCGGGGGTCATAGCGAACAGATCCCGAATAGCGTTGAACACGCCCGTATACGTCGCGGGGTTGCTCCGCGGCGTTCTGCCTATCGGCGATTGATCGATTGCAATAACCTTATCGAAATGTTCCACGCCCGTCATACGCGCGTACTTACCCAGCGCATGTTTCGCGCCGTTGAGCTGGTTAGCAAGCGTAGGATACACGATCTCGTTTACGAAACTCGATTTACCGCTCCCCGAAACGCCCGTTACGGCGGTGATAAGTCCCGCAGGCACTTTGACGGAAACGTTTTTCAAATTATTTTGACAGCACCCGTCCACGCACAGCCATTTATTGCCCACGGGCTTGCGTACGGCGGGCACTTCTATCTTCCGTCTACCAGCCAAATAATCGCCCGTGATAGAGTTGGAAGTATTCATAATATCGTTCGGCGTACCGCAAGCGACGATTTCGCCGCCGTGCACCCCCGCTTTCGGTCCGATATCGACGATATAATCCGCTTCGCGCATGGTATCTTCGTCGTGCTCGACGACGATGAGCGTATTCCCTAAATCGCGCAAGCCTTTCAAGGAATTGAGCAGTTTTTCGTTGTCGCGTTGGTGTAAACCGATACTCGGTTCATCCAAGATATACAAAACGCCCGTCAGCGCGCTGCCTATCTGCGTAGCCAAACGGATACGTTGGCTTTCCCCGCCCGAAAGCGTAACCGCCGTCCGCGTGAGCGTTAAATAATTCAAACCCACGTTCCGTAAAAAACCCAAACGGTTATTGATTTCTTTGATAATCGCGTCCGCGATAAGGTGTTCGGTTTTGGTGAGTTTTTCCTGCAAATCGTCCATGAAATCACAAAGCTTGTCCACGGACAGTTCGCAAACCTCCCAAATATTCTTCCCGCCCACGCGCACGGAAAGCGCTTCCTTTTTCAAACGCTTACCGCCGCAACTGTCGCACGGCGCGTTGCGCATAAGCCGTTCGATATCGTGCTTTACACCGTCGGAAGTGGTCGTGCCGTAGCGGCGTTGCAAGTTATTGACGTACCCTTCCCAAGTTTTTTTGAAACTACCCGAGAAAGAACGGGTGTTATACTGCATATCCACGCGTTCGTCCGTGCCGTACATCAATAAATCGTACGTTTCCTTGGACAAATCCTGCACGGGCACGTCCAACGAGAACCCGAACGCCTTGGAGAGCGCGGAAAGCTCCATAAGCGCCATGGAATTAGAGCCCAAATTCCAACCCGTTACACGCATAGCCCCCTCGCGCAGGGTTTTGCTCTTGTCGGGGCAAATCAAATCGGGGTCTACGAACTGCTTAAAACCCAAGCCCGAACAGGTCGGACACGCGCCGTAAACGGTGTTAAACGAGAACATTCTCGGTTCGATTTCTTCAATGGAAACGCCGCAATCGGGGCATGCGTAATTGACGGAGTACAGTTCTTCCTCGTCGTTGCAATCGATAACAACTAACCCGTTTGCAAGCTTTAACGCCGTTTCCAAACTGTCCGTCAAGCGTTTTTGCACGGTCGGTTTCACCACCAACCTATCCACGACCACGGAAATATTGTGCTTTATATTCTTTTCCAGCTTGATTTCTTCCTGTAAATCGTACACGACGCCGTCGATTTTCACTCTGCCAAACCCGCTCTTTTTGAACCCTGCAAGCTCTTTTACGTATTCGCCCTTTCTGCCGCGCACGACGGGCGCGTTGATTAAAATTTTACTGCCCTCGGGCATGAGCATTACCCGATCGCAAATCTCGTCCACCGTCTGCCTACGGATTTCCCGACCGCATTTAGGACAATGCGGCACGCCGATTCTCGCAAACAAAAGACGGAAATAATCGTAAATTTCCGTAACCGTACCCACGGTCGAACGGGGGTTACGCGACGTCGTTTTTTGGTCGATGGAAATAGCGGGCGATAAGCCGTCTATGCTCTCTACGTCCGGTTTTTCCATTTGTCCTAAGAATTGCCGCGCGTACGACGACAAACTCTCTACGTACCGTCTTTGTCCCTCGGCGAAAATGGTATCGAACGCAAGCGTCGATTTACCGCTCCCCGAAAGCCCCGTAAAAACGGTAAGTTTATTACGGGGAATGGTTACGTTGATATTCTTTAAATTATTCTCTTTTGCGCCTTTAATTACAATTTCTTCTTGCATATTTATCACCGTTTCGTTGCTTTGTGCAGCCGCATTTTCAGCTCGGCAATTTTTTCGCGAATTTCAATCGCGCGCTCAAAATCGAGCTGTCCGCTTGCCACTTTCATAAGCGCTTTCAATTTCTCTATTTCATCAGGAATTTCCTGCATCTTAATATCGTCGCCCTTGGACTTTTTCGTAATATTGAGCGTGGATTTCACGTCTTTTATAATCGTTTTGGGCACGATTCCGTGCGCTTGGTTGTATTCGTTTTGTACCTTGCGCCGACGTTCCGTTTCGCCGATCGCCCGTTTCATACTGTCCGTAACCGTATCCGCGTACATCACCACGCGCCCTTCGCTGTTCCGCGCCGCGCGCCCAATCGTTTGAATGAGCGCGGTATCGCTACGCAAAAAGCCTTCCTTGTCCGCGTCTAAAATCGCTACCAACCGCACTTCCGGCAAGTCCAATCCCTCGCGGAGCAGGTTAATTCCGCACAAAACGTCAAACTCGCCAAGCCGCAACCCGTTCACGATATCCACCCGTTCCAACGTATCGATATCGCTGTGCATGTACTTGACTTTCACCGCATGTTCCTTTAAATAATCGGTCAGCTCTTCCGCCATTTTTTTCGTGAGCGTGGTAATCAACACGCGCCCTCCCGCGCCCACCACCGTATAAATTTCGGACAGTAAATCGTCGATTTGCCCGCGCGTGGGTTTCACCGTTATTACGGGATCGAGCAAGCCTGTAGGACGGATAAGCTGTTCCACCGTTTGCCCCGCTTGTTCCAATTCGTAGGGGGCAGGTGTGGCGGAAACGAATACCACCTGCGGTACGCGTTCGTCAAATTCAGGGAACGTGAGCGGTCGGTTGTCGTACGCCGCTTTCATTCTGAATCCGTAATCGACGAGATTTTTCTTGCGCGATAAATCGCCGTGATACATCGCGCGGATTTGCGGAATAGTCATGTGGCTCTCGTCAATGAACACCAAAAATTCCCCGCTCGGGAAATAATCGAGCAACGTAAACGACGGTTCGCCTGGGTTTCTGCCGTCGAAATAGCGACTGTAATTTTCAATCCCGCTACAATACCCGATTTCACGCATCATTTCCAAATCGTGCTCGGTGCGCTGCTTTAAGCGTTGCGCTTCCAAAATTTTGCCCGCGTCCTCAAACGCTTGCACTTCGCCACGCAAATCTTCTTCAATCATGGCAAGCGCGCTTTTGAGTTTTTCCGTACCCACGGCGTACTGGCTCGCAGGGAAAATCGCCACGTGCGAAAGCTCGTTCAATTTATTGCCCGTCAACGCTTCCACTTCGTAAATTTTCTCTATTTCATCGCCGAAAAATTCCAAGCGGATTGCAACCTCCGAATTAGACGCAGGGAAAATTTCCAACGAATCCCCGCGCACGCGGAAGGTCGAACGCTTGAAATCTATATCGTTGCGCGAATACTGCAATTCAATGAGCTTACGCATCAAATCGTTGCGCTCCCATTCCATACCCGGGCGCAAGGACAAGGACAAACGGAAATATTCCTCGGGCGCGCCCAAACCGTAAATACACGAAACGGACGCCACCACGATAACATCCTTCCGTTCCATAAGCGAACCTGTCGCGCTGTTGCGCAGTTTATCAATTTCGTCGTTCATCGACAGGTCTTTTTCGATATACGTATCCGTCGTCGGGATATAACTTTCGGGCTGATAATAATCATAGTACGAAACGAAATATTCCACGCGGTTTTCGGGGAAAAATTCCCTAAACTCGTTGCAAAGCTGCGCGGCAAGCGTTTTGTTATGCGCGATAACCAGCGTCGGTCTATTCACGCGCGCGATCACGTTCGCCATCGTGAACGTTTTCCCACTGCCCGTAACCCCGACCAGCACTTGCGAACGCATACCGTCCAAAATCCCGTCCGTCAGTTTTTCAATCGCTTGCGGTTGATCCCCCGTCGGCTGAAAGGGCGAAGATAATTTAAATTGCACGTTTTTCGCCCTCCTTGGCGTTTTTTTAAACAAATGTTTGTATTATTATAGCATAGTTTGACGAAAAAGTAAACGGATTGAACGGGAATTTTTTAAAATATCCGTTTTAATAAAAGCCCGACGAGAAAGGCGATCACAGCGGACGCCACCGCCCAACCGAATTTGAAAAGCAGATCGCGTTTTTGTTGCACGAAACTGCGTTTATAGGCATATCCGTTCGCGTGTAGGGAAATCACGTACATTTTTTCGCCCTTGCGCTCGGAAGAAAGCAGCTGAAAATAATCGTCTAAGGCAAGCGCGCTTAAAATTTTTTCCAGCTGCTCATCGGTATATTTTTTCTTGGGCGGGAGCAAGCCTACGATTTCTTCGGGCGAAACCAAACAAACGCCGCGCCCCTCGCAAAGAGTATACACCGCGTTCATCACTTCGTTTTCCTGCCTGCTTAACACTTTCGCAACCGCTCCTTTTTCAATTCAACGCATACATACCCCAAGGCTTTACGCTTTTCAACGCATAGTATTTGCACTTTTGCGTACGTTCATACACAACAAACTTGTATATAAATATTAAATATTCTTTCAACAATCTAAAAAAATGTAGTGAAAATGAATTGACGAAACAAAAAATATTTGATATAATGATTGCCGTAAACGAGGCGTAGCGCAGCTGGTAGCGCGCAGCGTTCGGGACGCTGAGGTCGTGGGTTCGATCCCCGTCGCCTCGACCAAAAATCCGAAAATGGAGTTTCCATTTTCGGATTTTTTGTTTACGCTGCTTGCGACGGGATTCGAAGGTGGGAGCCGTTTTGCGAGAGCAAAACGCTTTGCCTTACGGGCTTGGGAAATGAAAAGCTTGACGGCAAAGGACGACGTTGATAACGTCGGAGCGGGGCGCACCGCTAAAGGTGAGATCCCCGTCGCCTCGACCAAAACGGGCAGTGCCAAATGGCACTGCCCGTTTTGGTTGAGTGACGGTTGCGAGAAACCACGTATTGCCGTGGGCAAATCCCGCAAAAAACAAAACCGCGACAGTTAGCCGCGGCTCGTTTGTTTTATGCTTTTCTTATTTGGTCATTTCTTCAAGAGCTCTCTTGTATGCACATTTTGCGCAAAGCTCTTCTTTAATATCTTCGTAATAAGCTACGGTTGCATCGTCCGACTTACATTCGTCGCACTTACCGTTTTTACAACCTGCAAAGCAGAACACCGTTGCCAAAGCAAACACTACACAAAGAAATTTTTTCATATTTTTATCCTCCCAGATAATTTAGTGTCTTTATTATATCACTTCGCTTTCCGATTGTCAAGCACTCAAAAGCATTTTTTATCACAAAAACAACACAATTGTCGCTTTTTGCCAAAAAACGCAAAATTTTTTATCAAACTTAACAAAAACTGTTGTAAATATAACAAAATAAAATTCTTTAAAAATTTTTTATCATTTTATTTACTTTTTGTTTGTTATATGTTAAAATATATTTGTAAATAAGTTGTGGCGACACGACGAATAAATATGCTCATCATTTTCCCCCTTATCATATATTTGGTAAACGCCTTGGACTTTTGTCCAAGGCGTTTATCCATATATAATGCATAATGCAAAATGCTTAATGCATAATGATTGCATGATTATAATTTTCCCAAAATTATGCATTGTGCATTATACATTCTGCATTAACAAAATAATAGCCTTGGCAACCTGCCAAGGCGTTATTTTCATATTCAGTTGTAAGAACACGTTTCTATTCTTACGCTCCGCGTTTATTCGGACTTAATTCCATTGCGGCTATGCCGCGCGCTTCTTTTGCGGATCTTTTTTATACGTGCTCTCCGCTTAAATCGTTCATTGGACCGTTCTCCCTTTTAATCTTCTTTCTTGAAATACCTACCAGTTGAATTCAATACAGTCATTTTCCTGTACCTCCTTCTCTTTACTCTCACTACCGACTCCCGTCGGCTAACGCTCGTACGTTGGAGTATCTCCTTTTGAAGCAGTTACAATCATCTTTATTGCTCCTCCTTCATGATTTTCCCGTATCTATCGCTCTACGGGCTGCGCGTTCCGTGTATATGTGCTTTGGAATTTCGTCAAATTCCGCTTGACGCATACGCATCGGTTCTGTTGTTCAATATCGATATTTTTTCTTTTTTCCTTTTTAGACTTCCGTCTGCGGTCTGTCAGACTTCCGCCCTAACCTGGCCGGGAATCATCGCTTTTCGTACCCCCCTTTCCTTTTTTTCTTTGCCTTTCGCCGTATCCCTACGGCACTTTGCCGAACCCTTTTCGGCTGCGCTTTACTTGTGCATCGGCGTTCTCTCTTTACATTTTATTTGAAAGTTTCAAACATTTTTTGTTTGTTTCTTTCTCTTTGTACTTCTATTATAGCACAAATTTTTCATTTGTCAAGCGTTTTTCGAAAAAAAATTGAAAATTTTTGAAAATTTTTTTTGAACATAAAAAAACGGGGGATTTGCACCCCGTTGATTTCTACATTATATATTATTCCATTTCTTTCATCACTACGCCATAGCGTAATAACCGCCAATGTCCCTTGACCCTGTCAAATATACAATTTATTCCGCATCTTTGGCGAGTTGGGCGAGTAGGTCTTTATCCCGCGCCACCGCGCCGCCGCCTAATACCGTGGCGAACTGCGGTTCTTCGCATAAGTGATAGCGCATTTCCAGTTTCGCGCCGATATATTGCGGCAGGTACGCAAGTTTCATTACCCCGCCCGATAAAAACACGCCGTTGCGATTGACCGCCGCCGCGACTTCCGCGGGCAATTTCCGAAGTACCGCGCCCGCGTATTCCAAAATTTTATCCACGTATACGCGCATACAATCGGTTAAATCCGCCGCGTGCACGGACGACGCCGCAGGTCGGCACGTTTCTACCGAACTGCCTTCCGCGACGATAGAGCCGCGCGCGTTCGTCGAAAGCGAACCGATTTCGTTCTTGATTTTTTCCGCCGTCAGCGAACCGATACGCAAACCGTTCACGCGCGCAACACGCGTTAAAATATTCGCGTCCATATTATTACCGCCGATATTCATCGACAGTCCCGCGATAATCCCGTCGCCCGAAACGACGGCAATATTCGTAACGCCGCCGCCGATATCCAGACAGAAAACGGGATCGGAATTGCTCAGCACCGCACCTGCGCCCACCGCTGCCAAATAGGGCTGTTCGACGGTGAATATCTTTCTCAAACCGCACTCTTGAGCAAGCGCGATATAATCTTCTAACAACCGTTGACTTGCACCGCAAGGCACGGCGAGCAAGACCTGCGCGCGCCTGATAGCCGACGGTTTCATGCCGATACGCGTTAAAAACGCTTTCAGCATCGCCGCCGCCAAGCGCATATCCACGATTTCGCCTTCGTAAACGGGATAGATAATGCTGGTGTATTCCGCCGTCTTGCCGATTAGATTTTTCGCTTCTTTGCCGATCGCTTTCACTTCCTTGTCTTCACCCGCAACCGCCACACACGACGGCTCGGCTAAAACAATACCGCTTGACGTATCCGCGCGGTATATCTTGGTCATAGACGAACCCAAATCAATCGCAAGTTTCCACATATCTTATCCCCTTTTCCTTTCGTTTAATTTATCTTGCGGAGCATTTCTTCCAGCAATTCGAGCGGCAAGCCCACGACGTTGGAATAACTGCCGTTTACGCTTTCAACGAGCCCCCCGTCCTGTATGCCGTACGCGCCCGCTTTATCCATAGGCGAGCCCGTTTTTATATACGCGGCTATTTGTTCTTCGGTGAGCGCGTAAAAGCGCACGTCCGTTTTCGCCGCAGCGATATATTCTTTGCGCCCGCCCGTGTCCGTGGGCAGAGAAATACAAACGCCCGTATACACTTCGTGGCTACGTCCCGACAACGCGCGGAGCATACGCGCCGCATCCCGTTCGTCCTTGGGTTTTCCCAGCGTTTCGCCGTCCAACGCAACAATGGTATCCGCGCCCAAAACGGCTTTGTTTTTCGCCTGCGGCAAGCACGCGACTTCCCGTGCTTTTTGCGCGGACAAAGCTTGAACGAGAGCCGCCTCGCGCAAGCCCTCGTCTTTTTCCTCGCCGTGGGCGGGGATAATATCAAATTCCGCTATCAACTCGCGCAGAAGTTCCTTTCTTCGCGGCGATGCGCTTGCCAAAATCCAGTCCATTTACAGGATTTCCAAGTTCTTTCTGAACGCGCGCTTAAATTCGGGGTTTGCCGCGCTGGCGTCGCGAATTTCCAACGCCGCGTCGCCCGTGATAATCGTTTTCATAATCACCGAATCCCCGAGCACGTCGCAATTCAAGCCCGTAACCACGCCGCATTGCGAACGGTCCAAGCTTTCCGCAATCCGCAAAAGAACGCCCAGTTTTTTCACCGCGTCCAAATCCTCTTCGTTGACGATATCCTTATATTTTTGCCATTCGCCAAGGGGCAATTCCTCGCGGTTATGGCAACCTGCCACGAACGCCGCAAGCACGATTTCTCTATGCGTAGCACCGTAAATCGCGGAGTTCAAACCCATATACCAGCTGTGTTTTGCGTGGTTGTAATACCGCATACAACGCCCGCAATCGTGCAAGCTTGCCGCTATCTTCAAGATTTTGAGATACTGACGGGAGAACTTATGCAATACGCGTAGTTGTTTGAAAAGCTGAATAGACAGCTGCACCACGTGTTCCACGTGTTTAGTGCTACAACCGGAATAGCGCACGAGCGTTTCCAAACTGTACGAAAGCACGTCGGAAATGGGTTTTTCTTGCGTGATAGGCAAGGCTTGATTAATCATAAGCCCTTCGCGCAAGCCCGAACCGCTGATCGCGAACGTGTTGATATTCGCGTAATCCGTGAACGCCTTGATAATCGCCATCGACGCGGGCATAATATCCGCGCGACGGGGAGATAAGCCCTTGATTTTCTTACGCTTGTCCACGTCAAGCGATTTCATCATGCCGTAGATGTTTTCAAATTCTTCCGTCTTCATGCGGTAGTTGTGCGGCGTGTCGAGCGGATATTTACGTACGAGTTTAGAGATTTTGAACAGGTTTCTAAACGAACCGCCAACGCCGATCATTTGCGCCTCGGGGTCTATCTCCTTAATCCAAGGCAACGTCTTTAACTGTTCGGTGAAGAACTCTTCGATATGCGCCGCCGCAATTTCAGGCGTGGGATCGTTTGCAAAGAGTTCGGTAAGCGTTACCGCTCCGAACGGAAGCGAGGCGTAGTGCAATAAATTTCTACGGTTATACGCAACGATTTTCGTGCTACCGCCACCGATTTCCAAAATCAAGCCCTTGGGGATATCCATGGAATTGATAACGCCACGGTATACCAACACCGCCTCTTCTTCTTCGGATAAAACCCGAATAGTAATGTTGCACGAAACTTGAATTTCGTCTAAAAACGAGCGTTGATTTTTCGCTCTGCGCACCGCTGCCGTACCCACGGCGATAATACGTTCTACGCCGCTTGCGTCGCACAGGCGTTTGAACATTTTCAACGTTTTAATCGTTTCCGCAATGCGTTGGGGTTTCAAAAACCCGTCGCGATCCATATCCTGACCTAAACGAACCGTTTCTTTGAGTTCGTCAACCACCATGTAATGCCCGTCCGAAAACATATCTGCAATGACGAGCCGTGCCGTATTTGAGCCTAAGTCGATAATACCAATTTTTTCCACTTTCGTTGTACCTTTCCTTTCTCTCTTTGCCCGCGCGTTCGAGCGCGCAAAAAAATACTCTATATAATTTTTTCCCATAGTTTACCACATAAAACGCGATTTGTAAATACCCTTTTTGAAAATTTTTTTCATTTTTTCAAAATTTTTTCATTTTTGATAATTTACCCGCTTTTTTTTGTGCATTTTGCCATACGAAAAACGCGAAAAACTCCCGCTAACGAAAAGCGGGAGCAATAAAAGCAAGGTTTTAGCCGTTTTTGACTTTATACAAAGTACCGAAGGAAAGCACGATTAAAAACGCGCCGAAAGCTTTTTTCAAGACCAAAGACGGAAGATAGGCGGCAAGCGCCGTTCCGAGCGCGGAAAGAGCCAAGGCGGGCAAGACAATCCACCAAACGCCCTGCGTTTTCAAAAGCCCGTTTTGCGCGTGCGTTTTCAAGGCGAACGCGCTCATGGGCAAAAATGCAAACAGGTTTGCGCACTGCGCGATTTTTTGTTCCACGCCGCCCACGAGCACCAAAAGCGGTATAGTAACCGTACCGCCGCCCATACCCATACCAGCGGGAATCCCACCTAAAAAGCCCAACAAAAGATAGAGATAGAAAGACATATGTAAAAACGCAAAAGCGTTTTTACAGTGATATAAATTCGCCAAAAGCGAATTTGTGATATGTTGCTACGCAACGTGATATGCCCCTGCGGGGCGTGATATACGCCTTGCGGCGCGTGGTGGCTGTATTATAAATTATCCCACAACGTTTTGCCCACGGCAAAACATATCACTTTTTCGCAAGAAAAAATCTCACTCCACGAAAGCGGAATTTCACATTACGCAAAGCGTAATATATCACTGTTTTTCAGCTCCCGCTGAAAAACAAAACCGCGCCCGCTAAAAACTGCAACGCCGCGAAAATGAGCGTTATTTTTTTCGTGGGCAATTTACCTAATAATTTTGCACCCAACACCCCGCCCGCGCTCACACCGAGCGCCGTGGGTACGAGTACGGAAAAATCGTATAAACCCCGCCAAGCGTATAAAATGAACGAGAACAAGGATATGGGCAAAATAACCAAAATCGCCGTGGCGTGCGCTACCTTTTCTTCATAGCCCGTTTTCGTCAACAACGGCACGGCAATCATACCCCCGCCACCGCCGAATAAGCTGTTTGCCGCGCCGACGACGCCACCGCAAAAAAGACGTTTTGCGTTCACCGATTTCAAATTTTCCAAAATTTACACCTCTCGCGCACGCGTTTCATATATATTTTGCGTAAATTTTTGCTTTTTATCAAACTTTTTCTTTTAATAGCCACCGTAAACGCTTGCCAATAAATCGATTTTGTATTAAAATAATATAGCGTGGCGAAATATCCACCGATTTTTCGGCGTATGACGCTTTCGCAAAGACAGTAAAAACAAAACCAAAAAAGGTGGTTTATATGAGAAAAAATAAATTTCTTGCACTTTGGTTATCGGTTATGATGCTCTCTTCCACGGCGGCGGCTTTGGCTGCGTGCGCGGAAGAAGAAACGACGACCGACGACGAATCCACGTCCACGGAATCGACGGAATCTACTTCCACGCCCAAGGACACGGGTATTATTAAAAACATGGGCTTCGAGCTGGATTTAGAAGACGAAGAAAAACCCATTCTCACTTCCGTTACGGGCTGGACGCGCGCGGTCAACTCCGCGACAAGCGGTAGCGCGCTTTCTTCTAAGGCGGCAAGCGGTGTTATCGACACGGCGAACTGGGCGGATTTGACGACTTCTAAACTCGGCGATTTAAAAATCGACGATTTGGTTGCCGACGAAGAAAAAGCGGCAGCAAACTGGGACAAGCTCACGACGAAAGACAAGCTGGAATATTACAAGGCTTGGGAAGAAAAGAACAAAGACGATAAAGAAGCGGATATCGAAGATTTGGAATTTTACCAATCGTTCAATATCGACGTAGACGATTTACCCGCGGCAACCGTAGCCAACCCCGGCACGCATTATGCAGCGGACGACGCGGCAAACAAAGATAACACGTCCGTCTTGATGATTCACAACGAATATTCCAACTCTACCTACGATAGTTTCGGTACGGCGCAAAAGTTCACGTCCTCGTCCACCGTAACGGTTACGGCAGGCACGCGCGCGGAGTTTTCCGTTTGGGTGAAAACGAGCGACCTTACCACCACCAACTCTTACGGCGAGGAACAACCCGCCGTGAATAAGGGTGCGTATATCAGCATTACCAACACGGTCGGCGGTAAAACGATGGACCCTGTGGAAATTCAAAATATCCAAGCGGACGAATGGACAAAATACACGTTCACGCTCCAAAGCGCGTCGTTCGCAGATTCCACGTTCACGATCGTTTTAGGGCTTGGTAAAGGCGGCGGTACGGACAGAAGCGAATACGTCAACGGTTACGCGTTCTTCGACGACATCACCTGTACGACGGCCATTGCAGAAAAAATCACCAATCCAACCGTCGATTTTGCAAGCGATAAAGACGAACGTATTTTAAGCGCGGCGAACAAGAACGTTTCCATTGATTATTCCGATTCCGAAACGGCAACGGCGATTGATTTGAACGCTTACGACATTAGCTCCGCTTTGACGAAAGAAAAAATCGGTTCAAAAGAATACACGGCGGAAGAATGGTTGGGCGTTGCTTGGGATAAAACCAACGACATCAAAGGCGCGTTGAAAACGGGCGCGGAAATCAAAGCGATGACAGACAACAAGTACGCGCAAACGGTGTATAACAACTATCTTGGCGAAAGCGAAGACAATACGGAAATGTTCGTATTCCTTTCGGCGAGCGGCGCGGCGTACACGACGGAAGTGAAGACCACGGGTCAAGATTACCTCGTCAAACTCCCCGCAGAAGAAAAATATATGGCTCTTTCGTTCTTTGTCAAGACGAGCAATTTGAGCGGCTTTACGGGCGCGAACGTAACGGTAGTTGACGGCGACAACAAGACGTCCATCTCCTCTATCGACACGTCGGCGGTGGAAGGCGTAAACCTCGTGGGCGCGGACGGTAAAACGACGAAAGAAGACATTCACGACGGTTGGCAACAATGCTTTATCTTCCTCTCCAACGACACGGACGAAGAACAGGAATTCTATTTAGAACTCACGTTCGGACCTACGGCGGTGAAAGATACGGCGGAAAGCGCATACTATCCCGGATTCGTAGCGTTCAAGGATTTCCAAGTCTACCCTAATTTGAGCAAGGAAGCGTACGAATGTGCGACGAGCGGCACGTACACGAGCGTCGTTACGCTCACGGAAGAATCGGAAGAAGCGGCGGGCGACAACGGTTTCGACTCCCCTATGGGCGTACCCTCCGATGCGATTGAAAACGGTTATGCATTCCCGCAAAACTATCGCGGCGTATACTCGGGCGACGGCTTGGTAAACGGCGTGGGTTCGAGCAGTGTGAACACCCCTGAAAAAGATCTTTCGACGGGGCTTTTGAATAAAGAACACGCGGCAAACTATACGGCAATTTTGGAAACGCTCGGCGGCACGGGCGCAACTTGGGACAGCGTATTTGGTAGCAACGTTACGCAACCGCTCGTTATCTACAACCACAACCACGTAGCGCAAGAAAAGGCGTACGGTTATATCGGTAAAACGACGAACTTAGCGGCGAATACGTACACCACGATTTCCATGCGCGTGAAAACGAGCGCGGGCGCAAAAGCGTCTATCTATCTTATTGATACAGACGACAAAACGCGCGCTTCCACGTTGACCATCGGTGCAAACGCAACCTACTGGTACGACGACGAAGGCAATATCTGCGTAAGCGATCCGTCCAAGAGCACGTTTAATGAAAAGAAAGATATCGCGTTCAAACTGCAACCCAACGGCTTGTATAAAGTCAACGAGAAGTGGTCGGGCGCGGCGAACGCAGACAAGAACGCATACTATGCAAACCTTTCCGCGTATACGGAAAAGGACGAAGCGGGCAACCTGCTCGTTGCGGAAAACGGCGTTTCGTACGATTACACGGACAAGTGGTTGAACGACGGCAACGACGGTATCGCGTATTATAATAAGGACGGCAAATTCTACGCGGACAGCGCGCATACGGTAGTCGTGAAGAACCTTGCCGACGTAGCAGAACTTCCCGTACGCACGACGGCGCAAGCGGCGAAAGCGTTGCAATACACGGAAATCGACACCAACGGCGAATGGGCAACCGTCACGTTCTATATCCATACGGGCGATCTTGCGAAGAACTACCGTTTGGAAGTTTGGAACGGCACGCGCGACGGTAGCGTAAAGAACGGCGCGAATTCGTACGTCATGTTCGATGCGTACAAACCCGCGGACGTAGACGCGACGTCGTTCGCAAACCTTATCAAGGAAAGACAGGATTTGGGCGCGGATTATTTTGAAAGCGTATACTCGTTCTACGATACGGACAAATTCTTGCGCTACGACGAAACGGCGGACAAGAACGAAGTCGGCAATTCTTACGAAAGCTATCTCTCCTCCGCTTACACGAAGAACGTTGCTTATCTTGCTTATCAAGACGAAAGCGAAAACGTATACGAAACGTACGTTGACTACGCGCTTTCGGAAATTGAAGTAGCGGCAGACGTAGAAGAATCGGACGACGAAGATGCGAGCGACGAAGACGAAACGAGCGACGAACCCACCAACGTATGGCTTTTGGCAAGCTCTATTTCGATTGCCGCAGTCTTGTTGTTGGCTGTAGCAAGCCTTATCATTCGTAAGGTTGTAAAGAACCGCAGAAAGCATAGCGCAACGGCTACGCCCAAAGCGAAGAAAGAAAAGAAATCCAAGAAATAATTTTTAGCATAAACCAAGCGCCCCGCTTATGAAAAGCGGGGCGCAATTTTTATACAGTTTTATAATTCGTATTTGCGGTTAAGCCATGCGTACTTGACGGGCGCAAGCGGATTATAGGGCAATTTCTCCCACGAATCCTTCCCTACGATTTCCGCAATCGCGGCAAGATTTTTCGGTGTATCGGTTATATTCGGAATGAGCGGCGTACGAATAACGAACGGCGTTCCGCTCTCTCGCAAAATTTCCAAATTCTTTAAAATTAGTTGGTTGGAAACGCCCGTGTATCGGATATGTTCCCTTTCATCGGCTAATTTTAAATCAAATAGAACGTAGTCCACGCGTTCCACCACTCGACGAAAGAGTTCGCTATTTGCATATCCACACGTTTCTACGGCGGTATGAATATCCACTTTCTCTATCGCCTTCAAAATTTCTTCGCCCTGCAACAACGGCTCGCCACCCGAAAAGGTAATACCGCCCTGCTCGCCGTACAGACGTTTTTGCTTTTCTACCAAACGCACGAACGCGTTTTCGTCCAACGTCGAAAGCGCATACCGCAACGCAACGCTCGGACAGACCGCTACACACGCACCGCAAAGCCTACATTTATCACGCAAAATATCGTGCTTGTTTTCGCTTAAAACGTGCGCGCCGTTTGGGCAAGCCTGCACGCACGCTCCGCAACCGATACACTTTTCCGCTTGATACAATAGGCTTTGGCTTATGCTTTGCGTTTCAGGGTTATGACACCACGCACAGCGTAGCGGACAACCGCCCAAAAAAATCGTCGTACGAATCCACGGCCCGTCGTGCAAAGAAAATTCCTGTATTTCCGTGATTTTCAGTCCCATACGCAACCTTACGCTTGATAAAAATTCCGCGACAAAAATTCGTCTTGGTATTTAGGCGAAAGCAACACGAACGGCGCGGAAAATCCGCTCACACGCACGATTATATGCCCGTAATTTTCAGGTTCTTTTTGCGCGCGGAGCAACACTTCCTTGCTCACACAGCTTGGTTGCATACCCTGTAAACCGCACCTTGACGCCGCACGGAAAAATTCCACAGCACGCTGTAAATCCATCTTCCCTGCAGGCAAGGTAATCGTATACGTCGCGTTACCGCCACACTTTTGCATATCCATATACCGTACCCCGTCCAACAAGTCGGAAAGCGTCGTACCGCGTTGCAATCTCGACGGCGTAAGCCCGGGGCTGAAATAATCCCCCTTTCTGCGCCCGTTGGGGAACGCAAGTAACTTATCACTCCACAACACTACTTCGGTATACACGTTAAAGCCCATGCGATAACGTCCACCGTATGCCGTAGGCATTTCTTGCACGATATCGTACAAATCGTCGAAGAATTTCCCTGCAAAGCGCGCGGATTCTTCCGAGCCGTCCGCGTACGAACAAACGCGCAACGCGCGTTGACGGAGCGTTTCGTCTTGCCACTCGCTACGAACGGCGTCGCAAAGTTGCTCTATGCTACAAACCTTTTCGTCAAAGCAAAGCTTTTTAATCGCAAGCAACGAATCCACCACATCGGCAAATCCTACCAAATACACGCTTTCGCGGTTATACTTCCCACCGCCTGCCGTCAAATCTCGGCGTTTGTCTATACACGTTTCCAAAAGCGCCGAAAGCGCGCCGACGGGATTGACTTTATACCACGTTCTCGAACCTTTCGATTGCGCCATGCCCTTTTTCATAAGCAACAGTTTCACAATCGCAAGCCAACGCGCGTACACTTCTTCAAACGAGCGCGCCCCGTCCAAACAATCGGCAGGAAAACCGAACGATTGCAATTCTTCTACGTTGCCATGCACGAACCATTCCCAAGGCTTTAACATACTCACGTATTCACCGCTGAATTTATTGCTACACTCGGGCGTAATCGCGTCCCAGCACCCGCCGACCACATAATCTCTTGCATCTTGCAATTCCACCCCCGCTTTTACAAGCGCAGGAATAATCGCATCGTCGCTTTCATACAGGCTAAAACTCTGCCCGTCGACGAGCGGTTTGAACACCTTTTCCATATATTCTTGCGGCGAGTTCGCAGAATACCGAATCATCATTTTCGGGTACAACGCGCCTGTATTTTCACGCGCGTCAAGGAATAAACGGGTTACTTCATTATATAACGGTTTCCCATCGTCGTCGCAACCACCCAAAGTGAGCGTGTTTTCCAGCTCGTATTCCCACGCGCCTTGCATTTTCTCGCGCGTATCCAACATACTATCCCACACGAGCAAAAACTTGCAAATGCAGTCGAGCATTTCTTCTTCCGAAACGCCACGCGCAATATCCTTTTCGTATAACGGGTACAAAATTTTATCTACCCGTCCAAACGAGTTGAACCCTACGCCTTCCAGCGAACCGAGCGCTTTGCGCAAAAACGCCATTGCGCACAAGCCTTCGTGGAACGTTTGCGGTGGTTGCCAAGGCACGCGTTTTGCTATTTCGCAAAGCTCTATTCTACCTTGTTTTTCCGCTTCCTGCGCAAACCGCTCCGCAATTCTCTTCAACGCTAAAATTCCTGCTTTCGCGCACAGGAAGAAATCCCGTTCTTCGTCCGTTTGCGCCGTACTTTCCTTTGCTAAGAGTTCTTCGTACACACCGCAAAGCCCAACCGTGAACATTTTGCGCATAGGCAAACCGATATGCATATTATCGATATACGTTTGCGTTACACCGTACACATCTTTTGTAATGCCTTTACGCATTTGGTCGAATAAATCAGTGTCTAAATCTTGAAACAAATGACGGTTGCGGATAAACAACCAACCGTTTGCATGCACCGCGCCACGGTTAAACCCACCGTCGCAAAGCGGTACGAGCGAGCTCGTTTCGCAATAAAAAGGTACGTCGTCGAAAAAGCGCGGCTCAATTTCTTCCGCAATCGTTTCGTACAACTTCGCCTTTAAAACAAACGCGTTTTGGTTGGGATTTGCCACGTCGTATTCGTCCATTTTCGCAAACACGCGCGCACGCATTTTCTCTACGCAATCGGGCAATTCATCAAAATAAAACGCCTTCAAATCTTTCCGTATTTTTTCGTATATCATAAAAAACACCCCTTTGTTTTTTATTATCATAGCACAGTCACGCAAAAAATGCAATGTACAATACAAACAAATTTGCACAAAAGGGAAATAAATCGTTGACCATATACGAAAAAAGTGTTATAATCATAGAAAAAAGGGAATTATGCGTATGATACAAATCCACGAACTTTCTTCTATATACACCTACGAAACGGACAAAAAGACCTTTTCGAGCGGTCCGCCACGCGGTTGCCATACGCTCGCCTATCAAGTTTCAGGCTCGTACGAACATTTCTTTTCAAGCCAAACGCTTTCCGTCAAAAGCGACACGCTGTTTTTTATCAACAAGAACGACGTCTACACCGTTCGAAAAGCGGAACAAGGTTATTCCATTTGTATCACGTTCACCGCCGATATCGATTTTTCAAGTTGTATTTTGGATTGCAGCAACGACCCGCAGGTTTATAACCTTTTTCAAAAACTTTTACGCGTGCGCAATTTAGACGTAAAAAGCAACCGCTGTCTTGCTACGGCAATCGTTTACGAAGTCTTTTCCGTTTTTTATAAACAAAAAGAGCGCGCGTACGTTCCTTCCACTACGCGTGGAAAAATCGAGTTTGCGCGCAATCACATACGCACGCATTACCGCGACGAAGAATTTCAAGCTCAATCGCTTGCAAAGCTTTGTGGCGTTGGCGTAAAACGCTTTCGAGAACTGTTCAAGCAACTATATAAAACGACGCCCACGCAGTACGTTATCGATTTGCGCTTGAACGCCGCGACGAAGTTATTAACCGACGGTAATTTCAACGTCAGCACCGTTGCGGAAATGGTTGGTTTTTCAGACGTGTATTATTTTAGTCGCCTATTCAAAAAACGCTTTGGCATAGCCCCAAAACAATTCCAAGCTGACCGTCGAAATCAATAAACGATGAAAAAAACGCGCTCGTTTGAGCGCGTTTTCTTATCGTCGATTTTCAATCTAAAAATGCTTTCATTTTGTGGAACGTTTCTTCGGAAACGACGTGTTCCATATAACACGCGTCCTCTTCCGCTCTGGCCGGAGAAACGCCCAACTTTTCCAAGAACGCACGTAATATACAATGCTTTTCGTACACTTTTTCCGCGTACGCTTTCCCCGTTTCCGTCAGGTATAAATGTTTTCCGTCCTCGTACACGTACCCGCGCTCCACCAGCAGTTTCACCGCTTTATTGACGGCAGCGCCCGATACTCCCAAGCGTTTCGCCACGTCGATACGGTGTACGATACCGTTTTCTTTCCCAAGCGTCAAAATGCTTTCCAAATAATCCTGTTCCGATTGATGATATTTCATATTAAAATCCCCCTGTTTATAATGCATAATGCTTAATGCACAATGCATAATTGTAAGCGACTGAGCAACAACGCAGAAATGCGAAGCTTATAAAATCAAACACGCGTCGCCAAAGCTGAAAAAACGATATTTGTTTTCCACCGCATACTTATATACGTCCAAAATCTCCTCTCTGCCCGTCAAACAGGCTACGAGCATAATCAGCGTACTTTCGGGCAAATGGAAGTTTGTAATCAACGCGTCCACACACTTCATTTGATAGGGCGGGTACAGGAAAATTTCCGTATTCCCGCTACACGCGCGTACAAACCCGTTCTCGTCGGCTACGCTTTCTAACGTCCGCACGGAAGTCGTACCCACGGCAATCACGCGCCGTCCTTCACGCTTTGCGGCGTTAATTTTTTCCGCCGCCACCTCGTCGATTTGGTAAAATTCCGAATGCATTTTATGATCGGTTATAATTTCTTCACTAACCGGTCTAAACGTACCCAACCCCACGTGCAACAACACCTCGGCGATTTCCACTCCCTTGGCTTTGAGCGTTTCCAAAAGCTCTTTCGTGAAGTGCAATCCTGCCGTCGGCGCGGCGGCAGAGCCGTCCACCTTGCTATACACCGTGTTATAGCGGGCTTGGTTTTCTAATTTTTCCTTGATATACGGCGGCAGGGGCATCGTTCCCACGCGCGAGAGTACGTCCTCAAACGCGCCGTCGTATGCAAATTCCACCACCCGTTCGCCCGTTTCCGTAATATCTTTCACTGTGAACGAAAGCTCGTCGCAAACGGTCATTTTCGCGCCGATTTTTCCTTTTTTCCCAGGGCGCATCAGCACTTCCCAAGTATTCAAATCGTAGCGTTTTAACAGCAAAATTTCCACCGCGCCGCCGTGCTGTGTGCGCGCGTACATACGCGCGGGCAAAACCTTGGTGTTGTTAATAACGAGCAAATCGCCCTTTTGTAAATACTCTACGATATCGCGAAACACCCTGTCCGTAATACGGCGGGTTTTTCTATCGTACACCAAAAGCCGCGAAGAATCGCGCGGCTCGGCGGGCGTTTGTGCGATTTGCGATTCGGGCAAATCGTAATAAAAATCACTCTTTTTATACTGCATACTCAATACTCAATCTTCAAACATAGAAATTTGTTTGCGCGCTTTTTCGCTCGGCTGTAAGCCCATATGCGCGTAGCCGTCCTTCAAACAAATTCTTCCTCGCGACGTGCGCGCGATAAAACCAAGCTGCAACAAATACGGTTCGTATACGTCCTCGATCGTGTTCGCGTCCTCGCCCGTCGTCGCCGCCAGCGTTTCCAAACCCGCAGGCCCGCCGCCAAACTTTTCAATCAAAGCCGTCAACAAATTCCTGTCCGTTTGATCCAAGCCCAGCTCGTCGATTTCCAAACGCGCAAGCGCAAACCTCGCGTCGCTGCGCGTAATCATCGCGTTCCCGTTCACCGCCGCAAAATCGCGTACGCGCTTTAACAACCGATTTGCAATACGCGGCGTACCGCGGCTACGCCGTGCAATTTCCGCCGCCGCGTCCGTTTCGATATCGATTTGAAGAGCCTTTGCCGAACGCGTAACGATTTCCTGCAATTCATCGGGCGTGTAAATTTCCAAACGGTTGATAATCCCAAACCGATCGCGAAGGGGCGGCGCAAGCATACCGATCCGCGTCGTCGCACCCACGAGCGTGAATTTATTAAGCGAAAAACGGATATTGCGCGCGGACGGACCTTTGCCGACGATTATATCGAGCGCATAATCTTCCATCGCCGAATACAGTATTTCTTCCACCGACCTGTTCAAGCGGTGAATTTCGTCGATAAACAACACGTCCCCCTCGTTCAGATTAGTCAAAATCGCCGCCAAATCCCCCGAACGCTCGATAGCAGGTCCACTCGTCATTTTGAGCGCCGTACCCATTTCGCTTGCGATAATATGCGAAAGGGTGGTTTTCCCAAGCCCCGGCGGCCCGTACAAAAGCACGTGATCAAGCGCCTCGCCGCGAGCTTTCGCCGCCGCGATGTATACGCCGAGATTTTCCTTCACCTTCGTTTGCCCGACGTAGTCTTGCATAGTTTTCGGGCGCAGGACGTTTTCTTCCGCGTCGTATTCCGTTTTCGTACTGACGATTAAACTTTCGTCGCCGTATTCTTCATCGTACATACTTTACATACCCCCAAGGGCTTTTCTGATAATATCTTCCACACTCTTCGCGCCTTGATCGTGTGCGCGCTTGACGGCTTGCGCGCTCTCGTTTTTCGTGAACCCAAGCCCCATAAGCGCGGAAATCGCCTCGTCGTCCTCTGCGGAAACTTGCACCGATTGTACCGCCGCCGTCAGGGAATCGCCGCTCGCTTTCATAACCTCTTCCGCCGAGATTTTTCCGTGCAGTTCCAAAACGATTTTTTCCGCCGTCTTTTTCCCCAAGCCTTTCACGGCAGACAAGCGTTTGACGTCCGCCGCGTAAATAGCTTGCACTAGCTCGTCAACAGACAAGCCCGTCAAAACGGAAATGGCAAGCTTCGGTCCAACGCCCGAAACGGACGTGAGCTTTAAAAACAGCTCTTTTTCTTTCATCGACCCGAACGCAAACAGCGTAACGCCGTCCTCTTTTACTTGCAAATAAGTATACAACTCCACCGTTTCGCCCACTACGATTTTACGGAACGCCCCGCCCGAGCAATAGGCTTCATAACCAATGCCGCCCACTTCGATAATCGCCGTTTCCGCCGTAATTTGCAACGCTCTGCCTTTCAAATACGCTATCATACGCCACCGTCCTTTTTATCCGTTCGTTGCATACATACCCCCACCGTTTGCACTTTTTTACGGCGTTTTTCCGCCTCCTCGATAAGGAGCGCGCCCGCGCCGAACGTGTTTTTACCTTTCGTTCTCGTCATGTTGCCCACGGCGAACAAATCCCCAAACCGACTGGTAAACGCTTGACAAAGCGCCACCGCCAACGCGTCCGCCGCGTCGTCGGGCTTGGGTATGCTTTTGAGTTTCAAAAGCGACGCCACCACCGACTGCATTTGTTTTTTATCCGCTTTGCCGTAACCGGTCAACGCCTGCTTTATCTGCATGGGCGTATATTCGTACAACCGCCCGCAACGCTTGACACAGGTCAGAAGCGCCACACCGCGCGCATGCGCTACGGCAATACCCGTCGTAATATTTTTGGAAAAGAACAGCTCTTCCATAGCGATTTCGTCGGGATTGTATTTATCTAAAATTTTCGCAATCCCCTCTTCGAGCATTGCAAGCCGTACGGGCAAACCCTCGTCCTTTGGGGTTATCACCACGCCGTAATCCACGGCGCGGCAGTTCCCGCGCGCGTCCTTTTCAATTACGCCGTACCCAAGCGTTGCAAGCCCAGGGTCAATTCCCAAAATAATCATATCTTTTCCCTATTCAATTAACTCGCGCAAATCGCGTATTTCGTATTCGGGCGTATGAGCACCGTCGTTTTTTAAGCCCTTGGGGTTAAACCAACACGCGTGCATACCCACCGCGTGCGCGCCCGCAATATCGGACGACAGCGAATCGCCTATCATCAAACACTCGTCCGCGTTCACGCCGCCGCGAAAAATCGCGTCGAAAAACGCAGGTAACGGCTTAATCGCTCCTATTTCCTCGGAAATATACGCGCCGTGTAAATATTCGTTTAAACCTTGCAACCTACCACGCTGAATCTCGCTCAAACCGTTGGTCGCGACGTAAATTTCGTACTCTCCGCCCGTCTTATTAGAAAGCGCACAGAGCGTTTCCTTTGCGCCTTGGATATAATTCCCGCCCGTTTCCAGCTCTTTCAAGAACATATCCCCCGCCAACCGCGGCGAAACGTCATTTTTGGGGCACGGAAACGCGGCAAACACGCGCGTAAAGACTTCTTCCAAATGCGAACGGTAGAGAAAATGATACTTTTCCTGCGTGTTTTTATCGTGCACGTCGTATAACCCCGCCTCCGTCCACGCCGATTCGGACGCGTGACGACTCAAATGCAATAACCCGTCCGTCGCCGTCATACCAAGCAAGGCGTACGTTCTAATAAACGCCGCGCGCTCGTCGGCTAAATAATCGAGTAGGGTGTGATCGGCGTCGAAAATCAAACGCTTATAGGATTTCATTTTTCTCCGCATACTCACCAGTCCTGTTTTTTGAGCGATTTGTCTTTAACGTCGTCGTAATAGGCGAAATACCTTTCCTTAAACGCCTCTTTTGTCATCGGCAGTTCTTCGCCGCCCGCCGCCATTCTATCCAGCATTTCCTGCAATTCTTCGGGCGAAAAATCCGCAAGCTCCGTTTCTTCGCCCAAGCTTTGGAATAATTTCAAAAGGTCCAACTCCGACATATCAAATCTCCACCTTTATATGCTCGCCGCGACAGGGCACGGTGAGATGGGTAAACCCGATTTCTTTCAAAATCCGCATAGCCTGTTCACGATTGACCAGTTGACCTTTGGTATCGTGCGCGTCGGACGCGTAGGAAACTTTCCGCCCGCCCAAAGCGTAATATCCGGCTAATACGTCGGCGCTGGGGATTAAGCCCTTACCGTTTAACTCCAAAATCTTATCCCGCGCAATGATTTCCTTAAAAATCCGATCGTACACGGCTTGAAACTGCGCGTACGCGATCCCCTTTTCCGCATAGGGCGCGTACCTGCCCGCATACCCGATATGCCCGACGATATCGTACGGATAAGGCACGAGCAAGCTTTCGTAAACGGTTTGCAAATATTCTTCAAATACTTCCCGCCTGTCCCGCAAGAGCGTTTTTCCTTGCTCTGTTTTATAGAACAGGTGTTTAAAATAATAATCCGAGCCGTTGACCATATGCACGCTGTTTACGATAAAATCAGGCGAATATTTTTTACAAACGTCCAAATACGCGGCGTTCGTTTTTTCGCCTTTCCCAAACCCGAACTCCGCGCCCACGAGCACGTTCATAACCCCTGCATAATCTTCCTGCAAATGCCGCGCGGCGTGAAAATACTCTTCCGCGTCGATATCGCCGTCCACTTCGTTTTCTTCAAAGTTGAAATGTTCGGCAACGCCATAAAAGCCCACGCCCTTTTCTTGCGCAACGGCAAGCATAACGGCAAGCTCTTCCCTGCCGTCGTTAGAAAATTTAGAATGGGTGTGTACGTCTGTCAAAAATTTCTGCATTTGTTTTTTCCTTTTTTCTATTATAGCATAGTTGGCGGTATTTTTCAAGCAACGCGAACGAGTGTTCGCGAAAAATTTTCCCGCTTTTGTCAACAAACGGAAATTTTAAGCCCTTTTTACCGTTTTTTTCCTGTATTTCCGTTTTTTTACCCCTTGCCAACGCCACGCTCTATCGTTTACAATGGAACAATCAAAACGCAATTAGGCAGGTACATTATGAAAATACATAAAACGATTTTATCACTTTTATTATCCCTTACGTTCCTTGCGCCGACTTTTTCTTTGACGGCTTGTGGAAACGAATCCTTAGATAGCGCAACCACCGACGCGCCTATTATCCAAACGCCCAGCGATACGCCGAGTGATATACCCAATGATTCACCCAGCGATACGCCCGAAAGCACACCCGAAGATACGCCGAGCGTTGAAACGCCCACGCCGCCCGTAGAAGAACCGACCGCGCCCGTGGTGGAATATGCGAAATATATCCGTGCAACAACGAACGGCGTAAATATCCGTTTGGGTGCGGGTACGTCTTACGCCGTATATGCTCAGGCGGAAAAGGGCGAAACGTACGCGCTCATCGGTCAAACGGACGGGTGGTATAAGACCTATTATCGTGGCAAAACCGCGTACATTTCCACGTCTTACGCCGCCGTATTCTCGCTCGAAAAGGCGACAGATGCGAAAGTGGAAGAAGTTTTAGAGGAGGGCTACCGTTTACTTGGTGTGCCGTACGTATACGGGGCAGTACGCTTACACGACGGGAAAGGGAACTTGCTTTCGGGTTTTTCCGCACAAAAATTCGATTGCTCGTCGCTCGTGCAATACATGTTCTATCACGGCGCGGACAAGCTTTTGGGCGTAACGACGCGCACGCAAGTAAAGCAGGGTAAATACGTTCCCGCAAGCGATTTACAGCGCGGGGATTGCATGTTCTTCACCAACGAATCCCGCCAGCATTTAAGCGGTATCGAAAGGGTTGGGCACGTCGCCGTATACCTTGGCAACAACTACATTTTACACACTTCTTCCGATTACGCGCGAATTGAAAAAATAACCGCCGCGCGATGGAATTTCTACATCGAATCACGGCGATTTTTATAAGCTATCTCGCGAATTAATTTATAGTTAGAAGTCCAGAAACTTAGTTTCTGGTGGGGTGCAGGGGTGAAACCCCGCATAACAAGCCCATTCATAAGCAAAACGCAGTTTTGCGCTTTCACCGCCTTTGGCGGTCAATCACTCGTCAGAGCGAACCTTTTAATCCCCAAGCAAAAGCTTACTTTACGGTATTTCGGGCAAAGACGCGGCGGTGATAAAATAAATGGCTTTCGCACCCGCGTTACGCAGTAGCATTCCGCACTCGCTCCCCGTTGCGCCCGTCGTCATAACGTCGTCCACTAAGAGCAGTGTTTTACCCTCGCAAAACGCTCTTTTGTGTAAGTGGTACGCGCCCCTCACGTTCTCCGCGCGCCCGAACAAGCCCAAATGCTTTTGCTGCGCGGTATCCCGCGTTTTTTCCAAAACGTTTTCTTCCGTTGCCACGGCAAAACCCCGCTTTTCCAGCTCCTTCGAAAACGCCGTCGCCAATTCTTCCGCTTGGTTAAAGCCGCGTTCGGCGCGTTTTTCTTTGGTCGTCGGCACGGACAAGACGTACAAAATCTCGTCGCCGTTTAAAAAGTAGTAGGCTTTGTTTAGAAAATCCTCCGCCATACGCTCGGCAAGCGCGTACGCAAGTCGCCGTCGTCCGTTCTTCAAGCGGTTGACAAGCGCGGCGGCCTCCCCGTCGTAGACGAACGCGGAAAAGCCTTGGGTAAATCTTGGAACGCGGGTTTTGCAAGTCAAACACACGCCTTCACCTATCGTCATTCTACCGCATTTAGGACAGGTAACGCCGTCGTTATCGTGCAATTTCCGCTCGCAATCGTCGCAAAACCGCGGTTTAGGATAATCGAACAATTCCCTGCCGCAACATTCGCACGCATACCCGTATTGCGCCGTAAACGAGCGCATTTTTCTTCCCAAATTTTCAAAAAATTTCATGCGCTTTTTACTTTTCCGCCGTCGTTTCTGCGTCCTTTTTACGTTGATAGCGAACGAGCAAATACGCGCCCAGCACCCCCACGGCAAAGAGCGCGACACCCAGCCCTAAATCCAGCCAAGCAACGCCCGTTTTCCAAGCCACGTACACCTGCATAATATCGCCGTTACAGAACATAGACAAAATCGAGCCGAGCGAGAGCCCAACGATAACGAAATACGCCGTTGCCCGCGCTTTTTCAAACAATACGGTGAGCAGTTTTGAGAATCCGAACAACCCGATTAAAAACCCAACGCCGAGCGCGCCGTACACCAAAAATACTTGCGGATTACTCTTCCAATAGGTCATACTCACGGACGAAACGACGCTTTGGAACCAGCCCACCGCCATCAAAAACGCGCTTGCCGACAGTCCGGGTACGATTTGCGTAAGCGACATTACGCATCCTATCACAAGCCCTACGACGACGTGCCACCATTGCACGGAGGCAAACGCGTCCACCGCCGTTTCCGCGCCGTTTTTCACGCTCGATATTGCCGAAAAACAACCGATAGCCACGGGAATACAAAGCCCCACGGCAAAGAGCGTAATACGTTTGCCTGTGCGCTGCGCGCCTTTAAGCTCGTCTTTGACGGCAGGAAACGCGCCGCACATCAGTCCCGCAAACAGACACACGATGGCAAAGGGCAAAATCTCAATCAGCTTTTTGACGGCGATAAATCCGAGCAATACGCCCAGCAAAATTCCCAACCCGATGGGCAACAAAAAGGTAAAGCACTTCTTGAATTTTTTAAACAAATTCCCAAGCGCGTATAAAAACTGATCGTACAATTTGAAAATGATTGCCACGGTCGAACCGCTAATCCCCGGCACGATTACCGCCAGCCCGATAAAAAATCCGAGCAGTCCGCTTTTGCACCAAGTCTTTTTGTTGTATTTAATGAGCGCGATTTCCAAGCTTTCTTGCGCCATGACTTAATCCCCCTTTCTCTTTTTCGATAACACGGCTTTGCCGATAATCAGCGTGATAGTTGCAAACGCTAAACCGCAAATTCCGCCTATCGTATCCACGAACAAATCGCTCGTATCCGCCACGCGCCCCGCGGTCAAAAATTGCAAACTCTCGTCCAAAACGGGAATAAACAATACGAGGCACACGGGGAAAAGCAAACACAGCTTATCGCTCGTGTACGCGCGCCAGCACCAGCTCATCAACGCCCCAAGCAACCCAAACTCCGAGAAATGTGCTAACGTCCGCACGTAGGAATGTAAGCGTTCGTATTCCGCGCCCGTAGCGTTTGCTATCCAAGACTTGGGCGCGAAAAAACCGATGATTTTCTGCACGGTATCCGTAACGATATTGCTTTCCGCCGCCGATTCGTCGCCCGTTTTTAGCGAGTTATAGAAGATAAACGCCACCAAAGCCACGCACGCCGCCGTAAGCACCACGCGCAGCGCAATGATTTTTCCTTTTTTCGTCCGTCCGTCTTTCATATCTATTATTATACGCAAAAAGCGCGCCAAGGTCAATATTTTGAACCAAGCTTACGCGTATTTTTTTATTTATTTTTTCCGCAAAGCCTGCTAAAACCCACGAAAAACGGTCAATTTTCGATACGGGAAAGCATATATAATACCATATATAGTATAAAATTCGGGAGCTATTATGAATTACGTAAAGAAAATGTGTATTTTACGGCAGATAAAACAGGGATTTTCGGGGGACGGGAAAACGCTTTCGGGTTTGGTTAAAGCGGAACAATACGGCAAAAACCTTGCCGTGGAAGTATCCGTCATCAATTTTGCCCCGCTCATTGTCGGCGAGTATTTTTGTCTACTTTCCGACGGCAAAGGCAAAACGGAAACGCTAGCGCTTCGCGGTAAAAGCCTGTTCAATCTCTTATCCGATATCGATATCTCAAACGGCTTTTGCGCCGTCGTATGCTACGTCAAAAACGAAGTCGTACCCATCGCCTACGGCATCAACGGCAACGGCGCGTACGACTTCAAACGCATCTTAAACGCAACCCTGCCCCCCGTCTTTCCTCAAAATCAACCCGATTTCACCGCCGAAAACGCGGAAACGGAACCAGCGGTTATAGAGGAAGAGCCGCCTAAAACCCAAGACGGTTACGACGACGAAACGGTGGCAACGGAAAACTATTATTCGGAGAAAGAAAATGAACAAGAGCAGCTTAGCCAAGTTAGCAGTAATGCACCGATTGAAAGCGGAGCTGAAAACCAAAACGCGGAAGAAAGGCTTGACGCACCGCAAAATGACCATGCTGAAAAGCTACTCCACCCGTTTGCAACGGACACGGACGGATATTATCTTTCCGTCAAAAGCGAATGGGACGAACTCGTAAAAACCTACCCGCGCGATAAAACGCTAAACGGCGCGTTTTCGTGCAGCGAATGGGTACGCGTAAAGGGCGACGAACAAGCCCCGCAATACCTTGTAGGCGTAATTTACGAGGAGGGCAAAGCGCGTTATATTTGCTACGCTCTCGCCGCGAAAGATAAGAACGCACCGCCCGAAGAAATCAAGGACGTTTGCACGTTCGTGCCCTGTTCGGTTTTCTCGGAAACTGACGGCTTTTTTATCATCTTCCAAAGCGCGGCAACGGGTGAATGTATCCGCCCCGATCTCGTCTGAATTTTTCACTAAAAAACCGTTTTCATTCGCTTGACTTTGCCTATTTTGCGTAGTATAATAATGCAAAAACAGGACGGCAAGTTATGACGAAAACAGATTCAAGACACAAACTTTCCATAGCCAAACGAATCGCGTTCACCGCCGCGTTCGCGGCGCTGTGCCTGCTTGGCACAATGCTTCTTTCCGTTCCCCTGCCCGCATCGGGATATTTCAACACGGGCGACGTGTTCGTGCTCCTTTCGGGCTGGTGTTTAGGACCTGTATTCGGCTTTACCGCCGCGGCGGTAGGCAGCGCGCTTGCCGATATATTGACGGGCTACGCCCTGTACGCCCCCGCCACGTTTTTAATAAAGGGCTTAGACGCGCTCGCTGCTTGGGCGGTTTGGGCTTTGGCAAAAAAAGCGATAAAAAAACCTTCGCTCGATTTTCTCCCCAGAATAGCGGGCGCAATCGTCGGCGAAGGCTTGATGGTAGGTTTGTATTTCTTCTTTGAAAGCGTAATTTTGGGTTTGGGGCTTGGCGCGATTCCCAATATTTTAGGCAACGCATTGCAAGGCGTTTGCTGTGGCGCGCTGGGCGTAGTAATCGTATCCGCGCTCTACGTCATGAAACCCGTCGCGAAATTTTTCCCTGCACTGCATAAGTAAAGCTATGAAAATTCGTAAACGGATTTACTATGAACTATGGTTTTGCTAACGCAAAAGTTATGAGCGCCTGTCGGCGCGTTGTTGTTAAATTAATACCGCAACGTTGCCGTTAGGCAACTCATAACTTGCCCGTAAGGGCAACCATAACTCATAACGTTGGCGCAAGCCAACTCACAGTTCGGACTTTGCTTGCAAATAATACCTATCCCACTCTTCTTCGGAAAGAGTAGTTACGTCCTTGCCGTCGGCAAGGGCTTTTTCTTCGGCTTTCGTGAATCGGAAAGAAAAACGTTCCACGCTTTCTTTGAGCGCTTTTTCGCAATCTGCGCCCGCCTTTCTGCCCACGTTGACGGCGGCAAAGAGCAAATCGCCCACTTCCTTTTCCACTTCCACGCTATCCCCGCGCGCGATAGCGTCGAACACTTCTAAAAGTTCTTCTTTCAATCTTTCTGCGGCGGCTTGCGCGGTGGCAAAATCCATACCCGCTTTTGCGGCGCGTTTACCAACTTTTTGCGCGCGCATTACGGCAGGGAAACAAGCGGGTACGTCGTTGACGGTGTCCGCGAACGTCTTTTGTCCCTTTTCCACACGCTTGTTCTGTTCCCAAACGCTGAGCGCGCCCGCCGCGTTTTCCGCTTTGTCCTTGCCGAACACATGCGAATGCCGGAAAATGAGTTTTTTGCATATGCCCGTGAACGCGTCGGTGAGACTGAACGCACCCGTTTCTTCTTTTAATACGGCGTGGAACACGGCTTGCAATAACACGTCGCCCGTTTCTTCCAATATTTTCTCGTCGTCGTCTTTATCGATAGCGTCCACCAGTTCGTACGCTTCTTCCACCGCCGCCATTTTAATACTCTCGTTCGTTTGTACCCTATCCCAAGGACAGCCGTCGGGTTTACGCAAGCGCACGATGATTTCCCGTAAATCGTTAGCGGTAAACCGTTCTTTTTCAAGCAGCGGAATTTCTTCTATCGCAATCGCCGACGAATAATCGTACGCCTTTTGCCTGTCCGTTTCGTATAAACGGATTTTTTTCGCCTTGCCGCCCAAAATATATTGCGCGGCGATTTCTTCGCCGAACAAATCCCCTAAAACGAGTTTACAATCGCTTGCCAAGGCTCTATCGTCCAAATCGTAGACGATAAGCGGCAAAGCCAAATCCGCCCGCGCGTTTTGCACGAGCTCGTACGCAGAAACGGCGGTATACGAACATCCTGCAAACTTCGCCGCCGTAGCGATAGCGGAAATTTTAGAAACGCCGTCGATGATCTCGATTTTTCCGCGCGTTTTTCTAATCAGCGCTTTCACGGAATAATCCTCCGTCGCCGCGCCGTCCACGAGATACACGGCGTTTTCGCCCGCGGCGATAACGGCTTTGGCAAGGTTATTGGCGAGCGTTTGGAAATTTCGGCTATTTTCGTACACGTAATCCAAGCAAGTATGCGCTACGCCAAGCTCGAGCACCGTTTCATACGACCGCGTGTTCGCCGTCCGAACGAGCACGGGCACGCCCGCATTTACCGCCTTCAAAATTGCCTCTTCCCCGCGCTTTGTCAAATCTCCCTTTTGCGCGCCTAAACCGATAACCGTAATCATTTGTTTTTTCTCCTGTTTCCATGCATGAATTTTCACTAACGTTCAACGCCTTGTACGCTTTGCGTGCATGATGCATTAAACCAAAGCTTTTTTCATTTTACACGAAAATTATACAACAAATCGAGCAAAAACGCAACCAAATAACAAAGGTTTGTAGCGTGCGCTAATCCGAAAACGGAAATTTTCGGATTTTGCAGTAAAACGCAATACACAACCGTCTTTACGATAATACCAACGCCCATGGATATCGCCGCGTATTTGGGTTTTCCTTGCGCCGTCAAACACGCCGAAAGCGTTTGCACGCACGAAAGCGTAAGCGCGGATACGGAAAAAATCTTGACGAGCTCCACTAAAATTTTCAGTTCTTCCCCGCGCAAGTTTCTAAAAATCAACTTTGCGGCAGGCTGGGCAAAAAAATACAGTCCTATCGCGCTCGGCGCGGCGATTGCCACGGTTACGATAAGCGAATACAACCACCGCCGCCGCACGCTCGCCCGTCGCACGCGGTCGGTCATATCCCCCGTTTTCGCCTTTGCCGCCGCCACGGCGGGAATACTCGCCGCCGCTATCCCGTAGCACACGGATACAGGCAAATTGATAACGGTTACCGCCCCGCCCGCAAACAACCCGTATAACGTAACGGCGTCGCTTGCGTATTTCCCCATAAGCCGCACGACGAGCACGCTGTCGATAAGCGAGGAAAGGGGCAATAAAACGGAACTTAACGTAACGGGTATACTCAGCTTTAAAATGGATTTCGTCGCATACATACCCCCGTCGTCTGCGTATTCTTTCCGCAATTTATCACGGCGGTATTGCAAGAACGTAACCAACAGCGCAACGGCTTCGGATATCGTAACGGCAAGCAATAATAAGGTAACGGCGACGCGCAAATTATCGCGGTAGAGATAGGCAAAAAACAAACCAAACCCCACTTTTACCACCTGTTCGACGATTTCGGATAGCGCGGTGGGGAACATGCGGTTCGTGCCCTGAAAATACCCACGGAACACGGACAAAGCGGACACGAGCACCACCGCCGGCGCGAGCGTATAATATCCCGCGCGCACCTCTTCACTACCCTGCGCGCGCGATAAAAGGGGCGCGGCGATCACCATGACCGCCGTCCCCGCCAAGCCGACGAGCACGAACAACCGCAACGACGAACGGAACACGCCTTGCGGCGATTTACCCTTTTCCACCCGTTCGGCAACGAGCTTGGCAATGGACGAAGGAATCCCCGTTGCAGACACGGTTAAAAGTATACAGTACACGGGATAAACGAGCTGATACAGCCCTATCCCGCGCCCGCCGATTAGCGACAGCAAAGGGATACGGTATAACGCGCCGACGAGCTTGGCTATCAAGCCGCCCGCGGCAATCAACGCCGCACCCGTTAAAAAGCTGTTTGATTTTTTGTGCACACGCCCTTTTTCGTCCATACATACAGTTTGCAAAAAAAGCGCAAAAGTTCGCGCAAAAGCCGCGAAAAAATTTTTTCCAAAAAACGGGAAAATTTTTTCCAAACGGTTGACAAGCGCATTTTCGCGTGTTATAATATCACAAAACTAAATACATTTAGCCTAACAAGTTAGACATATAGGAGGACTTTACTATGTCGAAACAAAGTGCGGAACAAGCAGCGGTAATACCGCGACGGGAACGGGAAAAGACGGTGAAAGGCCGTATTCCCGACGTAGAATGGCTTTTCGGATACGGCGAAACGAAGAAAGCACAAGGCGACAAGTTTTTAACGAAACTGTTGCGACGGGACTGGTTGATGGTCGTTTATTCAACCTTAATTTACCTGTTGCAATTTGCGCCTGTTTGGGTACTGCCGCTCATCACCAGCGACGTGATCGATACGCTGACGCTCCGCCCGGACGGCTACGCCACGCGGCTCGTCATCGACGCCGCTATTTTGTTTGTCCTGCTCGTGCAAAACGTACCTTCCACCATGTGGCGCTCGTCGGTTATGAACAGGTGGATACGCAAAACGACGGCGGAAATTCGCAGCGGCGTAATCAGGAAATTGCAACGCCTTTCGATTACCTATCATAAAGAAATAGAAGAAGGCCGCGTGCAATCCAAGCTTTTGCGCGATATCGAAAGCGTAACGGGGTATTTCACACATTTCATGAACTCGCTTATCCCCGCGATTATCGGCGCGGTGATTTCGGCGTGTATCGCCGTTTGGAAGAGTCCGCTGATCGCTCTGTTCTTTATCGTATTAATACCCTTAAATATTCTTTTGGTGAAACTGTTCAGAAAACCCGTGCGCCAAGGTCATCGCGATTTTCGCGCGGAAAACGAACAGCTCTCCTCTAAACTCACGACTACGCTCCAAATGCTCACGCTCACGAAAGCGCACGGTTTAATAGAGCAAGAAGGCATGGAAGTAGACGAAAAAATCCACTCTGTGGAACGCGCGGGCGTACATTTGGATAAGACGAACGCGTTCTTTGGTTCGGTTTCGTGGATGACTAGCCAGCTTTGCTCGGCGATATGTCTGTTCGTTTGCGTACTACTGTGCATTAAAGGCTACGTAACGATCGGCGAAGTGGTGTTGTTTCAATCCCTGTTCGCGTCGATAAGTAGCTCCGTTCTTTCGCTCGTGAACGCATTCCCCTCGCTTACGGCAGGTAAAGAGGCGGTTCGCTCCCTTTCGGAAATCGTTTGCGCAACGGATATTGAAACGGACGACGGCGATATCCCCGTACCCCAAATCCACGGCGACGTAGCCTTTGAAAACGTTTGCTATCATTACCCCAACGAAGAAAAAAACGTGGTAGAGAATTTCAGTTTTCACGTGAAACAGGGCGAACGGATAGCGGTCGTTGGCAGTTCGGGTTCGGGCAAGAGCACGCTTATGAACCTATTAATCGGCTTACTCGCGCCGACGGACGGCAGGATTTTGATAGACGGCACGCCGCTTACCGATTTACCGTTGCAATCGTATAGACATTTCATATCGGTCGTACCGCAAAACAGCATACTTTTTTCGGGAACGATTCGCGAAAACATAACGTACGGTATGCGCAGATACAGCGAAAAACGCTTACAACGCGCGGTGGAGGACTCGGCGGTTTCCGAATTTTTACCGTCGATGCCCCACGGTTTAGACACGCAAGTAGGCGAACGCGGCGACAAGCTTTCGGGCGGTCAAAAACAGCGTGTATCGATAGCCCGCGCCTTGGTTCGCGACCCGCGCATACTCATTTTAGACGAAGCGACGAGTGCGCTTGACAACGTTTCGGAATACCACGTTCAGCGCGCGATAGAAAAGCTTGTAGAGAACCGCACGACGTTTATCGTCGCGCACCGTTTATCGACGATTCGCAACGCCGACAGGATTATAGTAATGGACGAAGGTAGATTAGTAGAAACGGGCACGTACGAAGAACTGATAGCCTTAAACGGCAAATTCGCAGAGCTTGACAAGCTCAGCAGAATCCGCGAAGCGGAAGCATAATTATCGTAATATTTATGACTAGAAGTCCAGAAACTTAGTTTCTGGCGGGGGTTGGGGCAGCGCCCCGCATAACAAGCCCCAAAATAAGCAAAACGCAGTTTTGCGTTTCTCACCGCGTTAGCGGTCATTACGCTATGGCGTAGAGATGAAAAGCTACGTTTGCATTGTAAAATTCCATGATGATATATCAAAATAAAAGAAAGCCCACGGTTATCAAGTAGTAAACCGTGGGTTAAATATTCTCTTCCAATAATTCTTCTAACGCAACGTCAAAGTAATGCGCGATTTGTAATAAGGTTTCTAAATCAGGCTCGCGACTTCCCGTTTCCCAACAACTAATCGTTTGATTACTGAACCCCAATTCTTGACCAAGTTTTTCTTGCGATAATTCTTTTTCCAACCGCAATTCCTTTAATCGTTTTCCAAAAATATTATTTCTCATATACTACTTTTGTTTACTTAATAGAAGTTCAGCATATTCTAAAACCTGCATTTTGCGTTCGTTAGATAACGCGCGGAAGTTTTTACACAAAGATTTTTCTTCCACCGTCAAATTAGCCGAAGAACTTTCTTTAATAACTACATTTCCAAAATCGTCCTCTCTGCCCAGCAAGTAATCCGTACTGCACTCAAAAAAATCCGCATAACGGATTAAAGTATTTGCGGTCGGCTCATTTCTTCCAATTTCTATCATGGAAATACAAGACTTGCTAACTTTTAAAAAATCAGCCAACTGCGCCTGCGATAAGTTTCTTTCTTTTCTTAAAGTTTTGGAAATTTCCGCGAAGTCCATTTTTGTGCCCCTGTTTTTTACATAGTTTACCATAAAAGTGTCGAAAATATTTGACAAGGCATAAAAATGTATGATATAATCACGATATGGGCATATAAATGCCCAAAAGGAGAAAAAAATGAAATCCGTGATAGATACCTTATTTGAAGAAGATTATTATAGAATCTTTAAAGTAGAAACGCAAGACCTTAAAAAGACGGACTTTTGGCGCAACAAAGCAGATATTTTAAAAAAACTATTGCCGTCGCTTTCCAACGAACAGAGCGATTTATTTTTCGCATACGCTAATTGTGAAGAACAGGTACAAAAATACTTTGCGAAAAGATTATATACGCTCGCTTTTAAACAGGGATTTCAGCTTGCTTTGGAGCTTGCCGATAAACCAAATACACCGCCCAAGAGCGAATAAAAAATAGGCTTTGCGAAAAGCCTATTTTTTTACGCATTGAAAACTACCTATCGTAGTTTTCAATCATATCCAAGAGTTCTTCAAAACGGTATAAATCTTCGGGCGAATAATAATCAATGTAAATCCTGCCCTTTTTATCGTTCCCTATCAGCGATACTTTGGTACGGTATACCCTGCGCATACGCTCGACGAACGCTTTCAATTCCTCGCTCTTTGCCGCGGCTTTTGCCGCGTTTTCCTGTTTCAATACTTCGGGCGGCGTTAAATACGCTTTTACCGCGCGTTCCATCTCGCGCACCGAATAATCCCGCTTTAACGCCTCTTCTGCAAACGCGTACTGCTTTTCCTTATCCACTTTCACAAGCGTCCGCGCATGTCCCGCCGAAAGCTTGCCGCTTTCAATCAAACCGATTACCTCGGGCGTGAGCGTCAAAAGCCGCAACGTGTTGGCTACGTTTGGACGGGATTTCCCAACGAGCGCACCGATATCGTCCTGCGTAAACGAAAATTCGTCTATCAACCGTTTCATCAAATACGCCTCGTCCATCACCGCAAGCCGTTCCGTTTTCAACCGTTCCACAATAGAAAAACATTCTGCGTTATGGTCGGTAAAGGAATAAATCCGCACGTTCACTTCCCGCGCGCCCGTAAGCTTGTACGCCCAAAAATCGCGCTCGGCGGCAAGTAGTTTAAACCGACCGTTTTCGCTCTCGTTCACGGAAAACTCGCCCGCGCCGTTCAAAAGAAAATACGTCGCGCGGCTTTTTAGCTCTTTCTTGTCCCAAGCCGTTTCGTCTGAACTTGTATCTATTAAGGAAATGGGCACGGTTTTTTGCGTATAACTGATATTCAATTGATTGCGTTTTTTCGTCTTTTTCATAACGCCACCTTTGGAAAAACCGCGGCAATTCAGCCGCGGCATTTTATTATTCTTCCGTCTTTTCTTCCGATTTTTCTTCCGATTCCGTTTCGTCGCTGACGATATGCTCTTTGGAGGGTTTGGTCATGTTCACGAACGGATTGGTTTTATGCACGTCCTCTTTCTCGTCCATAAACGCGATAACTTCCTTATAATCCGCGCCTTTCATAAGCATAGCCACTTCTTCGGTGTAAATGGTCTCTTTTTCTACGAGCACGCGGGACATATTATCAAGAACCGCTCGATTTTCTTTCAAGAGCTTGACTGCGCGTTCATGCGCCTCTTGGATCAGACGACGGATTTCCGAATCGATCGTCGCCGCCGTTTCTTGCGAATACCCACCACGGCTCTGATTACCGTATTCCATACCCATAAACACGGGCTGATCGGAATCGTACGCCACAAGTCCGAGCTTGTCGCTCATACCCCATTGCGTAACCATGCGCCGCGCCAGTTCGGATACGTGCTGCAAGTCCGCGCTCGCGCCCGTCGTTACGTCTTGGATAACGAGTTCTTCGGCTACTCTGCCGCCAAGCGACATACAAATATTATCGATAAGCTTGTTATACGAAACGTCGTTATCGTCCGTTTCGGGACGCGTCATGGTATAGCCCGCCGCTCTACCGCGGGGAATAATGGACACTTCGTGTACGGGGTCGCAATGCTTACAAAGACAAGCCAGCACCGCGTGGCCGGCCTCGTGATACGCCGTACAACGTTTATCCGATTCGGTAACGACGCGGCTCTTTTTCTGCGGTCCCATAAGCACCTTGTTAATGCCGTCGTACAATTCGAGATTACCGATAAGTTTCTTATTTGCCCGCGCAGCCAAAATTGCAGCCTCGTTTAAAAGGTTTGCAAGCTCTGCGCCCGAAAATCCTGCCGTAATCCGCGCCACCGTTTTGAAATTCACGTCCGCCGCCATAGGTTTGTTGCGCGCGTGCACTTTCAAAATTTGTTCACGCCCCTTTACGTCGGGTAAGTTGACGTTAATACGTCTATCGAACCGTCCCGGACGGAGCAACGCAGGGTCGAGAATATCCTCTCTGTTCGTCGCCGCCATAACGATAATACCGTCGTTCGCCTCAAACCCGTCCATTTGCACGAGAATTTGGTTAAGCGTCTGTTCTCTTTCGTCGTGGCCGCCGCCAAGCCCAGCGCCGCGCCGACGCCCAACCGCGTCGATTTCGTCCACGAAAATAATACACGGCTGATTTTTCTTCGCCATATCAAACAGGTCGCGCACACGTTTTGCGCCCACACCCACGTACATTTCTACAAAGTCCGAACCGGAAACCGAGAAGAAGGGTACGCCCGCCTCGCCGGCAACCGCCTTTGCGAACAGCGTTTTACCCGTTCCCGGAGGCCCTACGAGCAACACGCCCGAGGGAATCCGCGCGCCAAGGTTGGAGAATTTTTTGGGGTTTTTCAAGAACTCCACTACTTCGGCAAGTTCTTCCTTTTCTTCTTCCGCACCCGCAACGTCGGAAAAGCGTACTTTCAAATTGCTTTGCACTTGCGCTTTGCTCTTGCCGATGTTCATATTCGCATTGCCCGCACCCGCCGCGCTACGCATAATCAGCCAGAACACGACTGCTACGAGAATAATACCCAAAAGCGGCATAAGGCTCGACCAAATACTACCCGCGTTCGGGTCGGCGAATTGAATATCAATAGCCGAAAGCTTGTCAACGCTCAATCCCACGTCGTTCATGAACATGGAAAACGACATATAATCGTAAATGCTCGGTCCACCCTCGACGGTTACCATCGTACCGTCTACGAGCGTGGCTTGCCAGTTATAACCGTCCACGTACAATTTTTCCACTTCACCCTTTTTAAGCAGGGTAAGTAGTTCGGAAAAGAGAATTTCTTCCGCACCGAACGCGTCGGAAAGCAAAATCCCGATAAGAGCCACGGCTACGACGCCGATGACAATCCACATAATAATTTTCGATTTCTTGGTCAAGGTTGTATACTCCTTACGTATTCAATATTCATTTATACCCGTTTCCCGTCCAAAATAAACGGCTTTGCGTATATTTTACCATAAGTAAAAGTGTTTTACAAGCGTTTTTCTACGCATATTTAAAACATTTAACAAACATTCACGTATTTTACACAAAGCGGGGGACGCCCCGCGGCGAAACTTCTACAAGTTTCCGTCCGTTTTTCTATCGCACCCCCGTCTTGTCATTCTGGAATGGCGCGTCGCGAAATGATACAATCTCTTATAAATTTTACCATAATTATGCATTTTGCATTATGCATTATGCATTTTCTTCACCCTATAATACGTCTGCTGACTCTTAAACCCCGCTTCGTAGATAAGCTCTGTTACCGTCGTGTCGCCGTCCTTTTTCCGTTTCTCCACGTACGCAAGCCTAAGCCCGTTTACGTACGCGGAAATCCCCGTTTTCAAATACCTGTGAAATACCCGCGAAATATGCGCTTCGGCATACCCAAGTACGCGTGCAAGCGTTTTTCTCGACACGTCCTCGCGGTAATTTTCATGGATAAACGCGAGCATTTTTCTAATCAATTCCACTTCCCCGCCGCCGCGCTCTTCTATCCATTCTATCTTGTCGTTTAACGTCGCCAAAAACAGCTCCAACGCCACGGCCTGCACGCTCTCGCTTTTGTCCTGCAAAAGATACTCGTCCACGATTTTTAACAGCTCGTCGCAAAGCGCCGCGTCCTTGATTAATTTGTCTTTTATCCGTAAATTTTTATGCCGCGCGTGAAACGCCGCTGCCGCTTCTTGCGGAATAATCACCACGCGACAGTCCTCGTTCCACTTGGTTTCGTACGCGTGCACGTCATAACTGTCAATCACCGTCACCGTGTCGTTGTCCGCGCAATACTCTTCGCCGTTTATGTGCATGGTCTTTTCCCCGCGCTTTACGATAAGCACTTCCAAATTTCCATGGAAATGCGCAGGAAAATCATACGCTTGGCTTCGCAGTACGTACGGCAACGTATCCAACTCTCTATGCCGTTCATAAAAACTCTTCATGTTTATATTTTATCACAAAATGAGAGTATTTTCAACCGTTTTATTGTATATTTTGAGAGATTTATATGTTATAATAGAAAAAAGCAGGAGGAAAAGGCTTTATGAAATACGATATTAAACAACTCACTTTGGACGAAAAATTAGCGCTACTTTGCGGAAAAGACGGCTGGCGTTTGGAAACGGCAAACGGTAAATTGCCGTCCGTGTGGCTGTCGGACGGACCGAACGGGCTTCGCAAGCGCGTAAAAAACGAAGAAACGGGCGAATTGACCACGGTGAAAGCAACGGCTATGCCGAATATTCACTTAATCGCCAACACTTGGGATCCCGAACTCGCGTATTTAGACGGCGCGACGATTGCCGACGAGTGTTTGGAAAACGACGTAGACGTGTTACTCGCACCGGGCGTGAACATCAAACGTACCCCACTCTGCGGCAGAAATTTTGAATATTTCTCCGAAGACCCGTACCTTGCAGGCACGCTCGCCAAAGCGTACATAGAAGGCGTACAAAGCAAAGGCGTGGGCACGTCGCTCAAACACTATTGCCTGAATAACCGCGAATTTTGTCGCACCTGCCAATCAAGCGAAGTAGACGAACGCACTTTGCGCGAAATCTACCTGCCTGCGTTCGAGATTGCCTTGCAAGCCAAGCCTTGGACGGTTATGTGTTCGTACAATCTTGTAAACGGTGTTTGGGCAAGCGAAAACAAATGGCTTTTGCAGGATATTTTGCGCGACGAATTCGGCTACGACGGGGTAATCGTGTCCGACTGGAACGCAGTCCGTAGCGGTTGGCGCGCGGTAAAAGCGTCGCTCGATTTATGCATGCCTTACCGCTTTAACCATTTTGAGAACGTGAAAACCGCCTACGAAAACGGCTGGCTGACGGAAGAAGAAATCGATGCTTGTATCACCCGTTTGCTTGCGTTTATGGAAAAAACGCAAACGCAAAAACAGTCGGTTACTACCACGAAAGAACAGCGCCACGAAAACGCCGTAAAAATCGTACGCGAAGGCATCGTGCTTATGAAAAACGACGACGGGATTTTACCGCTTAAACAAGGCAATATCTTCGTCGGCGGCGGTTGGTTTAACACCTGCAACGCCTACGGCGGCGGTGGTAGCGCGTACGTCCAAAGCGAATACTTGCCCCAGCCCTTACACGAACAACTCGCCGAAAGACTGGGCGATAAGGCAAACGTTTTCGCTGACGTTCTTCCGTTTATGCTCCGACAGGAATACGAACTTTGTTCGCGCGCAGACGTCGCAGTTTTGTGCGTAGGCACGGGCAAAAATATCGAGTTTGAGGGTGGCGACAGAACGGATATCCGCTTGCCAATTGAACAGGAAGAATTTATCGTAAATTGCGCGAAACGCAACCCCAACACCGTCGTCGTGCTCAACACGGGCAGCGCAATAGACGTTTCCGCTTGGGTGGATAAGGTCAAAGCGGTCGTATTGCTCGGCTTTGCGGGCGAAGGCGGCATGGAGGCACTTGCGGATATTCTCACGGGCAAAGCTTGCCCTTGCGGTAAACTCTCCGAAACCTTCCCCGTTTGTCTGGAAGATACGCCTACGGGCAGCGCGCACGGCAACGGTTTTTACGAACGCTACGACGAGGGCGTGTTCGTCGGCTACCGCTGGTTCGATAGCAAAGAAAAACAAGTCCAATTCCCCTTTGGGTACGGACTCTCGTATGCGAAATTTGAATATTCGGATATGCAGATTAAAAAATTGAGCGAAACGGACTACGAAGTATCGTTCACTGTCACGAACGTCGGCGATTGCGATGCTAAGGAAATTTCGCAACTGTACGTCCGCGACGTGTGCGCCATGGTCTCCCGCCCCGACAAGGAATTAAAGGACTTTGTCAAAACGTCGCTCAAAGCAGGCGAAAGCAAGCGCGTAAGCATGAACCTCAACTACCGCTCGTTCGCCTTTTACAGCGTACCCTTGAAAAAGTGGCATATTGAAAACGGCGATTTCGATATCCTTATCGGCGCGTCGTCGCGGGATATCCGTTTGCAACGTCGCATCGAAATCACGCTCCCCGAAACAGAGCAGTACACAAAAACCGCGTTGTAATAAATGAAAAATCACCGCAATAGCGGTGTATGTAATCCGCGCAAGCGGTATGCAATCAATATATTGTATGTTATCAAGCCATTGGATTACATGCGCCTTACGGCGATTACATGCCAAGCCTGTCGGCTTGGATAAAAAACACCTAAAACGAACGATTCGTTTTAGGTGTTTTTTGGTGGAGCTAAGGGGAGTCGAACCCCTGACCTTTTGAATGCCATTCAAACGCGCTACCAACTGCGCTATAACCCCATAACCAAAACAATATAATCCGCACCCGCGCAAAAGGCGTCTTTTTGTCGCTTTTCGCCCACCGCGTTCTTGCCGTATGTTCATTTTTATTATACCCGAAATTCTTGCACCTGTCAAGAATTTCGGGTATTAAAATCTTATTTATTAAATCTACCTTTGGAGCTGGTAAGTTGCGAATCGGCGCGGCATACCGTGTCGCCCAAGTTAAACATTTGCATGATTTTCGCTTTAATCGCACCCATTTTCGGTTTCAATTTCACGTCGTAGTCGATGATATACACTTCTTCGTCCGCATCGTAGGTTACGCGCCCGCGCGGGAAATCGTCGTAGGCGTACGCTTTATATTTGCCTTGGCAACGCTTGGCAGAAAGCTTTTTCCACATATCTTCATGGCTCTTTTCATACATAATAAATTCGTCGCCGAAATCCGAACGCCAATCGGGATCGTATTGTTCCGTGTCGTACACGATATCTAAATACCCGCCTTCGTCGCAAATCCAAAATATACCAACCGTAATTTTATCCATTTTTTCTTTCTTCCTAATTCTTTATATATATTTGTATATATTTTCGTATATATTATAGTATTTCCACGTCAAAAAGTAAATAGAATGACGGATAAAAAGGAAAATTTTTTCAATTTGTCGCTTTTTCCCTTTTTCGCCCTGTTTTTGTTCTTTTTTCACATTTTTCTTTCTTCTCGCATATACTAAACCAAGGAGCATAGATTATGGAATTGAGTTTTTCGGAATTACGCACGAAAGAAGTGGTAAACACGCAAGACGGAAAAAAGCTCGGCAAGCCTTGCGACGTGGTATTGTGCTATCCCGAAAACAGGTGGCTTGGAATAGTCGCGCCGAACGGTCGCGGGTTTGGACTTAAAAAAAGCAACGTGTTTATCGAGCTGAAAAACATCGTTAAAATCGGAGAAGACGTAATTTTAGTAAACGTAGGCTTGCCGAAAAAACCGACGGGCAAACGCAACGATTGTCCACCGCCGCCCATGCCAGCGCCGTACTCAGCGGGCAGGAATTTTGACGAATACGAATAAATTCGACGAAAATTTCATAAAAAGCGAAAAAGCGCATAAAAAACTGATTGACTTTTGATTCCTGCGGTGCTATAATAAACAAGTAGCCTGACAAGAGGTGAACCGCAATAAGCCCCAAAGGCGTCTTTTTGTCGCTTTTCGCGGTTCGCGTTCTTGCCGTATGTCCAATACGCCTGCGCCCACGCCCCACAAAAATCGTCTAAAAATACGCTCTTTGGGGTGCGAAGCAGTTTTAACGAGCAAAAAGGCGTTTAGACAAGGAATTAAGCGCAATCATACCCAAGTATTATAAGCGAGATTGACGAAGTATAATCGGCTTTTTGCCGTTTAAACCTTGTTGGGTTCACCTCTTGTCAGGCTAATAGCGGAGGCATAGTCTCAGTTGGTTAGAGCGCTCGCTTCACATGCGAGAGGTCAGGGGTTCAAGTCCCTTTGTCTCCACCAAAAAAGAAAAAGGGCGAAGAGCCCTTTTTCTTTTTTGGTCGAAGTCCGTCTTTACAAAGGGACTTGAGGGTGGGAGCCGTTTTGCGAGAGCAAAACGCTTTGCCTTACGGGCTCAAACCAAAGATAAACTTGACGGCAAAGTCGGCAATTAATAATTGCCGAGCGGGGCGCGCCGCTAAAGGCGCAAGTCCAGAGCAGAACGCCTGTATTATCAGGGGTTCACGCGAGTGAGCGAGAACCCCGTCGATTGTATTTTTTCCTGCCCACAAAAAAACGCTTGCCAAAGCAAGTAGAAATATGTTAAAATAATACAACTATGATGCGATTTGAAAAAATGACGAAAAAGGACTTTTGGGTTTTTTGCGCAGCGTCGGTATTCGGCGGCGTAATGGTAGCTATCGGCGGCGTGGGCTTGCTCATATCCATGAGCGTATTCCAAGGCGCGCTGGGTACGCTTATCGGCGCGATTATCTTCTCGCTGGCAATGTTCGTGGTAACGACGTTCGGTCTGTATTTAATCACAGGTCTTTCCACGCGGATTGTAACGATGGGCGTAAAGAACTGGTGGTCGTTGCCCGTGAGCCTTTTTTTCAACGTAATCGGCATTGCATTTACGGCGTTGCTCGTAAAATTTTCGCACGTGGAGATCACGGACACGGCAAACACGCTGATGAGTAAAAAGCTGTGCGAAGACGGCTGGGCGGCGCACGCAATCGGTTCGGGAATTTTATGCGGTATGCTGATCGGGCTTTCGGTGTTCCTGTGTAAGTACACGGCGAAAAAGCAGCTTTCGGCGACGATCGGCGTAATTTTCCCCGTATTCGTATTCGTGTTTTGCGGTTTTGACAACTCGCTCGCGAACTTATATTACGCGTTCTCGTGCGACACGCTCACGGGCGCGATGATCGGGTATTTCTTTTTAACGCTTGCGGCGAACCTTATCGGCGGCGTTTTAGTATCGCTCATACCGCTCATTAAAAAGCGCGACGAACCGAAGAAATACAAATGCCCGTGCTGCGGTTATTACACGTTCGACAAGAAAGACCGCGCATACGATATCTGCCCCGTATGTTTCTGGGAAGACGACCCTGAACAATACGCGAACCCGCTCATGGCGAACGGTGCGAACCACGTATCGCTTGCGACGGCGCGGATAAACTACAAACATTTTGCGGCGTGCGACCCTGAAATGAAAAAATACGTCCGCGGCGCGAAGAAAGACGAACTTCACGGCTACGAACGGTAAAAATCATACTACCAGCATAAAACAAGGGCTTGGATTTTTTCCAAGCCCCGTTTTTTATTCTTCCGCTTTTTTATCGCAAGCACAACCGCCGCTACAACCGTTACAATTACCGCAACAATCGCAACCACTTTTGCCCTGTTTTTTACGCCGTATCTGCCACACGACAACGCCGACGACGGCAGCCACCGCCAAGCCGATAATAATCCAATCAATCGGTTTCATAAATACGTTTCCTTATTTCTTCAAAAGTTTTTTCGCGTCCGCTTTTTTGTTATGGATCGCAATCGCAACGCCCGTACAAACCGCCGCCGCTACCCAAATAAACGCCGTCCACCACCACTCGCCGACGGTATAGATAACCGTGCTCACTAAATAGGACGTAAACACCCAGAACAAGAGCGTCCACTTAAATTTCCCTTTCCGAATTTCGCCTTTCGCGGTTGCCGCGGCGGCAAAGCAGGGAATGGTGAGCATATTAAAGGCGATAAAGGAAATGAGCGCGGGAATCCCAATCCCCGTAGCTTGAATCATAGCGGCGACTTCACCAACACCCTCGTCCAAGCCCGACTGCACGCTCACGTTCAAACACGCGGCAAGCACGGCAAACGTAGCCAAAACGTCCTCTTTTGCAATCAAACCCGTAACGGCGGCTACGGCGAATACCCAGCCGTCCGCGCTGAGCTGTGAACCGAACCCAAGCGGGGTAAACAAGGGCAAAACCAACTTCCCAAGCGACGCTAAAATGGAGTTGTCCATATTCTCGCCCACGTAATTCCACGACCAGCCGAAACTACTCAAAAACCACACGACGATAGAGGACGCAACGATAATAGTAAACGCTTTTTGAATAAAGTGTTTCGCCTTATCCCAAAGGTGGAGCATCAAATTTCTAAACCCGGGCACGTGATAAGCGGGCAATTCCATAATAAAGGGCGACGCTTCGCCGCGCATAGTCGTATTCCGCATAACGAGCAAAGAAATCAGCGCAACGACCATACCGAGCAGGTACATAGAATAGGTAATCACGTCCGCATTCCCTACGCCGAACCACGTAGCAATACCGCCCGCCACCGCCAACAAAATAGGCATTTTCGCCCCGCACGAGAAGAACGGAATTACGCGCACGGTCGCCTCGCGCTCTTTTTCGTCCGCCATGGTACGGGTATTGATCATAGCGGGTACGGAACACCCAAACCCCATAATCATAGGCATAAACGCTCTACCCGACACGCCGAACCGACGGAAAATCCTATCCAGCATAAACGCTACGCGCGCCATATACCCCGTATCTTCCAAAATCGAGAAGAACAAAAACAGCACGAGAATTTGCGGCAGGAACGAAAGCACGCCGAACACGCCGCGCAGTATACCGTTTTCCACCAAACTCACGATCGCAGGACTCGCGCCGAGCGCCTCTATCCCCGCGATAATCCATTCGCCGAGCGTAGCCGTAAACCAGTCCATCAGATTGAATAAAATCACCCCGGGTGAATTCAACCCTCCCGCAAAGAACACGGTTTTCATCGCCCCGCCTTCTACCGCGCACCATTCCCCAAACGACGGGATAATGCTCCCTAAAAAGAGCACGTTTTCCGAAAAGGTCAAATGGAAAATCCCGAACAAAATCAAAAGGAAAATAGGAATTCCCGCCCATTTATGCGTCAACACCTTATCCGCTCTGTCCGATTTCGAGCCTACCTCCGTATCGTTCCGTCTTGCGCGGGTGAGCGTGGACGAGAAATGTGCCGTTATGTACTTATATCTCGCGTCGGCGATTTCCGCTTCGGTATCAATTTCCCCGTCCGCCTTACCGCGTACGTTCTCGCGAATAAACGCCTGCACCGCTCTTGCTTCGGCGGGGTGGTTTTCCACTTCAATCCCGTCCTTTTCCACGAGCTTTACCGCATGGAACAAGGGCGCGCCAACGTCTTTTAAGCGCAACGCAATTTCCGCGTTCGCAATCGCCGAACCGAGCAAGGAATCTTTCAAAACACTCGTTCCCACGCGCTTATTTTTTACCGCTTCTAATGCTCGCGCCATCAGCGTATCGACGTTTTCGCCCCGAATCGCGGAAATTTCCACAACGGGAAAACCGATTCTCTTTTCCAAAGCCCGCACGTCGATTTTATCGCCGTTCTTATCCAAAACGTCCGTCATATTGAGCGCGATAACAAGCGGAATATCCAATTCCATAAGCTGGGTAGTAAGATACAAATTCCGCTCTAAGTTGGTCGCGTCCACGATATTAATAATACAATCGGGGTTTTCGTCCAACACGAAATTCCGCGCAATTACCTCTTCGGGCGTATACGGCGACAACGAATAAATCCCTGGCAAATCCACGATTTCCACGGGCGTTTCGCCCTTTTTATAAACGCCGACCCTTTTATCCACCGTCACCCCGGGCCAGTTCCCCACGTGCGCGGTACTGCCCGTCAACGCGTTAAACAGCGTCGTTTTCCCCGAATTGGGGTTTCCTGCAAGTGCAAATTGTAGCATATCTCTTTCTCCTTTTATTGCACGTCCACTTGCGCTGCTTCCGTTTTACGCAAGGTCAATTCATACCCACGAATCGCAATCTCAATCGGGTCGCCAAGCGGCGCTTTTTTTCGTAAATACACTTCCGCCCCGGGCGTAATGCCCATATCGAACAACCTTCTTCTAATCGCTCCTTCGCCGTTCACCGCCACCACCGTAGCGCGTTCGCCTATTCCAAGCTGTGATAATTTTTTCATACTATCTCCTTTTATAAATTAACCATGGTTAAGTTTTAGCCCGTAAGAAAAAACGGGATTTTTGACCGTTTGTGCAAGTATTATATCACTATTGTATGCTCTTGTCAAGCAAAAAATGAACCTTGGTTAAAAAAATTTGGAAAAATTTTGCGGGGAACGCCCGCTTTCAATGAATTGCAAGGCGTTACGCCTTGCGTGAATTGAAAAAATGAATTTTTCATGAATTGCCCTACGGGCATGAATTGCAAAACTTTGTTTTGCATTATGGAAATATTTCCACAATGACGGCATAGCCGTCATTTCACGAAAAGCTTTGCTTTTCATTTCATTGATTATCTCTGTCCGTTTTTCTATCGCAATCCCCGTTTTGTCTAGAAAAGAGTCAAGGGACGATGTCCCTTGTGGGGTGTGGAGCAACGCCCCGCGAAGTAGCCCACTTAAAAGCAAAACGTAGTTTTGCGCCTTCACCGCGTAGCGGTTATTACGCTATGGCGTATAGACATAAGCAGTAGACAAGAGATAAAAATGCATAATGCATTAAAAAATAGGCTTTTCGCAAAGCCTATTTTTTATTCGCTCTTGGGCGGTGTATTTGGTTTATCAAGCTCCAAAGCAAGCTGAAATCCCTGTTTAAAAGCGAGCGTATATAATCTTTTCGCAAAGTATTTTTGTACCTGTTCTTCACAATTAGCGTATGCGAAAAAGAAATCGCTCTGTTCGTTGGAAAGCAAAGGCAACAGTTTTTTTAAAATATCTGCTTTGTTGCGCCAAAAGTCCGTCTTTTTAAGGTCTTGCGTTTCTACTTTAAAGATTCTATAATAATCTTCTTCAAATAAGGTATCTATCACGGATTTCATTTTTTTCTCCTTTCGGGCATAAATTTTTGTTGTTATCAATATTATATTAGGGATTTTCCCTAATGTCAACTATTTTTAGGGATTTTCCCTATAATAGTATATATGGAAATATTTTGCAAACGAATTAAAGAATTGCGGTTGGAAAGCGGGCTTACACAAAAGCGGTTGGCTGAAATACTGAATACGACAAATAGTGCTGTCTGCGATTGGGAGCGCGGACGAACACAGCCCGACTTGCAAACGTTGACTAAAATTGCCGTTCTTTTCGGCGTATCCACAGATTATTTAGTCGGGTTATCCGACGATTAAAAAATCCGCTCGAACATCGGGCGGATTTTTTCTTTCATCTCTACGCGGGTAGCACCCGCTTTCAATGAATTGCAAGGCGTTGCCTTGCGTGAATTGCAAAACAAGGTTTTGCATTATTGTAAAATTTTCCACAATGCACGCAAAGCGTGCAATTCATTGAGCGTTAGCGAAAATTCACGCGCTTGAAAAGCGCAATTCACGAAACGCAACGCGGTTCATTTCATTGCTTACGCAAGCCCTTGGGCAAGTGGTTTTTTAGCGTGCCGTTTACCGCTTTGCCAAGACCAATTGGATACCCGTCCACGCATACCAAACACCAACCGTTCTTTACGTCCGCGTCCAACGTTTCGCCGCGCAGGTATTTCTCTACGCGCGCGTCGTCATTATTTAAATATAAAACCGCGCTACATTCGTCCGCTTTCACGCTCATCGCCAAGGCGTGGCAAGGCTCGAACCGACCGTTTTTCACTTCGCCCAAACGCACGCCCACGCGCAAAACGTTAAGTCCTTTCCATTCAAACACGTCTTGCGGCAGTTCGTATAAAACCCCGTTCACTTCGTGGATATTGTGGGCGAATTTGCCTTTGAAAAACGCGCGTTCAAATTCTCGATACGCCTTTTCGCCTACGCAAGTTGCGCTGCGTTTGGCTTGCCGAACGGGCTTTTCTTCCCCCGTCGCCACGCGCTCGAACAACGCCGCAAAATGCCCTTCGCCCGCCTGTTTGTGCGGATAGATTTTTTCTTCCTTTATCAAACGCATAAAGGGGTGTTTTTGCAAGTAATCTCGTACCTGCCCCCCATCTTCCGCTTCCGAAAAGGTACAAGTAGAGTACACGAGCCTACCCCCAACGCGCAACATTTTCGTCGCGTGCTCCAAAATTTCCGCCTGCCGACGCGCGCAAAGCGCGACGTTTTCTTCGCTCCATTCAGCGAGCGCCTCTTCCGCGTTCTTGCGGAACATACCCTCCCCTGAACAGGGCGCGTCTACCATGATTTTATCGAAATATCCCCAAAACCGCGACGAAAGCGTTTGCGGATATTCGCAAGTAACGACGGCGTTTTTGACGCCCATGCGTTCGACGTTTTGCAATAAAATTTTCGCGCGCGACGGAATCGGTTCGTTCAAAACGATAATGCCCGTGCCCTGCAAATCTGCGGCAAGCCGCGTGCCTTTTCCCCCGGGCGCGCTACACAAATCGAGCACCCGTTCGCCCCGTTTTACGTCCAAGAGCGGCGCGGCGCACATCGCGGAGGGTTCTTGGGAATAGATAAGTCCCGCGTGGTGGTATACGCTTGCGCCGATTTTTTCCGCTTGGGTATAATACCCGTTTTCTTCCCAAGCAACGCGCGCGCCCAAAAAGGGCAATTTTTCCGCGATACGCTTTGGCTCGTCCTTTAAGGGATTGAGCCGCACGCCTTTATAGGGTTTTTGTCCGTAAACGGCAAAAAAAGCCTCCCATTCACTTTCGGGAAGCTGTTTTTTCATGTTTTCAATAAAAGCGTTGGGCAGATTCGTCATTGCAAACTCTCCGTGTACTTTTCAAAATCTTCGGGCGAAAAAATTCTTGCGCCACGGTTTAAAACGGACTGTTTCCGTTGCCCCGTTTCGTCGTCTAAACATACGTACAAATCACATTCTTCCGCACGGAAGGTTACTCTCGCACCTAAGGCAAGCGCTTTTGCCAACAACTTTTTCGCCGTCGCCGTTTGCACTTCTACCACGTGCGAAAAGCAAACCGTTTTGTTTTTGAGTTTGCCCTCTTTCGCGCGTTTGCGTTTTTCTCTGTCCGCAAAGATATGGAACGCCGCACGCGCCTTATCCCGTTCTTCCTTTTCCCGTTCACGGTTGCGCTTAAAAAGCTCAAAGCCCTTGGACGTCGTTTGTGTAATTTCGTAGTTTTGGATTTTCCCAAGCCGTATTTCGTATTTTTGGATAAGCTCGAAAAGCCCCACGTTTTCGCGCTGACAAAGCGCTTGCGCCACGCGCATCGTAGCGTACGCGTCGTCCACGGCTTTATGCGCAGTAAAGTCGATACCCAAGTTCTCGGCAATCGCGCCAAGCCCGTACTGTCGCGAAAAGTCGGAAATAGCGTTCATATAAATAAACTGCGTATCCGCGAACGAAAAGGCAAAAGAGGGCAAAGAAAAGCGTTTGCTTTCGAGATTGAGATATTTCACGTCGTTTTGCACGGCGTGCCCGACGACGAGCGTATTTTTATCCTGCAACAGCGCATAAATTTTTTCCGCGCGCTGTAAAAAGGTAGGATAATTTTTAAAATCTGCGTACTTATAGGGTAAAACGATCCCCTGTTCACCCTTACGGTCGGTGAGATGGAAATTTCCTTGGGGATTGATTAGCAAATCTTCCTTTTCGAGAATATGAAATTGTTCGTCGGTGAGGCAATATCCAAAGGCGCAAATTTTCGCTTTGTCCTTGAACACGCCCGCACATTCAATATCGAAAAAAAGATAGTTCATAGGTTCAATGAATTGCAAGCAGAGCTTGCATGAATTGAAAATATATTTTCATGAATTGCGCCTTTTGGCGCGTGAATTGCAAAGCTTTGCTTTGCATTATCGTAATATTTCCACAATGACAACAAAGTTGTCAATTCACGAACGCGTAGCGTTCATTTCATGGCGTAAGCCATTTCACGAAACGCAAAGCGTTTCAATTCATTTTATTTGCTCGGCACAATCACGTTCTTGCCACCCATGTACGGGCGCAAGGGCTCAGGAATGGTTACGCTCCCGTCCGCTTGCAAGTGGTTTTCCACGAACGCAATCAGCATACGCGGCGGAGCAACGACGGTGTTATTGAGCGTGTGCGCAAGTTTCACTTTCCCGTCGCCGTCTTTATAACGGATTGCCAAACGGCGCGCTTGCGCGTCGGTCAAGTTGGAACAAGACCCCACTTCAAAATATTTTTGTTGACGGGGGCTCCAAGCCTCCACGTCGCAGCTTTTATATTTCAAATCGGCGAGGTCGCCGCTGCAACAGCCAAGCTGTCTTACGGGGATATCCAAAGAACGGAACAATTCCACCGTATAGCTCCATAATTTTTCATACCATTCTTCGCTTTCTTCGGGGCGGCAAACGACCACCATTTCCTGCTTTTCAAACTGGTGAATACGGTAAATACCGCGTTCTTCAATGCCGTGCGCGCCCTTTTCCTTTCTAAAACAGGGCGAATAACTGGTAAGCGTAAGCGGTAATTTATCCCCGTCGATGATTTGACCCATAAATCTACCGATCATGGAATGTTCGCTCGTGCCGATAAGGTACAAATCCTCGCCCTCGATTTTGTACATCATGTTTTCCATTTCCGCAAAGCTCATTACGCCCGAAACGACGTCGCCGTGGATCATGTACGGGGGAATTACGTAGGTAAAGCCCTTGTCGATCATGAAATCACGCGCGTAAGAGAGTACGGCGGAATGTAAACGCGCGATATCGCCCGTGAGATAGTAAAAACCCTGTCCCGACGTTCTACGCGCGGAGTCTACGTCGATACCGTCCAGCTTTTCCAAAATATCCAAATGGTACGGAATTTCAAAATCAGGGGTTTTGGGTTCGCCGAATTTTTTGAGTTCGACGTTGCAAGAATCGTCCTTTCCAAGCGGTACGTCGTCGGCGATGATATTGGGAATCGCCATCATGATTTTCTTCAAAGCGGCGTCCGTTTCTTCCGTTTCCTTTTCAATATCGACAAGTCTTTGCGCGTCCGCTTTCACTTGCGCTTTCACTTCTTCCGCTTCGTCGCGCTTGCCCGCTTTCATAAGCTCGCCCACTTTTTTAGACAAAACGTTTCTGTCGGCGCGGAGCTTGTCCCCCTCGACGATGAGCGCGCGGCGCTTGCTATCCAGCCCGATCGCCTCGTCCACGAGCGGCAATTTCGCGTCTTGAAATTTCTTTTTGATATTTTCCCTAACCAGTTCGGGATTCGTTCTAATAAGGTTGATGTCTATCATAACAACACTCCAACTTTTTGTTTACTTTTTATTTTATCGTTATACATTATACAACTTTTTCACGGTAAAAGCAATTAAAAGCAAACTCTCGGCGTGAAATTCTCGGAAAAATTCCTTAAAAAACTTGTAATTTTCTCGCGCGTGTGATATAATAAAGGCACTATCTTATTTTTTACGGAGTTTAACCGTTATGAACGAGAACGAAAAAGAACAAACCCCGCAAACGGAAAACGGCGAAGAAAAACGCCGCAACCCCTTTGCCACGCTCCTTTCGCGCAAGCATAAGAAAGAGCCCGTCGTCGAACAGACGGACGTGCAACGTTTTCACGCTTACGCAAACGAAGGTCTGTCCAAAGCGCAGGTGGAAGAACGGATTGCGCAGGGTTTAGTCAATAAAACGGGCAAAAAATATTCCAAAACGTACAAGAGCATTTTTATCGGCAATATCTGTACGTTTTTCAACCTACTCTGTCTTTTGGCGGCGGTGGCGCTTTTGCTTGCCCACGCGCCCGTTTCGCAATTTTTATTCGTCGCGATTTTTCTTTGTAATATTTTCGTAAGTATCGTACAGGAAATCCGCGCCAAGCGCAAAATTGATAAACTGACTATTCTTTCTTCCCCCACGGCAAAGGTCGTGCGCGGCGGCGAACAAATAGAAATCCCCGTGGAAGAAATCGTCGTAGACGATATTCTCATTTTGTCCGCAGGTCAACAAGTCCCTGCCGACTGTATCGCGGTGGAAGGTACGGCAGAGCTCAACGAATCGCTTTTGACGGGCGAATCCGTACCCATTAAAAAGGAGGACGGCGATTTCGTATACGCAGGCTCGTTCGTCGCAAGCGGCAGAATAGCCGTGCGCGTTGACAAAATCGGCGATTATACGTATATCAGCAAACTGACGGCGCGCGCGAAGAAATATAAACGCCCCAACTCGGAGATTATGAACTCTATCACGACGTTTATCAAAGTGATAGGCTTGCTCATCGTCCCGATTGCGATTTTCATGTTCTTCACCAACTTCAACTCCAATACCGCGGGCGTTACGTGGGATTCGCTCGAACAAACGGGCGGTTTTTGGCGTACGCTATTTGCCGAAACCGCGGACGGTACGCTGTCCAACGCCATACAAAAAACCTGTTCGGTCGTAATCGGTATGATCCCCTCGGGCTTGCTCTTATTGACCACGGTCGCGCTGTCCGTAGGTATGATACGACTTGCCAAATACAACACGCTCGTACAGGATATGTACTCGCTGGAAATGCTCGCGCGCGTAAACGTGCTCTGCTTGGATAAAACGGGTACAATCACGGACGGTAGAATGAAAGTGAGCGATTGTATTTTGCTCAATAACAACACCGAATACACGATAGACGATATTTTGGGTTCTATGCTCGCCTCGCTCAACGACAATAACCAAACCTCGATTGCTTTATACGAGCGCTTCGGTCATTCGGCGGCGTTGCAACCGATCGCCACGCTCCCGTTCTCGTCCGCGCGGAAATTATCCGCGGTTACCTTTGAGGGCGTAGGCACGTTCATTATGGGCGCGCCCGAATTCGTCTTAAAACCCATGCCGACAAGAATCGACAAAATCGTTAAACAATACGCGCAAATGGGCTTGCGCGTGCTCGTTATCGGTCATTCTTCGGGACAAATACAGGGCACGAAAACGCCGCTCGGCGTAAAACCGCTCGCGATTATCACGCTCGCGGACAATATCCGCCCCGACGCGATTGAAACGATTAAATGGTTCAAAGAAAACGACGTCGCCGTGAAAGTCATTTCGGGCGACAACCCCGTTACCGTTTCGGAAGTAGCCCGCCGCGCGGGGATTAAGAACGCAGCACAGTTCATTTCCTTGGAAGGCTTGTCCGACTTGGAAGTGGAAAACGCGGCGAACGAATATACCGTATTCGGACGCGTAACCCCCGAACAAAAAGCCATTCTCATTCGCTCTATCAAAAAAGCCGGCAACACGGTCGCTATGACGGGCGACGGGGTAAACGATATTCTCGCGATGAAAGAGGCGGATTGCGCGGTGTCCGTAGCCTCGGGCAGTGAAGCGGCGAGAAACGTTTCTAACTTGGTTTTACAGGACAACAACTTCGGCTCAATGCCTAAAATCGTCAACGAAGGCAGACGGGTTATCAATAACATCAAAACGTCGTCGTCGCTGTATATTATGAAAACGCTGCTCACGGTCATTTTGGCAACCACGTGTATCTTAATCGGTTGCGAATACTTCTTCACCACGAGCAATATGATTATGTACGAAATGCTCGTCAGCGCTCTGCCCTCGTTCGTACTCTCGTTGCAACCCAACACCAAACGCGTCAAGGGCAAATTTATTCCGTTCGTACTCTCGCGCGCTATCCCCGGCGCGATTACGATGGCGCTCGGTATTTTGTCGCTGTACGTCATTCGCCAAACGTCGCTCGCGGGCACGTTCGGGTTCGTATCGGACGGCGCGGATACGCTTAGCTATCATGCGCTCATGATGGTCGTTTTGACCTTCTCTGGGCTGGTTATGTTGTACCGAATTTGTCAACCGTTCAATCTCGTACGCGCGTGCTTGTTCATACTCTCCACCTTCCTTTGCGCGGTGGTGGTAGCCGTTCCCGCACTCGGCGAATTCGTATTTGAAGGCTGGTCGCAAATCGACTTCTCACTCAGCCAAATCCTTTTGACGGCGATTATTTTACAAGCAAGCTTCCCTATCTCGAAAGGACTGATTAAGTTCTTCGATATGATAAATACAGCGGAAGAATAACGGAAATGCATTGCGCGTTCGCGCATGAATTTTCGTTTGCACTCAATGAATTGAACCTATGACCAATCCTATCACAATCGGCTCTATCACGCTGCCAAACAACGTATTTTGCGCCCCGCTTGCGGGGTATACCAACTACGCCTTTCGCCGTCTTTGCAAACGCTACGGCACGGGGCTTTGTTTTACGGAAATGGTCAGCGCTAAGGGCTTGAAATACGGCAGCGAGAACACGGAAAGTTTGCTCTTTACCGACGAACGCGAGGGCTTAACGGCGGCGCAAATTTTCGGCAGCGATCCCGCGATTATGCGCGCGGCTTGCGAACACGAAAAGCTCACCCCGTTCCCGATCGTGGATATCAATATGGGCTGTCCCGTACCCAAAATTTATAAAAACGGCGAGGGTAGCGCGCTCCTTGAAAACCCGCTTTTAGCGGAAAATATCGTCAAGGAATGTGTAAAAAGCGGTAAAATTATTACGGTCAAATTCCGTATCGGAATAGACGAAACGCGCTTAATTACGACGGAATTTGCCAAGCGCATGGCGGGCGCGGGCGCAAGCCTTATCACCGTGCACGGCAGGACGAAAGACAAGGTATACGCGGGCGAAGTGAATTATGCGGAAATCGCGGCGGCAAAACGCGCCGTAGAAATCCCCGTCATCGCCAACGGCGGAGTGTTTAGCGTAGCGGACGCAGAACGGCTGATAACCGAAACGGGCGCGGACGGCGTTATGGTCGCGCGAGCGGCGTTATTCGACCCGCAACTGTTTTGTGATTTAACGGGCAAAAACCGTGAAAGCAAAGGCGAAACGTTCAAACGCCAGCTTGCTTGGACGGAGCAGACCTGCGACGAGCGGTTCACGCTCGTATTCATGCGCAAAATGGCGGCGTTCTACGTCAAGGGCGAACGCGGCGCGGCGGCGTATAAAGACCGCCTGTTCTCCGCACAATCACTAACCGAGCTCCGCGCAATCGCCGCAGAAATTTGGCAGTAAATAGAAATGAATTGAAAAACTCTGTTTTTCGTGAAATGCGCTTTTCAAGCGCATGAATTTTCGCTAACGCTCAATGAATTGACGGCTTTGCCGTCATTGTGGAAATATTCACCGCTACAGCGCAAGCGAAATAGGCGTATATATTACAAATCGGCAGGTTTCCCCGCCGATTTTTTCAGTTATGTACTTTCACCAACGCGCCGCCTTGCAACCTGGATTCCTCTGCGGCAATCCCCATCAAATGGCTTTCTATCGACGCGGCAAACGACGTTCGCGCCGTCGCCTTACCGCTCAACATGTCGTATAAATTTTTGATTAGGAAATAATCGCCGCCACCGTGACCGTAGCCTTTATCGTCCGTGTGATCTACCGTCACCTGTTGCGGTGTACCGCCGAACACTTTCAAGGTGAACCCACCGTCGCCCGCTTCGTCCAAAATCAACTCGCCTTTCGTACCGTGGAAATGGTATCTTCTCCCGCTCCCGTAAGTAAACGCCGTCATAACCAACGACGCCTTTACGCCGTTGGAAAAAGTCATTTGCGTGAACTGGTGGTCCACAACGTCGTTGTCGCACGCATACGCGCAACGTCCGTACGGACCTTCTTTAATCGCTGTCCAAAGCTTTTCTTCCGTAACGGGCGCAATGGCTACGACGTTATGCGGCCAACGATCGGGTTCTTTATTTTTCAACCACGTATCAATATAAATGCGTTTCGCGCTTGCAGGGCAGCTGTCCACGTGCGGACAATCGACACACCGTTCCGTCGCGCCGTCAGGCGCGTTTTCCGCTTTAAAATGCGCCAAATCGCCTACAGAGGAAACACTTTCGCAAGTCGATTTTGCATAATATTGCAACAAATCCAAATCGTGACAGCACTTCGCCAAAATCATAGGCGTTGCCGTTTTGGAATTTCTCCAATTCCCGCGTACGTAGCTGTGCGTTTGATGCCAATACGCCACCCGCTCCAACGCATTGATGGCAACAAGCTTACCAATCACCCCGTTGTCGATAATTTCCGACGCTTTTAAAAACGCGGGCGCGTAACGAAGCACGTGACATACGAGCGCCTTTCTACCCGACGCTTTTTGCGCCGCCAACAACTCTTCACATTCCTTACGGCTTGCCGTCAACGGTTTTTCCACCAGTATATCGTAACCCGCTTTAAAGGCTTTTAAAATATGCCCGTAATGGTCTTTGTCTTGCGTAGCAATCACCAACAAATCCGCGCGCTTTTCTTTAAAGAACTCGTTTTCGTCCAAAAACAACGCGGCGTTCGGCACGTCGAATATTTTTCCGTAACGGTTTAAACGTTCCGCGTTCAAATCGCAAAGCGAAACGATTTTAAATTTGTCGGGATTATCCTTCATCAGTAATCCGTACGTATTCGCGCCGCGCGCACCCGTACCGATAATCGCCACTGTGTAAATCTTGTTTTCCATATTCCTTTTCTCCTTTTGGGCTTTGATACTACGATTATACCCCAACCGTTTCCCGTTCGTCTTGCCTATTTTTGACTAATTTATGTCAAAAATTGACGCGGCGCGTGTCCAAAAGCTTTTTTATAAGCACGATAGAACGTGTTCGCGCTTTCAAACCCGCACGCAAACGCCACGTCCAAAACGTTCGCGTTTTTCTCTTTTCCAAGCGTTTCTTCCACGCGCCGCGCGCGCAACCGACCCACGTAGCCGTTCCAGTTCTCCGCAAGATATTTATGTAATACGCGCGACAAATGCTCGCGCGAATACCCGAATTTTTTGGCAAGCGCACAAAGCGACAAATCTTTCCCGTAATTTTCTTCGGCGTAAACGAGCAGCTGACAAATCAGCGAATCCCGTTGCGCTACGTCACCGTCTACGAAATCCACCGTTTCGGCAAGTTCTGCCGTTAAAATCCGCGCCAAACCGTCGAAATTCAACTGCCGATTCGTCGCGTTTTTAAAATTTTTTTGATAAAAGCCGTACAATTCGTCCAACAGCGCAAAATTTTCAAAACGGAAAAAACGCGGCGGTTTTTTGCCGTCGTATACGCGAAAAATCCGCTCGAACGAGTCCCTGTTCGCGACGATGATATAACAATTCGTCGGTTCTTTCGGAAAATAAGAATGTACGAAAAATCCGTTCACGAAACAAGCGTCGCCGCCACGCATCACGCGCTTTTCCCCGCCGACGAGCACTTCTTGCTCACCGTCCTTTTGAAAAACGAATTCAAACGCACCGTGAAAATGCCCAAAAGTGGGAATCGCGCGCCGACGTTCAAAATAACTGTACCCCTTTCCCTCTGCGGGTAATTCGTAATCGCTCATAAGCGTTTCTCCTTTTTATACAGTATAACATACCTTTTTATAAATGTCAAGAATTGACAAAAAATTTCCTTAATCCTCACGACGCAAAAAAAACGCGTGAAAATATTACAATCATGCAAAACCTTGTTTTGCAATTCACGCGCCGTTAGGCGCAATTCATGAAATTAAAAATTTCAATTCACGCAAGGCAACGCCTTGCAATTCATTTCGCATTATGCATTTCTAAAAAGCCGTGTATTTTCACACGGCTTTTTGTTTGCCGTATAATCACTCGGCAAAAGGCGTTTTTCGCGATTTTGACGGCAAAGAACGCGTAAAATAGGAAATTTTTCTACGCAACGAGAAAAAACTTCGTTCAAACGCTGTACTTTTTTTGAAAAAGGTGGTATAATATAGAAGTAAAAATAACGTTTTTCCCTTTTTTTCAAAAAAGGGAAAGCGAAAACGGGAGAAAACAAATGGCGGAAAGAGTAGAAGGCGAATACGGCGCAGAGCAAATACAGGTTCTGGACGGCTTGGAACACATTCGTAAGCGCCCCGGTATGTATATCTCGTCCACGGACGCAAAGGGCTTGCACCATCTCGTGCACGAAGTCGTGGACAACTCCATCGACGAAGCGCTTGCGGGGTATTGTACGCATATCGAAGTTACGTTAAACCAAGACGGTAGCTGTACGGTACAGGACAACGGGCGCGGTATTCCCACCGATATCCACCCCAAAGAAGGGATTTCCACTTTGGAAGTCGTATTTACGAAAGTCAACGCGGGCGGTAAGTTCGGCGGCGATTCGGGCTATAAAGTATCCAGCGGCTTACACGGCGTAGGCGTTAAAGCGGTAAACGCTTTATCCGAATGGTTGGAAGCGGAGGTTTCGCACGAAGGACACGTGTTCAAGCAAGTGTACAACCGCGGCGTACCCCAACGCGACGTACAAATCGTTGGCGATACGGACGAAATGGGTACGAAAGTAACCTTCTTGCCCGACGCGGAAATTTTTGAAACGACCGTATTTAATTACGATACGTTAAAGGGCAGACTGCGCGAACTTGCGTACTTGAATAAAGGTTTGCGTATCACGCTTGAAGACAAGCGCAAAGACCAAGAAAAGGTAGATTCGTTCTGCTACGAAGGCGGTATTTGCTCGTTCGTAGAAGAACTCAACAAAAACCGTGAAGAACTGTTGTTCCCCGCGCCCGTGTACTTTGAAGAACAGGACGGCGACACGGTATGCGAAGTGGCGATTCAGTACAACGAATCGTACAACGAAGTCATTTACAGCTACGCGAACAATATCAACACGATTGACGGCGGTACGCACGTAGCGGGTTTGAAAATGGCGCTCACCAAAGTCATCAACGACGCTGGCAAACGTCAGAACATTTTAAAGGAAAACGACAAGCTTTCGGGCGAGGACGTTTTGGAAGGGATTACGGCGGTCGTTTCCGTCAAGCTCACCAACGCGCAATTTGAATCGCAAACGAAGGACAAGCTCAACAACAGCACCATTCGTACGTTCGTCAACAAGTGCGTAAGCGAACACATGGCTACGTTCTTGGAAGAAAATCCGTCCGTTGCCAAAGAGCTCGTTTTACGTTGTATCACGGCGCAAAAAGCGCGCGACGCGGCGAGAAACGCACGCGAACTCACCAGAAGAAAAGGCGTTTTGGGCAGCACTACGCTTCCTGGAAAACTTGCCGACTGTTCGGATAGACGTAGCGAACTTTGCGAGATTTATATCGTCGAGGGCGACTCGGCAGGCGGTACGGCAAAGCAAGGCAGAGATAGACGTTTCCAAGCGATTTTGCCTCTGCGCGGTAAGATTTTGAACGTAGAAAAAGTACGGCTCAACCGCGTTCTTGAAAACGAAGAAATCAAATCCATGATTACGGCGTTCGGTTGCGGTATTTTGGACGATTTCGACGAAAGCAAGCTCAGATACGATAGAATTATATCCATGACCGATGCCGACGTTGACGGCGCGCATATTCGGATTTTGCTCTATACGTTCTTGTTCAGATACATGCGTCCGCTTATCGAACACGGACACGTGTACGCGGCAAAACCGCCCCTTTACAAAGCAACATATAAGGGCAACGTCGATTATTTATATTCGGAAGAAGAAAAGCTCGAATACGATAAGAACGCCCCTGGTAAAGTAGAATACCAACGCTATAAAGGTCTTGGCGAAATGAGCACGGAACAGCTTTGGGACACGACGATGAACCCTGCAACGCGTACGCTTATCCGCGTAACGATGCAAGACGCTGCGGAAGCGGATCAAATGTTCACGATGCTCATGGGCGAAAACCCTGAGCTTAGAAGAAAGTTCATTGAAGAAAACGCGTCTTTGGTAACCGATTTAGACGTTTAATCCATGAATTGCAAGGCTCTGCCTTGCATGAATTGAAAAAGGAATTTTTCATGAATTGCCCTACGGGCGTGAATTGCAAAGCAAAGCTTTGCATGATGGAAATATTCCCACAATGACGGCAAGCCGTCAATTCATGCGCCTTTGGCGCAATTCATGGCGCAAGCCAATTCACGAAAAGCACCGCTTTTCATTTCATTCAACTTGATAAGGATATAGGAGATTAAACCATGGCAAAGAAAGAAACTAGCCCTGAATTAACCGAGGAATTTAAGAAAACGCTCGCGATGACGAAAATGCTCGACATCGAAGTAGACGACGAGCTGAAACGTTCGTTTATCGCGTATGCAATGGCGGTAAACAAATCGCGCGCAATCCCCGACGTTCGCGACGGTTTAAAACCCGTTCATAGAAGAATACTCTATTCCATGCACGAAATGGGGCTTTATAACGACAAAGCGACGAGAAAATGTGCGCGTATCGTCGGTGATTGTATGGGTAAATACCACCCCCACGGCGACAGTTCGGTGTACGACGCGCTCGTACGTTTAGCGCAGGATTTCACCATCAACTTCCCGCTCGTATTCGGGCACGGCAACTTCGGTTCGGTGGACGGCGACAGCGCGGCGGCAATGCGTTATACGGAAGCCAAGCTCTCCAAGCTCGCTGCGGAAATGTTGCGTGATTTGGATAAAGAAACGGTAGATTTCATACCCAACTTCGACGGCAGTGAAGAAGAACCCACGGTTTTACCCGCCAGATATCCCAACTTACTCGTCAACGGCGCGGACGGTATCGCGGTTGGTATGGCGACGAATATCCCGCCCCATAACTTAGCGGAAGTTATCGACGGTACGATCGCCATGATCGACAACCCCGATATCACGATCGACGAGCTCATGGAATATATCCCCGCGCCCGACTTCCCTACGGGTGGTTTGATTATGGGCAGGAGCGGTATTAAAAAGGCGTACCGCACGGGTCAAGGCAACCTCGTTATCCGTTCCAAGTGCGAAATCGAAGAATACGGCACGGGCGGCAACGTCCGTTCGCGTATCGTAGTAACGGAAATCCCCTACCAAGTCAATAAAGCACAGCTTATCAAAACGATAGCGGACATGGTCAACGACAAGCGCATTGAGGGCATTTCCGACATTCGCGACGAATCTGGGCGCGACGGTATGCGTATCGTAATCGAATGTAAAAAGGACGCCAACGCGCAGGTCGTACTCAATACGCTGTATAAAAAGACCAAACTGCAAACGTCGGACGGTATTATCCTTCTTGCGCTCGTGGAAAACGGCACGGAACCGAGAACGCTCAACTTGCAAGAAATTTTGCGCTATTATTTGGAACACCAAAAAGAAGTCATCACGCGCAGAACGAAATTCGATTTAAACAAAACGGAAGAACGCGCGCATATTATCGCAGGCTTGGTGCTTGCACTCGCCAACGTAGACGAGGTTATTCGCATCATCAAAGCGTCGGCGGATAAATACGCGGCAATCGAAGGCTTGACGAGCGCGTTCGTACTCGACGAAAAACAAGCCAACGCGATTTTGGAAATGCGCTTGCAACGTCTTACGTCCTTGGAAGTGGAAAAGCTCAAAGACGAATTAGACGCACTCAACGCAACGATAGCGGACTTGAAAGACATTCTCGCCAACGAATGGCGCGTTATGGCGATTATCCGCGAAGACTTGACGACGATTAAAGAAAAATACCCCTCCGAACGTAAATCGGAAATCTCCGTCGATTACGGCAATATCGACGACGAAGACCTTATCGATAGAGAAGACGTCGTTATTTCCATTACCCATTCGGGCTATATCAAACGCTTGCCCGTAGCCGAATACAAAGCGCAAGGCAGAGGCGGCAAGGGTATTACGGGTCATAGACCTAAGGACGAAGACTACGTGGAAAAAATGTTCGTTTGCTGCACGCACGACCCTATTTTGCTGTTCTCGTCCAAGGGCAAAGTTTACTCCATCAAGGGCTACGAAATCCCCGAGGCGAACCGCACGGCGCGCGGCAGAGCCGTCGTCAATATCGTTCAGCTTGACCAAGGCGAAAAGATTGAAACGGTGTTGCCCGTTCTCGAAAACGGCACGGGCTATCTCACGATGGCAACCGAGCGCGGCTTGATCAAGAAAACGCACACCGACGAATTTAAACGTATTCCGAAGAACGGTAAAATTGCTATTAAATTACAAGAAGACGACAGACTCATTTCCGTCCAGTTCACTACGGGCGAAAACGAAATCTTAATCGCGTCGCAAGGCGGTAAATGTATCCGTTTCAACGAAAACGACGTCCGCCCGACGGGCAGAGGCACGCAGGGCGTAAAAGCCATTTCGCTTGCGAAAGACGATATCGTAGTGGACATGCTCATTGTGGATAAAGAGCAGGATATCTTCACGCTCACGTCGCTTGGCTACGGCAAACGCTCGAACGTGGAAGACTACCGTTTGCAAAGCCGTGGCGGCAAGGGTATCAAAGCGGGCGTATTCAACGAAAAGACGGGCTATCTCGTGAACATGAAGTTGGTTACGGACGAGAACGATATCATGATCATCACGACGAGCGGTATTATCATCCGTATGCACGCAGACACGATCAGCCGTATCGGCAGAGCGACGCGCGGCGTACGCGTTATGAACGTCAAGGACAGCTTAGTTGCAACGGTTGACGTAACCGAACGCGACGACGAGGCGGAAGCGCAAGCCCCCGAAGAAACAGCGGCAGATTTAAGCCCTGAAGACTTAGCGGAAGAAGTGGAAGTTATCGAAGACGACACGCCCGTAACGGACGACCCCACGGAAGAATAACCCCTATCAAGGGTCAAGGGTGAGCTGCCCGTTAAGCAAGGCATTGATAATGCCTTGTAGGGGCGAAATGAGTGAGCGCATTTGCCCGCGCGAACGGTGACCGAGCGCAAAGTAAACCGCCCTTTGCGCGAGACACAGTCCCTTGTGGGGTGTGGGGCAACGCCCCGCGAAATAGCCCCAAGTACAGCAACCGCAGGTTGCGCCACCGCCGTAGGCGGTAATCAATAAAATATCTCCCAGCCGAGAACAAGCTCTCGGCTGGGAATTTTTTAAAACGGGTCTTGATACTCGTCCGTTTGATACGTCATATTCTTCCACGCACATTCCGCGCGATATAACCGCCGTAGCGCGGAATACACGCTCCATTTTTTCGATAATCCACGCGCATAATACACCACTTTCAAATCATGCAACGTCAAATCGTTTGCAATCTCCAAAAACAATTCCTTTTGCTTTTGCAAACTCTCTTTTTCCGCTACCTTATCTTTCGCCCATAAATGACAAGTTCTTATTCGCCTATCCAAGAACGCCAACCCCTTTGCCAAACTCTCCATTTTAATAACTGTTTCTTCTTTTTTATCCATTTTTCGCTCCAAATATTGAATTATATTCAAGTTTTACAATATTATACTTGAATTAAATTCAAATGTCAAGTTTTTTCCTATGTTTTGTGTTAAAATATTGAATATAATTCAAGTGGCGGTTTATAACATGAAATTCACGGAAAGATTTATTTTAGAATTAAAAACTTCTGGTTTAACGCAAACAGAGCTTGCAAAAAAGTTGAATATTGACCTTTCTAACATTACGAAATGGAAAAAGGGGCAGAATATCCCTTCGTTAGAAGTTTTTTACGAACTTTGCAAAATTTTTGGTGTTTCCGCAGATTATTTATTAGGGTTAGAAGACTGAATTTTTAGGTAATAAAAAGCTCCCTTGGGCAAAGGGAGCTTTTTATTGTATTTACAATTTTATTCCGAAGAAATCGGAGTTGTCTTTGGCAAGCTCTGCGTTTAAAAGACTTGCAAAGTATGCGCGGCGTTCGTCTATCGTCGGCTTTTTAAATAGGTGTTTCCACTTAAACGCGCGCGATTGCTTTTTATACAGTTTTTCGATATTCGGAAAACGGTATTCGCCGTTGACGCTCACGATTAAATGCATTTCGGAAGAATGGGAAACTTCCCGCCAATCGAAGAAATCTTTACCCTTTTTGAAACGGTAGACGTACACGCAGGACGAATCGCCGCCCTTTTGGTGGAAGTATTCAAACGTGAACCCTTTTTCCAAAAACGGAGCGGTTAATTTCTTCACCGTTTCCGCACTCAAAACTTCGTTCATCGCATACATACCCCCTTGGTTTAATGCAAAATGCTCAATGCATAATGCATAATCATTGTATTATTTTACCATAATTATGCATTCTGCATTATGAATTATGCATTTATTCCAACACCGCTTTAATTCGGCGCAAACCGCTACCGCAGCTTTGTTCTTTGACGATACGGAACTTGCCCAAAACACCCGTCGATTCCACGTGCGGACCGCCGCAAATCTCTTTCGAGAACTCGCCGACGGTATACGTTTTTACGCGTTCGCCGTACTTGCTTTCAAACAAGCCCGTAAACCCTGCCGCTTTCGCTTCTTCCAAGGAAATTTCTTTCATTTCCACGGGGATATTTTGTGCAATTACGTCGTTTACCATATCTTCCACTGCTTTGATTTGTTCTTGCGTCATAGGTTGGGGTAAATTGAAGTCGAACCGCAATCTTTCTTCCGTGATATTTGAACCCTTTTGGTTGACGTCGGGCGAACATACCTTTTTAAGCGCCGCGTGCAACAAGTGCGTTGCCGTGTGCAATTTGGTCGTCGCTTCTTTATGGTCGGCAAGTCCGCAAGCGAATTTCTGTTCGCTGCCCGCCTTGCTCTTGCTTTGGTGTTCTTCAAACGCCGCTTTATACCCGTCCATATCCACGTCAAAACCGCGTTCTTTCGCCATTTCCGCCGTAATTTCTACGGGGAAACCGTACGTATCGTACAAGTGGAACGCCTGTTTACCGCCGATCGCCTTTTCGGGTACGTACGCGGGGTCTTTTTGCGACATGAACGCGTTCTTACGTTCGATGCCGTTCAAGCATTTTTCAAACTCTTTCAAGCCCTGTTGCAAGGTCTTGTTAAACTTACCTTCTTCACGCGCAAGTTCTTCCGCGATTTTGTCCGCGTTGATTTTGAGTTCGGGGTACACGTCCTTGTATTCGTCGATAAACGCCGCGGAAATCTTGGCAAGACTGCCTTCGGGCAGGTCGATTTTCCGCCCGAACCGCACCGCACGACGAATGATACGACGCAAAATATAGCCTTGGTCGGTGTTGGAGGGTACGATACCCTTTTCGTCGCCGAGCATAAAGGTTGCCGTACGCGTATGGTCCAAGAGCACGCGGAACGCTTTCGTCGTTTCTTCGTCGTCGCCGTAGTTCTTACCCGTAAGCTGTGCAATCACTTTAATCGCGTTTTCAAAAATATCCGTTTCGTACACGCTCGACTTACCGTTCAACACGCAAAGCGCGCGTTCCAAACCCATGCCCGTATCCACGTTCTTTTGCGCGAGTTCTTCGTATTTGCCGTCCGCGGTCTTGTTAAAGCGCATGAATACGTCGTTCCAAATTTCCAAGAACGCACCGCAGTTGCAATCGGGATTACAAGTAGGCGAACACTTGGGTTTTCTGATAACGAACATTTCCGTATCCGTACCGCAAGGCCCTGTCAAGCCCGCAGGTCCCCACCAGTTGTTTTCGCGGGGCATGAAATAGATATTCTCTTTCTTAATACCCGCCTTTTCCCAAAGCGCCGCCGCTTCCGTGTCGCAAGGCAACGTTTCGTCGCCGCCGAACACCGTTACCGCGATTTGGTCGGACGGGATATTCAAATATTTTTCGCCCGTCAAAAATTCATAGCTCCAAGGAATCATTTCTTCCTTGAAATAATCGCCGAGCGACCAGTTGCCCAGCATTTCAAAGAACGTACAGTGCCGTTCGTCGCCAACGTCGTCGATATCGCCCGTACGCACGCATTTTTGCACGTCGGTAAGCCGCGTGCCCGCAGGGTGCTTTTCGCCCAAAAGATAGGGCACGAGCGGGTGCATACCCGCCGTCGTGAACAACACCGTCGGATCGTTTTCGGGAATGAGCGACGCAGACGGGATTACCTTATGTCCGCGTTCCTTGAAGAATCCTAAATACATTTCTCTTAAAGTTTGTCCTGTATATTTCATACGCTTTACCTGTCTTAAAAGTTTTCTTCTATATTATATATATAACGCGCAGATTTGTCAAGTAAACGCGCGCAAAATATCAAAAAAAGCAGGTTGTCGCTTTTCCGTATGCGGAAAAGCGACAACTATGAAAATCCTTTCGGATTTACTATAAACTATAATTTTGCTAACGCAAAAACTATGAGCGCCTATCGGCACGTTATTGTAAAATTTTACCGCAACGTTGCCGTCAGGCAACTCATAACTTGCCGTTAGGCAATCATAACTCTTACAATATCGCTATCAATAACCAATACACGAGCGGTATCGTCGCGATGGAAAGCATCGTCGAGCCCAGCGTGAACGAAACGGCGTTTTCCACGTCGCCGCCAAAGCTGTCGGAAAAGGTGGTAGCAAGCGCCGCCGTCGGCAACGCGTATGATACGAACACACCCAAAATCAAGTCGTCGCCGAACGTGAATACGCCACGTACCGCAAACGCAAGCGCTATGATAATCCCCGGCACGACAACCAGTTTCAACGCGGATACGTAATAGGTTTTCCACGACGTGAACATAGGCAAAATCTTCACGCCGCCCAGTTTCATACCCAAAATGAGCATGGAAAGCGGGGTAACCAAATTCCCCAAATACCCTGCATAGCTAATCATATACCCGAACGCTTTGGGCGCACCCGTTTTCAAGCCCGTCAAGTTAATCAAAAGCCCGATGACGAACGCAATCAAGACGGGGTTAAAGAACGCTTTTTTCACGCTCACGTTGGATTTATCGCCCGAAATCAAGAACACGCCCACCGTGTACATAATCGCGTTGGTGATAATGTTGATAATGATAAGGCAGGTCATAACGAGCGGTCTACCCGCAAACACCGCGGCGGCAAGGGGAATACCCAAAAATCCGTTGTTGGTGAATACGCTACAAAAACGCATCATGCCCTGCGTTTTCGCATTCTTTTCCATCGCCGTTGCGGGCTTGGATACGAAAATGCAGAAAAAGGTGTAGCCCACACCGATCGCCGCGGAAATCAGCACCAGTTTCAAAAATTCACTGTCAAAGGATACGTCCATCGTGCTCTTCAAAATCAAGAAGGGCATACCCACGTATAAAAGCACTTTGGACAAAACGCCCGATTGTTCGCTCTTTAAAATCTTGGTCTTAACCAGCACCACCCCGGGCACGGCAAGCAACACGAACACGATAACGTTTATGAGCATTGTAATTAAAGCATCCATTTTTTCTCTTTTCTCCTATCAGTCTAAACAATTTCGTTCTATTATAAATTTTTTCACCGCTTTTGTCAAGCTTTTTAAATTATTTTAAATAAACACCCTACTATAACTTGGAAGTTATAGTAAAACGGGATAAGAATTAATGAAAAGTAGTCGCTAGGACTACTTTTTCTCTTTTACAAGAAATTCGACGTAATGGAATAATTGTGCTTGCTCCGCAGTGGAAAGCAACCTGACGTTTTTCAACAGTTGTTTTTCTTTCTCTTGTAAAGGTTGTGCAGGAACAATATTCCCAAAATCGTCCGTGTTCCCAATGATATAATCCACCGAACACGCAAATATTTCCGAAAGTTTTTTTAAGGTTTCTATATTCGGTTGACTACGCCCCTTTTCCCATTCACACACACAGTTAGACGATAAATTGACAAGCTTTGCAAGTTCTTTTTGTGTCAGCTCTTTTTCCTTTCTCAATTCTTTTAAACGCTCTTTAATCACAAAAAATTACCTACTTTTTGTTTTATTATACAAAATCCCTGTATAAAATGCTTGACAATACAAAATATTTGTGTTAGTGTTGTAAATACAGAATTACTGTGTTTTATTCAAGGGAGCAAAAAAATGAAAAACGTAATAAAAGCGTTATATAACGGTGAAATCACAGAATGGGAAAGACCGCTTGGAAAAATCGCGGAAACGGCGGAATATAAACATGTTTGGGAATGTTTTGAAAGGTTTGAAAAAAGCCTTACAAAAGAACAGGAAACATTGTTTAACGAATATTATTTAGCCGACGGCGGTTTGGAAAAATTGTTATTAGAACGGGTATACGCAAATGCGTTTAAAACGGGGTTTTGGCTTGCAATGGATTTGCAAGAACCGTTAGAAGATGAAAATACCGTTTAAATGATTAACTGACCGCCAAAGGCGGTAGAGCGCAAAACTGCGTTTTGCTTTTATAGGGGGGCTTGTTCCGCTCTAACGAGCGGTTGACCGCTCCGCGGTGTGGGCGCAACCTACGGTTGCTTAACTTGGGGCTTATTATGCGGGGTTTCACCCCTGCACCCCCACAAGGAACTATGTTCCTTGACCTTTTCTTAATACTCTCGCCGTTAGGCGCGAGTGAGTTCGTAGCCCGTTTTGCCGTCCTTGACTACGTAGCCCATTTCCGCGAGCTTGGCACGGAGTTCGTCGCTCTTTGCCCAGTTCTTTTCTAAGCGGGCTTGCCATCTTTCTTCCGCTATCGCTTTCACTTCCGCAGGAATTTCCTCCGACGTTTGGCTTTCGTACCAAGCCACGTAGTCCTTGGCGTTCTTCTTGAACAAGCCGAGAAGTTCGTACGTTTTGCGAATTTGGATTGCATACGCAAGCGCCGCAAACAGGTCGCCCGATTTGCCCGCGCTAAGCAGTTTCTTCATTTCCTTGAAATACCCGAACAGGTTGGAAAGAGCAAGCGCGGTGTTGAAATCGTCGTCCATGCACGCGTTGAATTCGCCGTCCACTTTTGCCGCTATTTCCGCCGCCGTTATCGCGTCCGCGTTTTCTAAAACAAGCTCTCTGCCGCGCAGTTTGTCCATGACCGTATCAATGACCGCAAGTGTGGAATAAAATTCGTATAAATGCTTTTCCGCGTCGGGGAATAAATCGTCCGTGATATTGATATCGTTGCGGTAGTTGGTTTGCAGCAGCGCAAACTTTACCGCTTCGTCCGAATATTTTTCCAAAAGGTCGGCAAGGAGCAAGCTATTCCCAAGCGATTTACTCATTTTTTGACCGTTGACCTTGATAAGCCCGTTATGCGTCCAATATTTGACGAACTGCTTGCCCGTGAGTGCTTCCGTTTGCGCAATTTCGTTCTCGTGGTGAGGGAAAATCAAGTCCCTGCCTCCGCCGTGGATATCAATTTGTTCACCGAACGCCGCGCGGTTCATTGCCGAACATTCGATATGCCAGCCCGGCCTGCCCTTGCCCCAAGGGGAATCCCAACAAATCTCACCCGGCTTCGCGCTCTTCCAAAGCGCGAAATCGTAAGCGTTTTTCTTCTCGTCGTCGTTGTCTACGCGCACGCCGTCCAGCGCGTCGTCTACGTTGCGGTTGGAAAGCTTGCCATAAGCAGGGAAGGTGGCTACGTCGAAATACACGTCGCCGTTCTTCGTCGCGTACGCATGACCTTTTTCTATTAGCGTGGACACGAAATCAATGATATTGTCGATATTTTGCGTGGCTTTGAGCCATACGTCGGGATCGTCGACTTGGAATTTTTCCATAATCGCGTTGATATTTTCTATCATTTTCGCCGCGTATTCGTCGGCGGGAATACCCGTTTCGTGGCTCTTGGCGATGATTTTGTCGTCTACGTCCGTGTAGTTGCGGGCGTAGGTAACGTTATAGCCCGATTTCTTCAAATATTTACGCATGATATCGTAAATGAGCGCTTGATAACCGTGCCCGATATGCGCTTCGCCCGAAACGGTGATACCGCACGCGTACATTTTTACGTCGTTGCCGTTTAAAGGCGTAAATTCTTCCTTGCGTTTATTCAACGTATTATAAATTTTCATTGTTTTTTCTCCTTTTTTTTCTTTTCTTGCTTAGACTGACAAGAGTTGAACCCAACAAGGTTTTAACGGCAAAAAGCCGATTATACTTCGTCAATCTCGCTTATAATACTTGGGTATGATTGCGCTTAATTCCTTGTCTAAACGCCTTTTTGCTCGTTAAAACTGCTTTGCACCCCAAAGAGCGTATTTTTAGGCGATTTTTGCCCAGCGTGGGCGCAGGCGTATTGAACATACGGCAAGAACGCGGTGGGCGAAAAGCGACAAAAAGACGCCTTTCGGGCTTATTGCGGTTCACCTCTTGTCAGTCTAACGTATTCCTGCGCGGCGGTTTTTGCCGCTTCTTCTAATTCCGCCTCTGCGGCGGCTTTTGCCTCGGCATTGAGCGCGGCAATCGCAATCGCCGCGTGCTTTCTTTCGGGGGCTTCAGGATCTCGGATACGCACGATACGCCCCGGAACACCGACGACGGTGGCGTAGGGGGGTACTTCCTTTAAAACCACCGCGCCCGCGCCGATTTTCGCGCCCTTGCCGACCGTGAACCCGCCGAGCACTTTCGCGCCTGCGGATATCGTTACGTTTTCCATTATAGTAGGGTGGCGTTTACCCCGTTCTTTACCCGTACCGCCAAGCGTAACGCCTTGGTAGATGACCGTGCCTTTCTTCACTTCCGCCGTTTCGCCGATAACCACGCCGCTACCGTGGTCGATGAACACGCCGCCCTCGATTTTCGCTGCGGGGTGGATTTCGATACCCGTAAAAAAGCGCGCCATTTGGCTAATGATACGTGCAATGAGTTTCAACTTAATTTTATGGAAGAAATAGGCGACTCTATGCCACGACAACGCATGCACACCCGAATAGGTGAGCCAAACTTCAAACCAATTCCGCGCCGCGGGGTCGTTGGCTTTCGCCGCTTTGATATCTTCACGGAGATTTTTAAAAAACATGATTACTCCTTTTTTTATTATTTTGGAAATATTTTAGAAAAGGGTCAAGGGACACAGTCCCTTGTGGGGTGTGGGGCAACGCCCCGCGAAATAGCCCCAAGTAAAGCAACCGTAGGTTGCGCTCTACCGCCTTTGGCGGTCAATACGCTATGGCGTATAGATGCCAACCTGTGTTTGCATGAAGGGCAAACGCAAGCCTGACGCCGCTATGCGACGGTTATAAGCCGTTTGAGAAAGCGCCTTTACAAAACCTTTCGGTATTGTAAAGGCGCTTGACCGCTGTTCCACTTTACTTCAAAAAATCCGTTTTCGGATTTTTCCTCGTTCCTTCCATAAACGGGGAAGTGCCGTTGCCTACAAACGCAAAAACGCACTTTCACCAAATCTTTCGTGGCGGCGACGCGCTTTCAGCCTACGGCGCGACTCTCTGTTTTTGCCCGTTTCTTTGATTACTCTTTTTTCGCTCGGCTATTCTTTTTTAACATTATAACAAACGGCGCGGAAAATTGCAACCGTTTAATCGGCGTTTTTGATAAATAAATTATCCACTTTATATTCCGCAAGCGCCGCTTTTACCATTTCTACGTTGAACACCTTTTCACTTATCAAATAGGACATTACTACGTCCTTTTCCACCGTGAAGTCCAACTCGTACCCGCAAATCGCCAACAAGTTCTTTAAATCGTCTATCGACATATGCGCCGTAAGCGCGAGCGAATACAACACGTTCTTCGTCGGCAAAAACTTGCCCTTGCATATCTTTTTCCAAATCTCAGGCGCAACATCCAGCTCTTCGCCCGCTTTTTCCAGCGTCGTATTGTATTTCGCCATCGTTAAACGCCCGATTTTGACAAACCCGTATTTGGAACATTTATTTTTCCAGCCCGCAAAAAAACGCAGGGGACGGAAGGAAAAGGAAAACGTCTTGTCGAACATTTGCTCTTTGAGCGCTTTTAACAGTTCGTCCTTTTTTTCTTGCTTTGAAAGCCGCATCGTGCTCGACGGCAGCGTGTACGCGTACGTTCTACCGTCCGCGCGCACCTCGCTTGCGTGCATGATAGGCATTTTATAACCGTTCAATACGCAAAGCTTATCGTAATTTGCGTACTTTTCGCAAAAATATTCGTCTAAATCTTTGATAAAATCAAACATTCCCTTTCTCCAAACGACGTTTAATAGTAATATTATAGCACACGCACGGGAAAAAGGCAACCGTTTTCTACTCTGCATTATACGTATTCACCTGAATTTTTTGTGAAAGAATGGGCGAATTTTTCATTTTTTCGTAAAAAATTCACATTTTTGTGTAAATTTGCTTGATTTTTTGTTAAATTTGTGATACATTTTTTAGTAGAATAACATCGGAGGTTTTTTGAGTTATGAAACGCGACCGTATTTCGGAAATTGCAGAACTTATCGACAAGCGCGGCAAATTGAGCTTGAAACAGCTGGGCGAATACTTCCCCAACGTTTCGCTTATGACGCTTAGGCGAGATTTGTTTTTACTGGAAGAACAGGGCAAAATTATTCGCGTACGCGGCGGAGCTATGTCCGTGAAAGACGTACAAAAAACGTCGGGCGTGCCGTACACGAAAAAAACCGCCATGCACACGGACGAGAAGATCGTCATTGCACAAAAAGCCGCAGGGCTTATCGACGAGGGTGCGTCTATCTTTATCGACGCCGGCTCTACCGCGCTGTATCTTGCAAAAGAAATGCGCGACGTGCCTTGTAACGTGTTCACGAACGGGCTTGCCGTTGCAACGGAGCTTGCCAAAAAGAAAAACGTCGTCGTCAATCTTTTGGGCGGTCCGCTCATTAAAGACAACTTATCCACGGCGTCGTCTTTTTCGTCGCTGTATTTCGCGGACACGAATTTTGAGCTTGCCGTTATCGCCGCCGCCGCATTCACCCCCGAAAGCGGGTTCTCCTGCGGTTCGCAAGTGGAGGCGGATTTGTTTAAAATCATTTGCAAAAAAGCAAAGTTTACGTATATGATGCTCGACAGCTCCAAAATCGGAAAAATCAAGCCGTATACGTTCGCGCATATTGAGGACATCAACGTCATCATCACCGACGACGCATTCCCCACGGCTTTAAAAGAACAGTTTGAAGCCATGAACATCGTCGTTTTGTAAATTTTATAAAACGCAAACGCCGACCTTTTGCACAGGTCGGCGTTTTTTCGTTTCAATTCATACATGGTGGTGGCGTAGCGTTAATATTCGGCGTTTGCAGGAGCGAGTTCGGACGCTTTGTTTTGCAGCGCGTATAAGTCAAATTCACTGTCAATGTCAAATTCTTCGCCTGCCTCGAACGCCGCGAGTTTGGAAACGGATACTTCGTACGCCGTCATGGTCTTGATTTCCGTTTCGGATAATTTCTTTTGGTATTCGCGGCTTTGGATACGCCCCGAAACGGCTATTCTACCGCCCACGCAAAGGTTCTTGACAAACCGCGCGTTCCTGCCCCATGCAATGCAGGGGATATAATCCGATTTATTATACGCGCGATTGACCGCTATTAACACGTCCGCGATTTCACGGTTGAACGGCGTCGTGCGATAGACGGGCGGCTTGCAAATATACCCGCTGAGCAGAATACTGTTTGGGTTCTTGCCGGGAAGTTCGTCCAAGAGTTCGCGGACGAATACCGTAAGCATAAGCCGCGATTTGCCGTTCTCGATTTTATTGTAGCTCCTAAACTGACCGAGCGCGCATATCGTTTTACCCTTGCCAAGCATACCGCCTTGGATTAGGCGTTCAGACAGCGTAACGGGTAATATATCCGCTTGCCCCGAAAGGCGCATTACCTTGACGAAAAATTCGTAGAACCCTTCGCCGTACACTTCGTGCGAGAACGTAGCGTCGCTGACAATCTCGCCCATAACGTAAACCTTGTTGTTTTTTTCCGTAACGTAATTCATATATACCTCCGAGATGTAATATTTAATGCATAATGCGTAATGCATAATGCTTAATTGCGGTAAATTTAAAAGTAATTGAATAATTATGCATTGTGCATTGTGCATTATGCATTAGAATGTTGTCGTCCGTTAGCGTCGAGCGTATAATTGTCCTTATATATCAATTCGCCGATAGGAACGAACGTAAAACCGCGGTTTTGGAGCGTGGAAAAAATCATCGGCAACGCCTCCGCCGTGTGTAAACCGTTGTTGTGGCATAAGATAATCGAACCGTTTTTCGCACCGTTCACTACCCGTAACGCTATCTCCTGCGCGGATAGATTTTTCCAGTCCAACGAGTCCACGTCCCACTGAATCGTGTACAAGCCCATATCCTTTGCCGTATCAATCAGTTTGTTATCGTAGTCCCCGTACGGCGCGCGAAACAAATTCGTCTTATGCCCCGTCGCCTTTTCTATCGCCGCGACCGAGGTTTGTAGCTCGTCGCGGATTTCTGGGGCGGAAAGCTTGCTCATGTACGAGTGCGTACGGCTGTGCGTACCGAGCTCGTGCCCCGCGTTTACGATTTTTTCCGCGTATTCGGGGTATTTCTCCACCCAAAACTGCACGGCGAAAAAGGTGCAACGGACGTCGTTCTTTTCCATTAACGCAAGCAATTTATCCGTGTATTCCACACCCCAAGCACAGTCGAAACTGATGGCGATTTTCTTTTCAGACGTTTCTACGCTGTATATGGGCAGTGATCGGGCAACGCCTGCCACCGCCACCGTGTCTTGCGTGCGTTTTTGCACGACGAACACGCTCGTTAAGAATACAGCCGTTGCCGCCGCGATTAAACAACACGCCGTTGCAAGGCGGTTGAATAGGCTTTGTTTGGGCGCGGATTGTTTACGCTTATTCATCATAACAGATTTTCCTTGTCGAAATTACACTTTTTTTGAGAACTTTTTCCGTCTTTTGTCGGTTTTGCCTTTTTGCTTAACCAAGTCAATATAATCCGTTCTTGTTTAATATATGGCAAAAAAATAACGATTAGAACCTATCAAACGTTTTACTTTTTTCTTCCTTTCGTGTATAATACCTTTATGAGAATTTGGGCTAAACTGATGACGGACGGTCATATCCGTAAACAATTCGTATACGAAAACCCCGAAAAATTGACCTATTCGCATTTTTTCGATTATTTGACGGAAATTTGTCAAACGCTGGATATCCCTACCCCCGTCCTGACCAAAACGCATATCTTTAACTTCGCGAAATTCAACCACGTCAAATTTATGAACCGCGATTTCGTCGAATCTTTGGGCTATGATTATTTGTTCTTAGAGAATATTTTATAAGGAGTTTTTATTATGACCACGCTTGAAAAGGATATTTTGGCTATTTTAACCGACGACGCGAGAATCGCACCGAATAAAATCGCCGCGATGCTCTCCGTGGACGAGCAAACCGTGAAAAACACCATCAAAGCTTTGGAAGAAAGCGGTGTACTCGTAAAATATACCGCTATTATCAACAGCGAACGAGCCGAAGACGTGCTCGTTGAAGCGCTTATTGAAGTGAAGGTTACACCCAAAAAGAAAGAAGGGTTTGACGGTATCGCCAAACAAATCGCCGCGTTCCCTGAAGTGAAATCGGTATATCTGATGAGCGGGGCGTACGATTTAGCCGTATTCGTTGAGGACAAAACGTTGCAACAGGTTTCGCGGTTCGTTTCCGAACGCATTTCCACGTTCGACGGCGTAATTTCCACGGCTACACATTTTATTTTGAAGAAATACAAAATCGAGGGCGTTGCCACCGAAAAGGACGACGCGGATAACCGTTTATCCGTGCAGGCATAAGAAAACGCTTTGCATTTTCAATTCATGCAAGCTTTGCTTGCAATTCATACGTTAGGTATTATTATGCGTGATTTCGTTAATCAAAAATCTAAATTAATTCCCCCGAGCGGGATTCGGAAATTCTTCGATATCGTCCGTACCACCGAGGGCGCAATTTCGCTCGGCGTTGGTGAACCTGATTTCGTTACGCCTTGGAAGGTCCGCTCCGCCGCGATTACTTCGCTCCAACGCGGGTATACGCAATATACGGGCAATCGCGGTCTGCCCAAACTTTTAGAGCTTATCTCTCAATACTTACAGGCGCGGTTTGGGCTCGTTTACGACCCCGCGCATATCCTGATTACCGTCGGCGGCAGCGAGGCTATTGACCTTGCGCTCCGCGCGTGCGTGGAACGGGGCGACGAAATTCTTATCCCCGACCCTGCGTACGTTTCCTATTCGCCCCTCGTTACGCTTGCGGACGGCGTTGCCGTGCCCGTAGAATGTCGTGAAGAGGACGATTTTAAATTAACGCCCGCGCTTTTGGAAAAGGCGATTACGGATAAGACGAAAGCGATTATTTTGACCTATCCCAACAACCCCACGGGCGCTATCATGACCAAGGACGAACTGCAAGCGATTGCAAACGTGATTATTAAACACGACCTGCTCGTTATTACCGACGAGATTTACGCAGAGCTTACCTATGGTAAGAAACACACTTCTATCGCTTCTCTGCCCAACATGCAAGAACGCACGGTGTATATCAGCGGTTTTTCCAAAGCGTTTGCCATGACGGGTTGGCGCATGGGCTACGTGTGCGCGCCCAAGGAAATTGACGAGGCGATGTTCAAAATCCATCAATACGGGATTATGTGCGCGCCGATTACGTCGCAATACGCCGCTATCGAGGCGCTTTCAGACGGGTTTTCGGATAACTTCGCAACCGTAGAGGAAATGCGCGATTCGTACGATAAACGGCGCAAGTTCGTGCTGTGTTCCTTGCAGGAAATCGGTTTGGACTGCTTTACCCCCCAAGGCGCGTTCTATGCGTTCCCGTCCGTGAAAAATACGGGCTTGGACGGCGAAAACTTCGCGCAAAACCTTCTCAAAGAACAAAAAGTTGCCGTCGTGCCGGGTAGCGCGTTCGGAGCGTTCGGGGCTCAAAACGTACGTCTTTCCTACGCTACGAGCATGAACGCGCTTTCCGAAGCTTTCGACAGAACCGCCGCTTTTTTGCAAAAAATCAGATGATTTTTTCGTGAAATTCTCTCAAAATGCCGTAAAATCATTGACAACGCGGTAAAAATACGATATAATTAAAACACTTGATAATCAACGCCGTGACTTTGCGAAGAGTAAAAAGTCACGGTGCATTTTTAACGCTCCGCGCATCGGGCGGTTTTTTCACGTGGCTAACCAAGCCAAGATAATAAGGGTGAACGAATACGTGCAAGTGAAAAAAACGCAAATAAAAATATGGCGTGGGCAAAAGGAGTTTTTGTATGGCTGAACAGCAGTATATCATGACGCAAAAGGGCTACGACGAAGCGGTGGAAAAATTGAAGTATTTGCAGACCGTAAAACGTCAAGAAATCGTGGACAGAATTTCCGAGGCGAGAAGCCACGGCGATTTGTCCGAAAACGCGGAATACGACGCAGCGAGAAACGAACAGACGATGAACGAAATCGAAATCAACGATTTGGATTACAAAATCAAAAACGCCGTTATCGTTTCCGAATCCAACGACAAAACCATTGTTAACGTGGGTAGAAAAGTACGCGTGTACGATTTTGAAATGGAAGAAGAAGAAGTGTACGAAATTACGGGCTCGACGGAATCCAACGCTATGGAAAACAAAATTTCCAACGAATCCCCCGTCGGCGCGGCACTTTTGAAACATAAAGTTGGCGACGTTGTAAAGGTCAACGCTCCCGACGGCGAATATAAACTGGAAATTCGCGAAATATTCTAAATTATATAAGGTAAAGTACGAATGGAAAACAAGAACGTAAACGAAACGGTGGTTTCGGAAGAAGAACAACTCATCGAACAGGCGAGAATTCGCCGCGAAAAGCTTGCTAAACTCGTGGCGGAGGGCAAAAACCCGTACGAGCAGGTGAAATATCCCGTAGACGCGGATTCCGAATCCGTCAAAGCGAACTTTGAAGCGTACGAAGGCAAAACGGTCGCTATGGCTGGGCGTATGATGTCCCGCCGTATCATGGGTAAAGCCTCCTTTTCGCATATCGCGGACAGAACGGGCTCGATACAAGTATATATTACCCGTCAAGACATCGGCGAAGAAAATTACATGAGCTATAAAAAGGACTACGACATCGGCGATATCGTAGGCTTTAAAGGGTTCGTGTTCAAAACGCAGACGGGCGAAGTAACCGTACACGTAACGGAACTTATCATGCTCTCGAAATCGTTGTTACCCCTGCCCGAAAAATACAACGGCTTGCAGGACAAGGATATGAAATACCGCTTGCGCCATCTGGATTTGATTATGAACAAGGACGTACGCGATACCTTCCGTACCCGTTCGCTTATCTTGAAAGAAATCCGTGCGTATTTGGATTCCCGCGGGTATTTGGAAGTGGATACTCCCACCTTATTACCCTTGGAAATCGGCGCGGACGCTCGGCCGTTTAAAACGCACCACAACGCGCTCGATTTGGATATGTACATGCGTATCGAAACGGAGCTGTTCTTAAAACGCCTTATCGTCGGCGGCATGGACAAAGTATACGAAGTGGGTAGAATTTTCAGAAACGAGGGTATGGACGCTTATCACAACCCCGAATTTACGTCCATCGAAATGTACGAAGCGTACACCGATTATATCGGCATGATGGACATGATCGAAGATTTGTATAAGACGGTTACGCAAAAGGTATGCGGCACGTTGGATATCAGCTATCAAGGCACGGAAATCCACATGGGCGACTGGACGAGATTGACCATGCCGGAAGCGGTGAAAAAATACGCGGGCGTGGACTATAACGACTGGGCGACGGACGAAGACGCGCGCGCGGCGGCAAAAGCTTTGGGTGTGGAACTCGAACACGAAAACGCAACCAAAGGCTGGGTGCTTATCGAACTGTTCGATGCGTTCGTAGAAGACAAGCTTATCCAACCCACCATTATCTACGACTACCCCGTGGAAAACTCGCCGCTTGCAAAACGCAAGCCGTCCAACCCCGCGTTTACCGAACGTTTTGAATACTTCATTTGCGGACACGAATACGGTAACGCATTCTCGGAACTTAACGACCCCATCGACCAAAAACAACGTATGGTAAAACAAGTGGAAGCGAAACGCGCCAAGGGCAACAACGACGCGCAGGTGGACGAAGATTTCATCAACGCGCTTGAATACGGTTTACCTCCCACAGGCGGGCTTGGCTTGGGCTTGGACAGATTCGTAATGCTCTTAACCGATAGCGCGACCATTCGCGACGTTATCCTTTTCCCTACGATGAAACCGAAAAAATAAACCTACCGCCGATATTTTTGAAAAGAAATATCGGCGCGTATAATTATAAGTAAAAATCTATAATTATACGTTTCAATCCATACATACCCCCTTTATTTTTAAAAACCGTATTCGTTTATACGGCAGGAGAATGAAAAATGGACGCTAAAATAACCAAGAAAAGACTCGCCAGAATGCTTTCCTACGATTGGATGAAAATCGTAGGGGTTGCCGCGGCGTTTATTCTCGTTTGGGTGCTTATTTTCACCATGACGGCGACGCGAATTACCCCCGCACAGCAATTCACCGTGTTCAATTATTACGCAAATGCGGGTTTGACGGATAAGTTTTATTCGTTATATTCAAACACGCTCACAGACGGCACGTTCTCGTACGAAGTAATTGAGATTAACCAAAACGATTTGGCGACGTCGGGTGAAGAAAACGCGCATACGTTGATGGAATCGCGGTTCGCTACCGACGAGGGCGACGTGATGTTCGTGCCGCATATCGGCGATAAAAATTTCGCAAAAAAGGACGACGAAACGGGCGAAACCGTTTACGAATACACCTATGCCGAAGTCTTTTTCAACGGCTGGTTTGCGTACGTTTACGAGCTGTATAAAGAGGACGAAACGACGGGCGAGCTTGTCGGTGGGTACTTCTATGATATGGAACAGTTTTTAACGGAATATTTCGGCGAAAACTGGGAAACGGGCGAACTTGACAAGGCGAAAGCGGAACGCGATTTTCGCGCACGCGTGAAAGAAAATAAGGATAAGCGGTTTAAAAAAGAGGCGGAAATCGCGCAAGGCGTTTTGGACGAATACGAACGTTTGGAAAAATACCGCGCCGCTTTAAACGAATTTTACGGGTATTTGGAAAGTGGCGTCGTGGAATTTACCACGCTTGAACTGTACGGCGAGGACGACGAAGTTCTCCGCTCGGGCAATTACGCGTTGAATATTTGCCCCGACGAAGAAGGTTCGGGCAGCACGCTTTCCGATTATATTTATTATCGTACGAGCGTAGAAGTTTTGGACGAGGACGGCGAAACGACGACCGAGAACAAGAATTCCGCACAGGATATGCAGGCTATCTTCTTGAAGATGAAAGGCGTGGAAGACAGTTTTGAATACGAAACGCTGTTATTCGTCAACACGCTCATCGCGGCAAGCTTGCCGCAAGCCGATTGAGTATGCGCTCATTGCAGAGAAAAACGTTGAAAAAATGCGCGATTTTTCGTATGTTGAAAACGCACGCAAGAAGGCGGCACGTTTCCTTTCACACCCCCGGACACAAGAACGGGAAGTGGGATATCACCGAGCTTGCCTATTCGGATAATCTATCCTGTCCCCGCGGCTGTATTTTGACGGCGGAACGGGATATTGCGCGTATTTTGGGCGCGCGGGCGAGTTTTATTTTGACGGACGGAAGCACTTGCGGAGTGCTTTCTATGCTCTACGCGGCAAAACGCGCGGGCGTGAAAACGGTTGCCGTCAAGCGGGACACGCACAAGAGTTTTTGGAACGGCTGCGCGACGCTTGGCTTAACCCCCGTCGTTTACGCGGACAAAGATTTGGAAACTACCATTCAATCGGTGGACGCTATTTTTATTACGTCGCCCGATTATTACGGTAAAGTTGCGCCCTTGCAGGATATTCGCAGGCTGTGCGACAAACACGGTAAGTTGCTCTTAATCGACGGCGCGCACGGCGGGCATTTACATTTCGATAAGTCGTTATACGCGGGCGCGTATGCGGATATGTGGGTGGACGGCGTACATAAGAGCTTACCTGCGTTAACACAGGGTGCTATCGTTTCCGCGCGAATGGAAAAATACGCGGATTTATTGCGCGAAAGCGTGGCGATATTTAGAACAACCAGTCCGTCCTATCCGATTATGGCGAGTGTAGAATATGCCGTGAAATATCCTGAGAACAAGGTTTTACCTATGCTCGTACGGGATTTGGCAAACGCGTATCCTAAGCGCGTGCAAGTAAAGGACGATTGGACGAAAGTTTGCGTGCGCGTGGGTGAGCGTGCGTTTGAAGCGCAAACGGCACTTGAAAAACGGGGCGTATATCCCGAATTTTGCGACGGGGAAAACGTTTGCTTTTACCTTTCCCCCGCCACTACCAAACGCGCGTTTCGCGTTTTAAAACGCTCCGTCGCTTGGCTGTGCAATACGTTTGCGCTCGGCGAAGAAAAACGCGTTCAATCCGTACATACCCCCCTTGTAGATATGGAAAATGGGGAAACGGAATGGGTGAATTTGGAAAACGCGGTAGGTAAAATTTGCGCCGCGGATTGCGGGTTATTCCCGCCTTGCACCCCGCTGATAGGAAAAGGCGAACGGGTTTTAGACGAGCACGTACGGCTACTCAAAGCCGCGCCCAACGTTTACGGGCTTGTGGACGGAAAAATACGAGTGTATAAAAATTTTAATGCATGATGAAAAATGCTTAAAAATTCTATTATCTATATTCTACATCTATACGCCATAGCGTATTAACCGCCAAAGGCGGTAAGCGCAACCTACGGTTGCTTAACTTGGGGCTGTTTATGCAAAGGCTCTGCCTCTGCACTCCGCAAGGGACTGTGTCCCTTGACCCATATTAGGGATTATCACATAAAGGATATGTTTATGAAAAAAGGAAAGTTTATTACGTTTGAAGGTTGCGACGGGTGCGGAAAAAGCACACAGCTCAAGCTTTGGAGTGAATATTTATCAGGCGCGGGCGTGCCGCATATCTTTACGCGCGAGCCCGGCGGTGGAAAAATATCCGAGGCTATTCGCGAAATTTTATTGAACGGCAAAAACGCCGAAATGACGGACGAGTGCGAAGCGCTCTTGTACGCCGCTGCGCGTATGCAGCACTTGGCTGACCGCGTAGAACCTGCTCTGCAAGAAGGCAAACTCGTCGTGTGCGATCGGTACGTGGATTCGTCGCTTGCCTATCAAGCCTATGCACGGGGTTTGGGCGTGGAGTTCATATCCAAAATCAATTCGGTTGCGCTCGAAAAGTACGCGCCCGATTTGACCGTGTTCATCGATTTAACGCCCGAGGAGGCGTTTGCGCGTAAGCACGGTGCGGACGAGAACGACCGCTTGGAACAAGCGGGTTTAGAGTTCCATAAACGCGTATACGCAGGCTATCAAGCGGTGGCGAAAGCATACCCTAATCGCGTGGTGTGCGTAAACGGTAGGGCTACGCCGCAGGAAATTTTTGATGAAACGCTGCGAATTTTGAAAAAAAGAGAGATTTTATGAGTTACTGGGAAATTCTGCTCCTTGGTTTAGCCGTTTCCATGGACGCGTGCGCCGTAGCTATGACGGACGGCATGACACAGAAAAAAATAACGCCCGCAAAAGCCCTGTTAATCGGTGGCTTTTTCGGGTTCTTTCAGTTTTTAATGCCGCTTATCGGGTATTTCATCACGGGCGTGATTGCAAACGCGTTCTTGTCCGTATTTGAAAAAATATCCGCTTGGATTGCGTTTGGACTGTTGCTGTTTTTGGGCAGTAAAATGTTGTGGGAAGGCGTTTCCGATTTGCGAAACGGCGGCGCGTGTGCCGTGCCTCGCGACAACGAACTGACCGTGAAAAAACTGTTCGTGCAAGCCGTCGCCACGTCCATTGACGCGCTTGCCGTAGGAGTTACGCTGAAAATGACGGAAATTTCGTCCTATCTTTCCTCGGGCGTTTGGGGTGCTACAACGACCATCGGCGTAATTACGCTGGCGTTGAGTTTTGTAGCGACGTATATTGGCAAAGCAATGGGTTGCAAGCTTGCGGACAAGGCAAACCTTGTCGGCGGCGCGGTCCTTATCGGCATCGGCTTGAAAATTTTCATCGGTAGTTTTTTATAAAAACTGCGTTTTTAATGAATTGAAAAGCATAGCTTTTCGTGAATTGCGCCCTTAGGCGCGTGAAATGAACGCTATGCGTTCATGAATGGACGGCTACGCCGTCATTACGGAATAATTTATAAAATTCGACTTTTTCTTAAGTCGAGTTTTCTTTTATCTGCTAAAAACTACTTGATAAAAATTTTAATATGTGCTACAATAATTATGCCAAACAAAATCGAATAAAATAGACCAAGGGAGATTTGCGTCCTTTATAGGGATACTATACTCTTTTTTAGTAAATCATAGAGACATGAATTTGGCAAAAATGCAAATTCCAGTCTTTATGGTTTACGAGAGTTTATCCCGTTCTATTTTGATTTTGTTTGGCGACAATCGGAGTTTGCGTTTTTCGGTGCGTTGACTTCGGTTGGCGCACTTTTTTATTAGGGAGCTTTTTATGGGGAATACTATCGATACTGTCATGATTGAAATGATAAAAAAACATCATTCGCCTTCCAGTAAAAATTCTTGTGATTTTTTTTCGTTTAATATAGAAATTGACAAAAATTTTTCTTTGGGGCTATTTACAAAACAGGGTAAAATCCAATTGCTGTTACGCTACAAAGACGAGAGTGTTCATTCCACTTTAACCATGCTTGATTTTAATTCCCGTTCAGGTGTAGAGTATCTTTCTTTTAAATATAATACGTATGATTTCATCGGTTATATAGATAAAAGGAGGGCGTTTGCGGAAGATAAAATGGTTTTTGGCTTTGAATTGGCAGAAAAAAATAAATTATTAAGCACGGACGCGCTTTCAAGATTCTTTAGGGCGTGCAATGCTTTGTCGAAAGCATTGTTGTCGCTCACAAAGCAACTTTTGGAAAAGGAAAATTTAGGCATAACTTTATCTGATTTTGGATATATAAATTGTACAAAATAAAAACACTTAAAGTATTGTGTGTTTTGCAAGAAAAAAGTAGTCGCTTGGACTACTTTTATTTTTTGTATTGACCGCCTACGGCGGTAAAAAGCGCAAAACTGCGTTTTGCTTATGAAGGGGCCTGTTTTGCCCTTGCGGGCAACTGCTGACGCAGAGTCTTTAAGGCTTTTCTCGCGCAACGTAAGGTAAGCGTTGCGCTCGGTCAGCGTTCGCGCGGGCAAATGCGCTCACTCATCTCGCCCCTACAAGGCATTATTAATGCCTTGCTTAACGGGCAACTCGTCCTTCCAAATCCGCAAGGAACTGTGTTCCTTGACCTTTGTTATTAGTTGCTTTTGAAACGGATTTTGTCTTTTTTGCAGATGCGCTGGGCGGCGAATTTACCCGTGATTGCCGCGGGCGGTAAACCTCCGCTCCTAAGTAGCCATTGCCCTGATATGATAAAGCCTTTTAAGCCCTTGATTTCACCTTTTTGCATAAGCGATTTGCCTTTGCTCGTTTGCACGAAGCCCTGAAACGAGCCGTGTCTGCCGTTTAAATACCGTTGATAGGTAAGCGGCGTGATAACGTCGATCACTTCTACCTTGCCCGCTAAATGGGGATAGTTCTTCACGTACACGTCTAAAAGCTTTTGACCGATTTCTTTTTTCTTTTCTCGGTATTGTCCGTCCGCTTTGACGCCTTTCCACCAAAAATACATATTGTCGTTCCCGCCCAGCGTGGCTTGGACAACGCTACAACAGTCGGGTGCTTTCAACGTTTCGTCGTAGGAATAATTACGATAGGTTATTCCGTAATGCTTTTCGTTCAGTTCAATCGGTTCGTCTACGTAAATTTTGTGCGAAAGGGGCGCGTTTTTCATATCCGCGTTCACCTTGAACACCGCCGTCGTGTACGTATAAATGGGATAGGTGAGTCTGTCCTTTAACCGATCGTCTATCTTCTTCAATATATACTTGCCGCTAAGCAATTTTTTCAGCGTGTGTTCGGACGGAGCTGCCGAAACAACCCAGTCTGCGGCGAGTTCTTCGCCGCTCGTGAGCCATACGCCCACCGCCGCGCCGTTTTCTATCTTAATCCGCGATACCTCCGCGCCGCAACGCAGCTGCCCGCCAAGCGATAAATATTTATCTCTCATTCGCTCTACCATAGCAAGTGAACCGCCCACGGGGATTCCGCCGTCCTTGTTCGTTACGTGCGCAAGCATATATAAAAAGCTCATTAAATTATAATCGGCGGACATGTGTTCTTCCAACCATTTCCGAATATACGGATTTTTGAACTTTTTCGCGTACGAGCCGCAAGAGATTTTGGACGTTTTATTGACGTAATAATAATCCCCGAGCATAGTAAAGCCGATTTTGCAAAGATCGAGCAAGTTCATCAAATCGACGGGCTTTTCCACGGGCGCGTCGATTTTTTGAAAGCGTTTGATAAGCTTGCAAAACTTCTTAATTGCCTTTTCGTCTTCGGGTGCGAACGCTATCAGCTCCGATTGCATTTTCTCTAAATCCGACCAAACGGTAAACTTGTTCCCGCCGCCAAAATCCAGCGTATAAAAATCGTCTTGTTGATAAATCTCCACGTCGGGCGAAAGCGCGCCTACGTCCGTCCAAAGCTTATTCGTTGCCGTGTTCGGCTTTACGCCCACCAGCCAGTGAATACAGCCGTCTATATAACAGCCCTTTCTCTCCCAACCGATACACGCGCCGCCAAGCGTTGCGTTCTTTTCCAACACGAGCGTTTCGTACCCGTTCTTCTGCAAATAGATTGCGGTGGTCAGTCCCGAAACGCCGCCGCCTATTACGATTACTTTTTTATCTTTCATTTTTCCCATAAAATCATTATACCACATTCCGACATAAAAAGACAAGCGTTTTTATGTTAAATTTCTTGACATTTTTTTTGGCTTAACCAAAACCGTTTTATAGTCCGTGTACACGACGAAACCCGCTTTGCTTTTGCTCGGTTTTTTAACGAATTTGCGCTTACAATAATCAACGGGAATCTTGTCGCTGTCGCGACCGTCTGAGTACCAAGCGCAAATTTCCGCGGCGCGTAAAATGATTTCGTCGCGTACATGCCTACCCTCTACCGCGATTATCACGTGCGAAGAATGGTATTTTTGCGTATGCAACCATATATCGTCGGGGGCGGCAAGGCGAACGAGCCTGTCGTTTTGGATATTATTCCTACCCACGTATATTTTAAAACCGTCGCAATCGAATACGCGAAAGGGAATTTCCGTTTCTTTCTTTTTGGACGGAATTTTTTTCTGTGGCGCGCGAATTAGACCTTCGCTTATAAGCTCCGTTTCGATTTCCTTTAAATCGTCGTCCGATTCCGCAAGCGCGATTGCGGAAAACACGCTGTCCGCGTAGTCGATTTCCTTTTCTTCCGCCGTCTGCATGGGCGTTAAAATCTCTTTCGCGCGTTTTTGTTTATTATAGATTTTGAAATATTTTTGCGCGTTCTTGGACGGGGAAAGGGTAGCGTCCAAAGCGATTTTAATCGTGCCGCCCTTTTCGTCGTACCAGTTTTCTAATTCTACGCTTTTTTCGCCCTTTTCCACGCGGTATAAATTCGCCGTCAACAGCTCGCCTTTGATACGGTTTTCTTCCGCTTTTTCCGCGTCCAAAAGCCGCTGTGTTACGTCCTGTAAACGTTTTTGCGCTTTCTTTTTAAACGCGCGAACGCCGCTTTCTAACCTGCGTTTTTTATCCTCAAAACCCTTCTTCTTTTCACGTGAAGTAAAGTATTTGTCCTGCGCCGCGTACAGCGTGGGCATAGGCAAGCCACCCTCCGTTAAAAACGCGAAAAAGTCGGTTGCCGTCAAGCAAGAATTACAAGGCTCGTTTTGGAAAAAGTCGCAAACGAACGCACCCAAAGAAACGTCGCTTTGTTCTTGACGTTTCACTATCTCGCGCGCGGTGGATAAAGCAAAACCCGCTACGTTTTCAAAGAGAAAGCTTGCGCGATCTTCTCCCGTTACGGGAGAGGAATAGAGCGCGGAAAATTCCGCGAAACGCGTGTCGATTGCTTGGGCGTTTATCGGGGATAATTTGTCTTGGGGTTTGGGGTATTCGTATTTCGCGCCCGCAAGCAAAACGCGGTGGTTGTCGTCCATAAGCGCGGTGGTTTTGAGCGCGCCGAGCACCACCCCTTTTTCCGTCAAAACCACGTTGGAGTATTTGCCCATGAGCTCGCAAACGAGCACGCGATCACACTGAGAAAAATCGCCCGTACAATGTAAGGTGATTTCCACGATTCGTTCCGTTTCGCGTTGGGCTATCGATAAAATTTCCGCGCCCTGTAAATGCTTTCTAAGCAGCATACAAAAGTTGGGGGCTACCGCAAGCGGTTCTTTTTCGGAATCGGAAATGCAAACGCGCGCGCCCGTCGCGTTCGAGCTGATAATCAGTTTTAACGTCGTTTTGCCCGTGTAAACGATAAACGTGAGTTCGTCTTTGCTCACTTGCGAAATGCGGTTGATCTTCCCGCCGCGCAAAACTTCGTTCAATTCTTGCGTGAGTCTGCGTATGTGAAATGCGTCCTGTGGCATAACCGCCCCCTTTCCGCGAACGGTAAAATTGCGGAAAAACCGCATTTTTCGCGAAAATAAAAAATCTTTTATTAAATTATAGCGTAAATTTCAAAAATTGTAAATAAAAACGCTTTATTTTCTTCGATAAATATGGTAAAATGTATGAAGTTAAAAGAAAAACACTATATAGTAGGAGAAAGCAGTTATGAAATACACTACCAAAGCGGCTGAAAAAAGCACGGTAAAAATCACCCTCAAATTCGACGGTGAAGAATGGAAGGCGGCGCAAACGAAAGCGTACGTCAAAACCAAAGGCAAGTTTGCCATCGACGGATTCCGTAAAGGTAAAGCGCCTAAAAACGTTATTGAACGTATTTACGGCAAAGGCGTTTTCTTTGAAGACGCGCTTAACATTCTCTTCTCGGAAAACTACGATGATGTGATTGCGAAAAACGAAAACAAGTTCACGGTCGTTGGCGATCCCGACGTCTCCGTAGAAGATATTACGGACGAAGGCGTTACGCTCGTTGCTATCGTTCCCGTAAAACCCGAAGTCAAAATTTCTGCCTATAAGGGTATGAAAATCCGTCAGTACGCGTATAATGTTACGGACGCCGAAGTGGATGCGGACATCGCCCGTCTTTTAGATAGAAACGCGCGCAAAGTGCCCGTAACCGACAGAGCGGCGCAAAACGGCGACGTTGCAAACATCGATTTCGTCGGTACGGTTGACGGCGTGAAGTTTGACGGCGGCGAAGCGGAAGGCTTTGATTTGACCCTTGGCAGCGGTCAATTTATCCCCGGATTTGAAGACCAAGTTATCGGCATGAACATTGGCGAAAGCAAGGACGTGAACGTAACCTTCCCTGAAAATTACCAAGCGGAAAACTTGAAGGGTAAAGCGGCGGTGTTCGCTGTGAAACTCAATTCGCTCCAAGGCAAGGAAATGCCTGAACTCAACGACGCGTTTATCAAGGACGCTACCGGCAGCGAAACGGTGGAAGAATACAAGGCGAAAACCAAGGAAAAATTGCAAAAACAAGCGGATAAAAGAGCAAACGATGCTACGGAAAACAGCATTTTAGAAACGATTGCGGCGAATGCGGAAGCGGAAATTCCTCAAGCGATGATCGAAAGAGAAATTGATTCGCTTGTGCAAAAGTTTGAATATCAGCTTATGTACCAAGGCTTGAAACTTCAAGACTATCTCGATTTCTTGAAGGTTTCCGTTGCGGATTTCAGAAAGAACTACGAAGATCAAGCGAAGAAGAACGTTTTGAATCAGCTCGTTATTTCCCAACTTATCAAAGAAGAAAAAATCGAAGCGACCGAAGAAGAAGTGGAAGCAAAGGTTGCTCAGCAAGCAGCGTCCGTTTCTAAATCTACCGAAGAATACAAGAAGGGTATGGACCCCCGTCAATTCGATTATATCCGCAGCGATATCGTTATCACGAAACTCTTCGATATGCTCAAAGCAAACAACGAAATGTTCGTAGAAGACGAAAAGACGGAAGAAAAACCCGCGGCAAAGAAAACCACGACGGCTAAAAAGACCACGTCTACCGCTAAATCGACGGCGACCAAGTCCACCGCGGCGAAATCTACCACCGCGAAAAAGACGACTTCTACCACTAAATCGACGGCTACGAAGTCTACGGCGGCTAAAAAGACGACGGCAAAGAAAGAAGACTAAAATCAATGCAAAGTGCATAATGCTAAATGCATAATGAAGGCTAAAAAGGAAAGTGAAATGGAAAAAAACGTTTTAATCCCCTACGTTGTGGAACGCACGTCGTCGGGTGAGCGCACTTACGATTTATATTCTCGGTTATTAGACGATAGAATCATCTTTTTGAGCGGAGAAATTAACGACGCGGTGGCAAACACCGTCGTTGCGCAGCTTATCTATTTGGAAGGCAAAGACCCGACGAAGGATATTTCGCTCTATATCAATTCCCCCGGCGGTTCGGTGTCGGCGGGTATGGCGATTTACGATACGATGAATTATATCAAGTGCGACGTTTCCACCATTTGTATCGGTTTGGCGGCGTCCATGGGCGCGTTCCTTTTGTCCAGCGGCGCGAAAGGAAAACGTTTCGCGTTACCTAACTCGGAAATTATGATCCATCAACCTCTTGGCGGTGCGCAAGGTCAGGCGAGCGATATTCAAATCCAAGCCGAACATATCTTAAAGACCAAAGCCAAGCTCAACCGTATTTTGTCTGAAAACACGGGCAAAGACCTTGCGGTTATTGAAAAGGATACGGACAGGGATCATTATATGTCCGCAGACGAAGCTTGCAAGTACGGGCTTATCGATAAAGTATTCGTAAGCCGTTGATCGTACGATTTTTAAAGTAAAAAACCGCGCACACCCGTTTTTTATAAGGTTTGCGCGGTATTTTTCCCAAAGGCGTTTGAATACGTATCAAGTTGGGTAAAAATATTAAAAGAATTTTTTTCTTTAATGCATAATGCTTAATGCAAAACTCTGTTTTGCAATTCACGCGCCGAAAGGCGCACTTCATGAAATTGAAAATTTCAATGCATGCAAGCTTTGCTTGCAAGTCATTGAAATTAAGGAGTTTTATATGTCTAATAATAAACAACACTGTTCCTTTTGCGGAAAACCCAAAGAAGAAACGCGTAGACTGATTACCGGTCCTGACGGGGCTTGTATTTGCGACGAGTGCGTGGAAATTTGTAAGTCTATGGTGGACGAATGGGAGGACGAAAAACAACCGCAATCGGACGTTCCGCTTAAAAAACCCGCCGAAATTAAAGCGGAGCTCGATCAGTATATCGTCGGGCAGGATAAAGCCAAACGCGTGCTTTCCGTTGCCGTTTATAATCACTATAAACGCATTAACGCCACCGCAAAGGCTAAAAAATCGGACGACGACGGCATAGAAATCGAAAAGAGTAACGTACTTTTGTTAGGGCCTACGGGCAGTGGGAAAACGTTGCTTGCAAGAACGCTTGCGAAAATTTTAAACGTGCCCTTTGCTACTTCCGACGCTACCACTTTAACCGAAGCGGGGTACGTAGGCGAGGACGTCGAAAATATCTTGCTGAAACTCATTCAAAACGCCGATTACGATATTGAACGCGCGCAGCGCGGTATTATCTATATCGACGAAATTGATAAAATCGCGAGAAAGAGCGAAAACGTGTCCATCACGCGCGACGTATCTGGCGAGGGCGTGCAACAGGCACTACTCAAAATTATCGAAAGCACGACAGCGAACGTTCCACCCCAAGGCGGCAGAAAACACCCCAACCAAGAATGTTTACGCATCGATACGACGAATATTTTGTTTATTTGCGGCGGTGCGTTCGTGGGCTTGGATAAAATCGTATCTTCGCGCAAGGACGATACGACGCTCGGATTTGGCGGAAAAGTGCGTTTAGGAGCGAACGAATCGGATTATTCCGTTTTAGACGACGTGAAACCGCAGGATTTGACCAAGTTTGGGCTTATTCCTGAATTCGTCGGCAGATTGCCGATCGTCGTGAATTTAGACCCGCTCGGCGAAGATGCGCTCGTCAAGATTTTGACCGAACCGAAAAACGCAATTATCAAGCAATACCAAAAACTCGTCGGGTTCGACGGTGTAAAACTTACCGTAGAAGACGATGCCGTTCGGGAAATCGCGCAAACGGCTATCCGCTTAAAAACGGGCGCGCGCGGACTTAGAACGATTATTGAAAACGTCATGACGGAAGTGATGTACCAAATCCCCTCTGAAGACGATGTGGAAGAAGTGGTTATCACGAAAGAATGTTTAACCGACGGAAAATCCCCCAAACTCATTTACAAGAAAACAGCATAAATACAAAAATCGACGAATTTCCGTCGATTTTTTATACTACTGCACTTATTCACTATTACCTATTCACTTATCTATACGTCATAGCGTATTAACCGCTTTCGCGGTGAAAAACGCAAAACTTTGTTTTGCTTATGACTGGCTATATTTTTGCCCTTACGGGCAACTGCTGCCGCAGGGGCTTTAAGACTCTGTCTTAAAAATCTGCCAGAAACTAAGTTTCTGGACTTCTAACTGGTAATACCACCTCCATTATGCATTAAAAAAATCCACTATCAAAGGGGATTTTTTCGTTCCTTGCCTTGGCCGCGCGGGTATTTGGGCGGTGTGGGACTCGTCTTTTCTATTACCGCAAGCGTGCGTTCACCGTACTCGTTTGGAAGACTGTATTCTATTACTTGCTTGCACATTCCACCAAGAATCTTATACGCGGTTTTTGCCTCTGCTATCTCGTCTGCGTTTCCGCCTTTATAGGCTATAAATTGACCGCCTACCTTTACGAACGGCATACAATATTCGCAAAGCGTGTTCATTCTCGCCACCGCGCGCGCCGTCGCGTAATCGTAGCGTTCACGGTATTTTTTATCCCGTCCGCACTCTTCCGCGCGTAAGTTATAAATATTCATTCCACTTAAACCAAGTTTATCCACAACTACGCGCAAAAATTCGCATTTTTTACCTACGCTTTCAAATAAGTCGAACGATAAATCAGGGCGTAAAATTTTCAAAACGATGGACGGAAAACCCGCTCCTGAACCGATTTCGGCAACGTGGGCGTCTTTTTTAAACAAATCCGCGCCCGCCGCGCTGTCTAAAAAATGTTTATAAAATATCTCTTTTTCGTCCGTTATCGCCGTTAAATTGTATTTTCCGTTGTATTCTATCAACAAATTACGGAAATTTTCAAACAATTCCCGCTTTTCAACGTCGATTATATTCGCTTTTTCTTTTAATACTTTTTCCATATCCATAGCCCCTTTATTATAACACGGCTATACGAAAAAATCAATCTTTTTATCCACTCGATTGTTGAAAAGATTTCCACAATGTGGAATAAAACGGTGGACAAGTCTTCTCTTTGTATATTTATTTCTTATACTTGCATAAATATACAAATTAAAAATAACAATATTTGTGGAGATATACACATATTCACAAATTATCCACAAAAATATCCACTAAAAAAATGGGGTTTATCCACGGCGGAGAATAGGGAAAAAAGTTTGGAAAACAAAGGAAAAAAGAACGTTTGAAATGAAGATATACACATATCCACCGCCCCTACTAGTATTAATACTACAATTACTTTATATTAATATATAAAAGGAATGAATTGCAAGTTGAGCTTGCTTGAATGGAAAAATAGATTTTTCATGAATTGAGCGGAACGCGAAAATTCACGCGCTTGAAAAGCGCAATTCACGAAACACAGAGTGTTTCATTTCATTCTTATAAAGTTGACAAACGAAAAAAAATTCCGTATAATAGTAGACATGGAACAACAACTCTTTTTAGAAAAACTGCATATCCAGCCCAAAAGTTGCGCCTTTACCGGACATCGCGTTTTGGAAGACGATTTCTCTTTACGTAAACTCCGTCGCGAAATTAAAAACGCCGTGGAAAAGGGCGTGAAAGTTTTTTATACGGGCATGGCAAAGGGTTTTGATTTAATTGCCGCGGAGGAAGTTTTAAAAATAAAAAAATCCTATCCCGACGTTAAAATAGTGGCGTGTATTCCCTTTTACGAGCAGGAAAAAAGTTTTTCTGAAGAGGATAAAAAAAGATACGCCAAAATTTTAAAAAACGCGGACGAGATCGTGTACGTTTCCGAATATTATTTCAAGGGCTGTATGCAAAAACGGGATCGGTATATGGCGGATCGAGCGGATATGCTGATCACCTATTGCAAAAAAGAAACGGGCGGAACGGCGTATACGGTTAATTATTTTCAGAAAAAATATGAAGGAAAGGAAATCGTTTTTTTGTAAAGCGTATAAATTGCTTGCAAAATAGCCGTTTATATGGTAAAATAAAGGGGTAAAAAAATAAGGTTTTTTTATTATATAAAAAAAGGAGAAAAAATTTATGAAATTCGTATGTGCTGGAACGGTTTTGTCGGACGCGGCTTTTACGGTATGCAAGGCTTGCGCAACCAAGACGATTACGCCTGTGTTGGAATGTATTAAAATAGAAGCGAAAAACGACGAATTACACTTGACGGCGTACGACGGGGAAATTTCTATCGAAAAATCCATCGCGGCGGAAGTGTTGGAAGAAGGCGAGGTTTGCGTGAACGGTAAGTTCTTTGCAGATTTCGTTGGAAAAATTTCTTTTGCGGAAGTGGTGGTAAGCTCGGACGAAAAGGGAATCATTATCGAATACGGCGACAGCGAAACGTATATGCAAACGTTGCCCGCTAAAGATTTCCCGATCATGAACGTGGAAGTTGCCAAGGATAATTACTTTGAATGTAAAGAAAGCGATTTAAAACAGTTGATTGCAAAAGTCGTGTTTTGTTGCGCAACGGACGAGAGCAGACCTATTTTAAAGGGTTGTTTGCTCGAAGCGAAAGACGGTGTATTGACCGCTACTGCGCTCGACGGGTTCAGAATGGCGTGTTCAGAATGTAGAACGACGGCAAGCGGCGGGAATATGAAAATCGTTTGTCCGGCAAGAACGCTTACGGAAATTTCGCGTATGCTCGGCGATGAAGAAAATATCAGTATCTACGCGGAAAAGAATAAACTTTCCGTAGCCGTGAAAGATACCGTTATAACCTCGCGTTTGTACGCAGGCGAGTTCGTGAGAAAGGAAAATATCTATCCCGTCGATTTTAAAACGAAAGTTTTGGTAAACCGCGCGGAAATGATTGAGAGTATTGAAAGAGCGTCCGTGCTTATCCGTGGGGATAAGAATAATCTCGTAACGCTCGATATCAAAAACGGGAAAATTAACGTTACCGCGAACTCGGATATGGGTAAGGTAGAAGAAACGATTTTAGCGGACGTAGACGGCGTGGAATTAAAAATTGCCATGAACGGGAAATACATTCTCGACGCGGTAAAAGCGCTCAGTGAAGAAAAGATTGTTTTGTCTTTCAATTCGGCTATTTCGCCGTTTACCGTTGAGAACGTGCAAGATAAAAAATGTCAATATCTCGTTTTACCCGTAAGAACGGGCGCGACTGCGTAAAATAAAAACTGAAAAAGCGGGAAAAACGAAAAATAGGTATAAAAACGCTTGACGGCGTTTGCGATTTTGCGATATAATAATGAGCGTTATCGTGGGGAATATCGCGATATTAATAGAAAAACAATAAAAAAATAAGACGAAAGTCAATAAGGAAACATCAGGAGTAAAGTATTATGAAAAGAACGTACCAACCCAAAAAAAGACAAAGAAGCAAAGTACACGGATTCCGTAAAAGAATGGCTACGACTGCCGGCAGAAAGGTGTTGAAACGCCGCCGCGACAAGGGTAGAAAGAGATTGACCCACTAATCTAAAACAAATGATGTCATTCCCGTCCTTAGCTGCTGTTAAGGAAGGGATTTGATATTTTTAAAAGCGAAAGAAAAAGAGCGGAAAAAAAGCGGTTATCGGGTAAAGAATGAAATATTTCAGACTGAAAAAACAAGCGGATTTTCAAAAATTGTTTAAGACGGGAAAACGCGCCTTTTCCTCTTCGCTTACCATGATTTATAGGCAAGCGGATATACTTACTATGGGTATTTCCGTTGGAAAAAGGCACGGAAAAAGCGTAAAGCGGAACCGTATTAAACGCTTGATTCGAGAGGCGTTTCGCGCGGAAAACGGCAGCTTAAAAGCGAACTACCGTATCGTATTTATACCGAAAGTGAGTGAAAATTATTCGTTTCAGAATTTTCGAAAGGATATACGATGGATGATTCAAAAAGAAAAGCTTTGAATATGGATTTTTCGTCTTTTTTGCAATCGAATATTCGGTATTTGCGGCGAACGGTTTTCAAACCGTACCTGAAAATACTGTGTATGCGCTTAATTCGGTTTTATCAGAAATATATTTCGCGCCATACCTGCCTATACCGTCCGACCTGTTCGCAGTATACGATGGAATGTATCAACAACCACGGCGTCATTGTGGGTATTTTACTTGGCGCGTGGCGCATTTTACGGTGTAATCCCCTCTCAAAAGGCGGATACGACCCCGCTCCCGAAAAAATTTGGGGCAGAAAATGGTTGTTGTAAAATAAAAAAGAAACGGAAAAAAAGTCTGTTTTTATAAGGAAAAACATGGAATTGATGAATTTATTAAGCGGTGTCGAAATTGCAGTCTTTGGACAAACTTTCGATATCTCGCTCAACTGGATAGGGAAACTGATTAGACTTCTCGTTGGCGGCGTTGGCTCTGTCGGCGTGGGGATTATTTTGTTTTCTATCGCTTTGAAAGTCGTCGTTTTGCCCTTCGATATTTATCAAAGAATCTCGATGCGTAAGCAAAACTTGAAAATGAAAGAAAACAAAGACAAAATGGAAAAACTGCAAAAGCAGTACGCCAACGACAAGGCTATGTATAACCAAAAGGTTATGGAAATGTATAGAGAAAGTGGTATTTCCATGTTCTCGTCCTGCTTGCCGATGATTTTGTCTTTGGTTATCTTTATCGTGGCCATCAACGCGTTTAACGCGTACGCGCAATACGCGAACGTACAAAATTATAACACGATGGTCAAGGCGTATAACGAAGAAATTACGTCCTATGCAGCCGACGTGGACGAATATTCCGAATTCAATTTGGAAAGCATGACCTATACCGTGGAGAACGAAGACGGCGAAGCGGAACAAAAAACCGATTATTTCGTCGTTGTGTCCGAAGTGGATAAATTTATCAACGTATACGTGCCTTGCGAAAAGGATACGACGGATTTGAAAACGGCGGCGCTTTCTTATAAAGGCGATTACAGATATTTCGTCGATAAAGAAAAAATGGACGCGGCAGACGCAGCGGGAACGATTGATTTATCGGAATTTGAAAGCGAAAACGCGGACGAGGCGGACGATAAGTACGTGGAATTTTTCTACGACAAAGCACAGTCTGCCGTTGTCAAAGCGTATAACGACGAAGTGTATCCCAGAACGTCGTTCATTTGGATTCGCAACGTTTGGGCTACGGACGCAAGCTATAAACACCCCGTTTTGAGTTATTCCGATTTCTCGGCAGAAGTGTCGCGGGAAGAATTTACCGTCGGTGGCGACGACGAAGTTTCGTTCGGGTCTGTGAACGGTAAAACGAACGCGTATAAGGCGGAAACGTATAACCAAGTAACGGGTAAGCTCTCCGCTCAAAAGAACCAAGCGAACGGGTTCTACGTGTTGATCGTGCTCTCTATCGGTACGATTTTGCTCCAACAATGGATTTCTATGCGTTCGCAAAAAGAACAGCAAAAATATTCGTCCGTGGACGGATCGAGCGGTTCGCAACAAAAAATCATGCTCGTCGTTATGACGGTTATGTTTGCAATCTTCTCGTTCATGTACTCGGCGGCGTTCTCTATCTATATGATTATGAGCAACGTGCTCTCGCTCTTCTCGACGCTCGTTATCAATAAGCTCGTCGATATCTCGCAGAGCAAAAAAGAGGCGGAGGCGTTTAAGGCGAAGTATGACCATAAATACGCCGCGCAAAAACGTAAAGAACAGAGCGTAAAGGGTAAAAACAAGAAAAAATAACGGTTTTCCTTGGAAAAGGGGAAAGGAGTTTAAGCGAAAATGAAATATACGGAATTTACGGGTAAAACGGTGGACGAAGCCGTTGAAACGGGCTTGAAAGAGCTTGGTTTAACCAAAGAACAAGCGGATATTCGCGTTTTGGAAGAAGGGAAAAAGAAATTATTCGGCGCGGTGAAAGCGCGCGTAGAAATCGCGGCGCTTTGCGAAGAAAAGGCGTGCGCTTGTGAAAAGGAAAGTGAAACGGTTTGTGAAAAAGCAGAACCCGTTTGCGCAAATAAAACGGACGGCGAAAGATGCGTGGAATTTTTGGACGGCTTATTCGAGCTTTTGAAAATCACCGCTTGCACGGAACTCGTTTCGGAAGACGATAAAGTAGTTATCAACGTAACGGCGGCGAAAACGAACTCGGTTATCGGTAAGCGCGGCGCGACGCTCGACGCTATCCAAACGCTTGCGGGCGCGGTGGCGAATATCGGTAGGGACGATTACAAGCGCGTAGTGGTAGATTGCGAAAACTACCGTGAAAACAGAGAAGCTACCCTTTCCAAGCTCGCGGAAAACTTAGCGGAAAAAGCGGTACGTTTGGGCAAGAAAATCAAGCTCGAACCGATGAACCCGTACGAAAGACGGATTATTCACTCGGCTTTGACGGGATATGCGGGCGTGAAAACGGAAAGCGAGGGCAAAGAACCCAACCGTTATATCGTGGTAATTCCCGATAACTTGGAAGACCCGACGGCAGAAGCAATTCCTGCGCGCAACGAAAGAAGAAGCGACCGCGGCAGAAACGATAGAAACGGTCGTGGCGGTTACGGCAGAAGCGGCGGCAGCAAAGGCGGGTTTGGAAACCGTGGTAACCGTGGCAGAAGCGGTGGCAACCGTAGCAGTGGCAGCGGTGGCGGAACGACGTTGAAAGCAGGCAGCGATTTCTTTGGAATCTTCCTTGGCAACAGCGGCAACAAAAACGACGAAGAATAAAAAAACGGACGGTAAGGCGTTCCCTATAAGGGATTTTTTAGACATTATAAAAGAGTAGCAAATTTTGCTACTCTTTACTTTTTTGCTCTGCAAAACACACGACTTTCATTTGAAAGTATAGTGTGCTAAACCTTAAATGAAATTGTCCACGATAGAAGAATATAAAATTATAATTAACCGCTTACCAAGTTGTTGCTATATCGACAGATTTACTCCAAACACTAATAAAAGGGTGAGAATGGTCATCTTCTTTAAAAAACACCCATTGTTCATTTTCGTCATCAAAATGGTGATAACCGTTTTTAACAAACAATTCGATTTTTATACCATTATCCATAATAATTTCAATGTCGTATAAAGGGGTAACGCTTACTGAAATTACAACGCCACCTTCAATCTTATCGCGGTATTTTTTCACGAAATACGATTCGTCGTTATTCTCATCATTTTTCCTATCCCAATTTTGATAATCAAGAGTCGTTACAAGAATATCA
>SVHY01000018.1 GCA_015055545.1 Clostridiales bacterium
TACGTTTGTAGACGGCGTATTAACGGCAAATTCCACGACAAGCCCGAAGACGCTTACCAAGTATTCAGATACGGATACGAGCGTTTTGGCTGGTAGCTGGAAATATGAAATGAACCTTGGCGGTGCGGTAGTTGTTTACGACTTCACATTTGCACAAATTGTCGAAGCTTCTAATTTTACGGTAACGACGGATATGAATACGCCCAATAATCAAGGCGAATATACTTGGTCTATTGACGCAAACGGTAATATCACGATTTACAATGGCACGGCAGTTGCAAGCTTTAACGATGTATATGCCCTTACGTTTGTAGACGGCGTATTAACGGCAAATTCCACGACAAGCCCGAAGACGCTTACCAAGTATTCAGATACGGATACGAGCGTTTTGGCTGGTAGCTGGAAATTTGAAATGAATCTTGGTGGCCTGATGGTTGTTTACGATTTTACCTTTACGGGTACGGGTGCTACTGCAAGCGGTGGCGAAGAAAGCGAAACGAATGTGTTGACGCTTGACAATAGCGTTGCGCTTACGCTTGAAAACTATACGCAATCCCAAACTGTAACTGTTGGCGACGTGGAAACGAACACATACGTTATCAGCGTAAATATTCCTGTTGGACCTGGATCGAGCCAAACTGCGGTATACGTTGCATACGGAAGCACGAATATTACGTTAGACATCAACAACAATTTCGCATCCACGATTACAGTGGAGGCAGGCGCGACGTTGACGGTAACGACGAATGCTACGGACTCTTTGACGGAATTCAGTATTAGTCTTGCTGAAAACGCATAAGTCAATATTGACTAACTAACATGGATTTCTCTTAACGGAGAAAAACGGTGGCGTAGTGGGGTTTACCCACTGCGCCATGTTTTTATTTCATGCAAAATACAGCGGGGGACGCCCGCTTTCAATGAATTGCAAGGCGTTGCGCCTTGCGTGAATTGGAAAATAGATTTTCATAAATTGCGCTTTACGCGTGAATTGCAAAACAAAGTTTTGCATTGTGGAAATATTACAATCATTATGCATTGTGCATTAAAAACTTTGTCAATTCCTCAGTCGGCGGTGCCGACAGCTCCCTTTGTACAAGGGAGCATTAATGAAAGAGTATAAAAAACGCGTCCTTGACGAAAGTTCGTCAAGGACGCGTATGTTTTATTGAAACGTTTGTTTTCGTTGGAAATTAAGCCGCTACAACGGTGATTTTCGCATTGCCCGCAACGCTCGTGTCAATCGTTGCCGTATACGTTTTGTTTTCGCTGTCGGTGAACGTTAAAACGATTTCGTTCGTTTTGTATTCGTTGATTTTATACGAATACGTTTTGCTTACCGTGCCGCTCTTGGAAACGGTTACCGTGCCTTGGTTGTCGCCCACGTTGCCGCCGTCAAAGACGTAGGTATAACCGTTATCGTCCGTAGCTTTGCTCATGAACAGGGAATCGACTTCCACGCGTTTGACAGCCCGCGTTTCGCCGTTTTGCGTGCGTACGTATGCGCCTTTTTCCGTCGGTGCACAATCGACGAGCGTATAATATTTCGTCTTGCCCGTGAGCGTTGCTTGCGACCACATCAGCACTTCGCCGCCGTCCATAAAGATATAATAATAGGGGGTGGGGTTGCCGTCGTAGGACAAGTGCGCTTGACCGTAGGAATATCTGCCCGAAGGATCGAAGGAAACGCCGTCAAACGACATCGTCATCAGCCCGTTCGCTTGCGTCCACGTGCCGTACAAATCGTCTGCCTTAGAGCAAATGGTGTACACGTTATACGCAAGGCTGGTGTATTCGGACATAGCAATGCCCGTAACCACCGTTTCGCCGCCCGTTTGCGTCGTCAACAAGAACAGATAATAGGTGACGGGCATGTTTTGGATTTTCGTCGAGAACGTTAAGGTGGCGGGGTCGAGATACGTCATTTTCACAATCTTGCTCTTGAACTTTGCGTACACGTCGCCGTGTAAATCTTCCGGACCGATTTCCAAGCAATCGAATTGACCGCTCATCGCCCAAGTACCCATCATTTGGTTGGAGGGGTACAGCTTATATTCTTTACCGCCGTAGTTTAAGACGTAATACAAATCCGATTTTACAATCGAGCCGATAGGAGCGGGGCTTTGCGTTAAATCCGCATTTGCCGCGAACAAATCTTCGTTTTGGTATTTCACGCTCTCGCCGCTGGGAAGCGTCAACAACCCGCCTTGAGCAAGATAGCTCTTGCCGTCGAAATGATAACCCTTTTCAAAATCGAACGTTTCTTCGTTAAACGCCACGAAATTGGTGTATTTTGCAAATTCGTCTTTGCGTTCAAGCACGATTTCATCGCCGCTCGCTTGCATGATTACGGCGTTGCCCGTAAGCGTGTCGAAACGCAGTTCAAAGCGGTAGCCGTCGTACGTAAACGTACCGTTTCCGTTTTCGTCCAAGGTGTAAGGCGTACGCTCCGTGCTGTCGCCGACGGTGATATAGCCGCTAAATCCGTTGTAGTTATACGGATAGCCCCAGCCGTTGAAATAGATATTGCCGAACGTATTGTCCGCGCTCACCCATTCGCCTTCAAATTTATCCACGTAGAGCATTGTCAGGGTAACGTAGGACGAATCCATGCTCGTGGGGTCGAGAACGGTAGCTGCAATGGTATGCGTTTGTTCGTTATACGTGAGATACCCGAACACCGTTTTATACGTAAAGTTGTCGCCGTTCGAGCTTTGTTTTTGTACGTAATATAAACACAAATACCCGTCCGTCATACTCTGTTCCACGACCAAATCGTACGTTAAGCCGTCTGCGTAAACGAGCGTTGCTTTGCCGCCGTCCAAGGTGAGCGTCGCGCCGTTTTCAAGGCTATGCCAAGGCGCGTTGAACTTTGTCGTGGGCGCGGGCGTAGGCGCAAGCGGCGTTGCCGTTTTGGTTGCCGTCAAGGGGTTAGCTTTGGTGAAGTATACGCCGTCGTAGAAAGAAATCGAGCCGTCGTCGTTAATCACGCCTTCCACGTTTGCGTACGCATAACGGTTCATATCAAACGCCGCATCTTCGTTGACTGAAAGGGAAGTATCTACCGCGCCCATATAGTATTGCGAGAAAGGCGCTCCCTCAATGAGCAGCGTTTTGCCGTCGTACAAATACCGCGCGTTCACGTCTACCGTACCGTCCGTGTATTCGCACATACCGCCGCTTGTAAGCGTAATGGGCACAGCGCCCTTTTCCGTTTGTAAATAATACGTACCGCTTATTTTGTTATAGTCCGCAAACCCGACGTACAAATCCACCGAACGGGTAATAAGGAAAGAATAGGGTACGGGAATGGTACATTCTTCGTCGAAGAAATAACCGTAGGAACGATAGCTTACGCCCGTCAATTCAGCGTTGTTTTTCTTTGCTTTACCCGTAAGGTAAACAGCCAAGTTGCCGCCATTGAATGCGCTCACAATCGGTTCGTACGCGTTGGTGAGCGTAAACGAGGTTTTGGAAACGCCGTTTGCCGTAATGGAAACGCCCGCGTCTTTCGTGATATAGTGCACGGTGTAAACGGTTTCCACGGTCGCCGCGCTCGTTGCGTAATTGATGAGCGGCAGTTCGCCGTTTGCAAACACCCAGTCGCTGTCGTTGAACCCGATTTTTTCATAATCCGCTTGCGTGTATGTTGCAACGTCTACGCTCGGTTGATTGAACAAAACGTATTTTTGCGCGTTCGCGCCCAGTTTGCCCGCAAGGTCGCCGCCGGCTACGAAATCGCTAGACAGCGCGTATTCCGCGCCCGACGTTGCCGCCGTTGCCAGCGTGTCGCCCGTGAAGAAACAATCGGCAATAGAGGAATCGTTTTCGGCGTAACCGACGATACCGCCCGCATACGCTACGCAGTATTCCGCGTCCGTCATACCGCCTACGGCAGTGTTCGCCTGTGCGAGTACGTCGCCCGTAGCGTAACAAGCCGCAACCGCCGTGTATTGACCAAGCCCGCCGACGATACCGCCCATACGCAAGCCGCCGCTCACGCTACCCGTAGAATAGCTGTTATGGATATAAGTGGGGGCAACGAGCGAGTTCGTGAACGTGTACGCCGCGATACCGCCCGCGTACAACATCGTGCCGCTGATAGCGGTTACGTCCACGTCTACCGTCGAGTAGGTGATTTCAGAAGTAAAGATTTGGTTAAGGCTCTGTTCGTATAAAGCCTGTTGACAACCGATTAAACCGCCTGCAAACGCGAAATAGTTATTGTCCGCGTATACGTTGAGTTCGCCGTTCGTCGCGTCGCAAAGATACGCGTTCACGCCGATACCGTACCCGATGAGCGAACCGCAGTACAGCACTTTGGAATCATCGTCTTTCATATTTTCCGTAGAGGCGTTGATAGAGTAATTGTCTAAACAAATACCGTAGAACAAACCGCTGCTCGTCGTGGTAAGATTCGTTTGCACACAACCGAACAAACCGACGTAGCTCGTATCCGTAGCGTTAATTTCAAAGTTGGAAATGGTATAACGTTCTTCCATTTCGCCCGTTTCAGGATCGGAATAACTTACGAAACAGCCGCTGAAAAACGCCGCGTCGTTAGAAAGATCGCCGATGACTTTCAGTTCTTCGCCCTTACAGTCGATATCGTTACCAAGTACGTACGCCGCCGTCGAATACGTTTCGTTGCCCGCGTTTACCTGTTCCGCGATATAGATAAGGTCGATAGGGCGGGTAACCAAGAACGCGTCGTCGTACGCGCCCGTACCCGTCATGTTAGAAACGTCTTTGGTAATGCCGGTTACCGTAATAGTCGTATTCGCTTTAACGGTGAGGGTATACACGCCGTCTGCGGAGGCTACGGTTACGTTGTTTGCAAGAACGGTGGGGTTGCCCGCGTAGAACGCGCCCACGTCCAAGGTAAAGGACACCGTTTCGTTTTCCGCAATTTCCAAAGAAGTCGCATCCGCGTTTTCGTGTTCGCCCGTCAAAACGTAATCAAAACCCTCGCCTGCGGTAAACGATACGGTATACGCTTTATCGGAAGAACCGCCACCGCTTCCAGAAGGGCTTTCGTCGTCTTTACAAGCGCTTGCGGCTGCTAACGTGCAAGCACACGAAAGGGATAATAATACGATAGGAAAAAGTTTTTTCATAAATTGCTCCGTTGCAAATAAAATCTAAATGTTATATTATACAATATATAATGATTATACAATATATTGCGAAAAAAAACAAGAAAATTCGGGCGGTTTTCTTTATTTTTATTGCTTTTTCACAAAACCGTTTTTTGGTAAAAAGAAAAATCGCTTGAATTGCTTGACAGGCTTAAAAAAATATTATATAATAAAATAGATATATTGCGTAATAAGGAACAGGATATGGCTAATCTTGCAAAGACAACGAAAAATCCCCGTAATCTTTACGGGATATTTCTCGGCGCGTTCAGCATAGTGCTTGGCGCGGCTTTTATCGTGCAAGTTTGGCGTATTTTCTATATCGGCGACCGCGCGTTTACGGTTGCGCGCGTAAGAAAATATTTTTGGCAAATCGCGCCTATCGTGTTCGCTTGGTTGGAGGCGGTTGTAGGCGGTGCGGTGTTGCATTACATTTATCCGAGGACTGAAACCCTACCTACGTATCGCAACGAAGGGAGAACCCTTTCGCGGCTTTCGCGATTATTGCCAAGCGGCGACTCGGGGCGCTCGTTTTCCAAAAAACGCAAAACGGCGTGGATAGTTTGCCTTTCGCTGTGCTTAGCGTTGTTCGCGGCAGGTTGCGTATTCTTCTTTACGCCTTTTTCAATTGCGGAAGAAGGGTTCTTTGCGCAACACGAAGAGGCAACGCGTTTGGTGTTGTCGTTGCCTTGGTTTATCGTCCTTGGCTGCGTTTGGAGCGGTACTTGGGCGTACGATAGCAAGAGCAAACGCCTTGAAATCGTTGTTTTGAAAAAGGAAATCGCCGAAAATGCGAAAAAGGGTATGAAACCAAACGCGGACAAAGGTGAAAGCGAAAAGAGCTGTTGGATAAGCGAAAAGCTTATGGCTGTGAAGAAGTTTTGCGCAAATAAATGGTTTGGCTTTGGCGTACGTATCGCGCTCGTCGCGCTTGCCGTCGTGTTTATTATCACGGGTATAGCGGGCGGCGGCATGGAAGACGTGTTTGAGAAGGCTGTGAATATATGCACGCAGTGCATAGGTCTTGGCTAAAAACGAATTATAACCATCGCATAGCTGCGTCAGGCTTACGTTTTTTCTCGCTCGTTTACGGATAAGTAAACTCCCGTCGAAAAAGCCGCGCCTTTCTTGCTCTGCTCGGTTCTAATCCGTTTTACAAACGCTTATAACCATCGCAATACTGCGTCGAACTTGCGTTTGCCCTTGCTCACGTACGTCTATGTACGCTCACGGCGGGCAATCCGCGTTATCCTTGTCTTGCTCGGTTCTAATCCGTTTTACAAACGCTTATAACCATCGCAATGTAAAAATGCATAATGCATAATTCATAATGCATAATTGTGGCAGATATTTATAAATTATTCAATTACTATGCATTATGCGTTAAGCATTTTGCATTGATGAATCCTTTGGAGTTCAAATGAAGAAATTTTTCGGTAAAATTAAAGACTGGTTTGTACGGCACGCGCCGTCCAAGCGCAGGATTGTACAGCTCTATGCGGCGCTTTTGTATAACGCCAATATTAAGGGCTTTGTAAACGGTCGTATTTATAAGGGCGTAACGAAAAATTTCTGCGTGCCGGGCATGAACTGTTATTCCTGTCCTGGGGCGATAGCGGCGTGTCCGCTCGGTTCGCTTCAAAACGCGCTTATCTCGTCGGGAACGCGCACGCCTACGTACATATTCGGTATTATAATTCTGTTCGGGTTATTGCTGGGTAGAACCATTTGCGGTTGGCTGTGTCCGATCGGGTTGGGACAAGAACTGTTGTATAAAATCAAAACGCCTAAACTCAAAAAGAGCAAAGTAACGCGTATTGCGTCCTATTTTAAATACGTCGTGCTTGCATTTTTCGCGGTGTTATTACCGCTTATGTTCGCCGTGCCCGGGTTCTGTGAATATATTTGCCCCGCAGGTACGTTCCAAGGCGGCGTAGGACTGTTGTCTAACTCCGCAAACGAAGGCTTGTTTGCCAACCTCGGTCCGCTGTTCACGTGGAAGTTTTCCTTACTCGTCGTGATTATCGTGGCAAGTATCTTCATTTTTCGCTTTTTCTGTCGGTTCTTGTGCCCGCTCGGCGCGCTGTACGGGTTCTTCTGCCGTATCGCCATGCTCGGCGTGAAGTTGGACGAGAACAAATGTACCGATTGCGGACTGTGTATCAGCGTATGTAAAATGGATATCAAGAAAGTGGGCGACCACGAATGTATTCAATGCGGCGCGTGTATCGCGGCTTGTCCTGCTAAGGCGATTTCTTGGAAAGGCTCGAAATTTTTCGTGCGTGCAAACGAAACGGATATGGGCGACGCTATGTTAAAACCGCTTACGTCTTTCTTAAAGAAAGCGGAAAAGGAACAAACGGCGGAAACGCAAACGAAAAATCAGGAGGTGCAAAGCCATGACGTTGAATAAAACGCTGAAAGTCGGCGCGTATACCATTGCGGCTGCGCTCCTTTGCGGCGTGCTTACCTATTATAATTTCGTCGATAAGGTAGACGCAAGCGGCGGTGCGGTTTTGTACGAAGAATGTCCCGATTTTACGATTGCCAAATACGAGAAAAAACACGGCGCGCTTACCGTTTCCGAAGAAGAGTTCGTCATGAGCGAACATCGCGGTAAAGTGGTCGTACTCAATTTCTGGGCGACGTGGTGCGAACCTTGCAAAAAAGAAATCCCGCATTTTGCCGAGTTGCAAAAAAAATACGCCGACAGCGTAGAAGTGGTGATTATCAACGGCGAAACGAACGATGCGCAAGGGCTTTTGGACGATTTTGTCAACAACGAAAACGACAAGAGCTACGCCGAATATTACGTGGACTGGACGGGGTATACTTGTACCTTTGCCGTCAGTAAAAACGTCAAACCCAAGTTCCGCGTAGGCGACGCCTTCCCCGTAACCATCGTCGTGGATAAAACGGGTACGATACAATATATCACCGAAGCGTCGATGAGCTACGACGAATTAGAAACGGTCGTTACGCCGTATATTTAAAACCGAATACAAGTAAAAACGAACCCCTTTCCAAGCGTGCTTGGAAAGGGGTTCGAGTTTGCGTTTCATTTATGCTTCGTTAGGCGAATCAAACGTGATTTGCGTTACGACGGGATTGGTCGATTTTGCTACGATTTGCACGCTCACCGTGCCGTCTACGGGGTTGATGATAAGGCTGGACGTCGCCGCCGTATTCTCGTTTTTATAAATCGCCGCCACCGTTTCGTCTACGGTCAGTTGCATAGCGCTTTCCGTGCGCACGTCCAAGGTAAACTGTCTGTTATCGTTCGCCGACGGCAAATAGATAGTGGACGTACCCACAGGAATTTCCGTAAGCAGAGCAAGTGTCAAGGTTTGCTCGCAATCGCTCGCAGAGTTGTTTACGACGGTAAGCGTATGCGTGCCGTTTGTTTTCCCGACGAAAAGAATGGACGTGTCCGTGATTTCCAAACCGTTGAAACGGTAGGAAAGGTTTTCGTCCGTCCAAGACAGTTGACATGCAATTGCCAAATCCTGTACGATGATATTCGTGCTACCGCCCGCTTTTACGGCAATGTCCAGCGTCGCAACGTCTTCGCCTTGGCGGTTAAAGACGTATTGCGCGGGGAATTTTTCAGGTACGTATTCGGCAATCGTAAAGCTTGCTTTTTCTTGGTCGGAAAGGGCAAAGAACGAAACCGTTTGATTGTCTTCCGTAGCCGTTACAATCAGCGCGCCGTCGTTGTTCGTGTGTGAAATGTAATCCACGTACGTGCCGTCGCCCGCAACGCCTAATTTCATAGTCCAGTTATTTGCCGCAGGCGTGATTTGGTAAAGCCCTGCTTTGGGCGCGGTGAATGTAAATTCCCAATCGGCGATATCGCTCATTTCTTTGTCTTTATTTTCGCCCATTACCGCCGTTTGCGTAGGCAAATGAATAAGCTCGTATTCGTACGATTCCGAATCGTACATGGATTCAATACGGATATAGAAAGTATCCGTTTCGTTTGCCGTCGTCGTCAAGCAGGTGTAGACGGATTTCGTTTCGTAAAGACTGGAATCGACGAGCGCGTTCTCGTCGCCGAAAGTTTGTGCGTAATCGGAAACGAAGAAATACCGACCTGCCGTTTCAAATGTAGCGTCGATTTGAAGAATATAGTTATACAAACCGTCGGCTTCTTCGCATGAATATTCCGTTGCCGTAATCGTGCAACCGTCCGCGTTTTCGTTTTCGATAAACGCGCCGTCTTCGTCAAAACCGTACTCGCCCGAAGAAAGGGTAACCACCGCCGTCGTGGGGGTGGGGTCGGGTTTTTGAGCGGGGGGATTAGTCGTGCCGCCGTCCTCTTCCTTACAAGCAGCCAAGGCTATAACGGAAAGGGCGAGGCTTGCGCATAAAAGCGCCGTTAATTTGTTTGTTTTCATAATCTGTTCTCCTGTTTTCAAAAGACTTCCCAAGCGCGGGAAGTCTTTGATTTTTAATTATTAATGGCAATATTGATATCCGCCGATTGCCCACTTGCCGAGCCTTTGATAACGACAATAACGACGTCGTCCGTTTCTACGTTGAGTTCTACTCTCGTGCTGGCCGTAACTTCCGTATCGCCTACAAAAATAGTAATATCGTTGTCGCCGTTCGTCGTGCTAACGAACAACGTACCGTCCGCGGACGCGGTGTATTGATAGTACGCGGAATATTCCACGCCGTTATCAAGGGTGTGCCATTCTTGCGTAGTCAACGTAGCGGTACTGGTTGTGATCGCCAAAGCGTCGTTTACGTTGCCGGCGGGTGCGGTGGTAAGGGTAAAGGTAACGTCGCCCGAAGTGTCCGCGCCTCCAAAATATTTCACACCGAACGTTTTGCCGTCCACGGTGTCCGTTTCAAACGTAATGGAAATTGCGCCTTCGTTCACGAAATAGTTGTGCCCGTCGAAGAATACCACGGCGTTAGGCGTGTTGCAAGTAAGCGTATAATAACCTTGCGTAATGGACGTGCCCGTGTTTTCGTTGGTTTTCGCCGTCCATTTTACGTTATAATACACCGTGCTGAATTCGGGTACGTTCACCGTCGTTTCGCCAACCTCGTTCAAGCTGTGGGGATAATCGCGTGAACCGAGAACGACTTCCGCGTAATAATAGCAGGGCGCAAGCCAATATTTGTCCTCGTCCGCCGTACCTTCGGGGTTGTTCGCAGACGTGTACAGATTCAAGAACTCGTACAGTTCTTGATTGACGGGATACAATCCGTCTGCGTTTTCGGCGTTTTTATAACAAGCCATGGTCGTGTTTACCGTACCGTTTTCCACGCCGCCGTCGTTCATGATAAAGTCTACGTAATCGTTGATTAGATAATCGCCGTTTTCGTTTTTACCCGTGTAAACGGACAGGTTGTTGCCCTTGTATTGAATGGTAGCAAAGCTCGCGTCGCCCAAATACCGCGTAGCGTTTTTGCTGATAGCCGCGTAAATGACCTCGCCGGGATTGTCTTCATCGCCCATGCGGTAGAAACCTTTGGCTTTCACCGCCGCGCCGCCTGCAAACGGCGTAACCTCCATCTCGTAATCCGCGTCGTAGAAAAAGTCCGTGGAGTAGGGCACGACGATTGCCGTTTTGTTTTCAGGAACACTCGCTTTGCCCGCAATTTCTTTTGCCGTGATTTTCGTCGTTACGTATTCAGGTTCGGCAACGGGGTCGCCGATACGTACGAAACGGAAATCCGCCGTCGTTTCCACCGTAGCCTGTAACGAGAAAGTCGCTCTCCAAGCCGCGTTGAAATAGCGCTCTCCGCAAGTCACCGTAGCGTAAGCAACACCTGCGCGATCGCCGTATTCTTCGCTTAAAACGTCCGCTTCGGTAAACAACGAGTTGCTGTTATCCGCTTCCGCACCGACGTAATCGTATTGTTTCATAACGGTATTTTCTGCTGCCGCCATGGAATAGAACGCATAAATCCCGGGTTTAGACACGCTAAACGAGAAAAACGTTTCGCGGTCTTTGGGAAGACGGATCGAGTAGTACCCTTCTTCACATTCAAACGGGTTGAAACGCGTACCGTTTCCGCCTTTATACGACAGCATTTGGATAGGCTTGTCGTCTTCGGGGAAGATATAATCGGACTGCGTTTCGGGCGAGATGACAGGGGGAGGCGTGTCGTTGTTGCTGCTTTCGTCGTCCTTACACGCGGTGAGTGTGAACGCAAAAGCGCAAGTAAGGGCGGAAAGTATCGTAAACAGTTTTTTCCAAGTTTTCATATCTTTCTACCTCCTTAGCCCAAGTCCATATACGCGTAGTAATAACACATCAATTGCCACGAATTTTCAATACCGCCGAAGCCGTCGTATTTTTCCGTGAGCAGTAACATGATATCCATCAGTTCGCGGTCAACTACCGCTTTGCCGTACAGCTCGTCGTTGTTGAGTTCGGCAAAATACAGGTATTTTTGCATGGTTTGCGTATAATCTTTTCCGTTCAGATAGAACACGCGCTTGGTTTCGTCTTCGTATAAATACGCCTGTTCGATAATCGATTGCAAGGACTGCGTCGTGAACAGATAAGTAGCGTTCGTCAAATCCAAATACAGCAAGCTGTCTTTTTCTGCGGTGTATACCTTGTCGCCGTCCACGTCGTGGTAATATGCGTCGAACGTTTCGTCGTATTCGTACGTAATCGCGTCGGGTACGTACGTTTCGCTCGTTACCTCGTTATAGCTATACGGTCCAATCGCGCAGTTGGTCAGCGATCTGTACGTTTCGCCAACGTAATCGATACGCATATCAAACTTGCCCGTGTCGTTTAAGAACATCGCAAACAACGCGTAGTAGGTTACGTCTTTTTCCAAATATACGTGAATACTGAAATTGTCCATGCTCAAATGCTTGGGCGCAAGTAAGTTGGTGTCGCCGTAAGCAATTTGGTTTTCGTTTTCGTCAAAAATCCAGCATTGCGGGTCGTAACAGGAATCCGTACCCTCGTATTCCTTTTCTACAAGCGAATAGAAATGGTATACGCCCGATTTGGTAGGGGTGAACTTGTGCTTAATGCCCAACGGCACGAGCGACATATTGCAATCGATAGCGTTGATTTTATTTTCGTAAATGGGGATAGCACCCGCGAAAGTAACGCCGCGCGTCGGGTCGCCCACGGGCTCCGTGTCGCCGTAATGCGAGTAGTAAGCGCACATTTCCAACCATTCTTTATCGTGATAGGAAAGGTGTTTGGTTTCGTCCGCTTTCGCGCCTTCCTCCACGTCGATTTGCGCAATCAAATCCAAAAGGTTTTTGATATCTTCCGTAACGGGAACGTAACCGTTCGACGAGTTGGTGGTCGCCCAAGCGTGGTCTTCTACCGTATCGGACAAATTCATGCCGTCGTATACGAGATAGCTGTTATACGCAAGCTGCCACAAATCGTATTCGTTCCATTGTGTAACGCCCATGAAATCGGCGAAGAGTAAAGGCCCGTTTTGTGCGCCGACGTGATAATAACCGTCCGTTTCGTTGAATACGGGATTGATGTAATTTGCATACTGCGTTTTTTTCGTGCCGTCTGCTATTGTAGCAGGATCGTTGTACTGCGTAGCCGCATAGCGGAATATATTCGCGCCTTTCACGACTTTACCCGTGCCGATATCCGACAGCGTACCCATACGCATATTCTTGATACGTACCTCGTCTTCGCCGCCCGAACCGTTAGAATCGCGGTAATAGGTAAGCGTAAGCGTATGCTTGCCCGCTTCCGCAGCGGTGAATACGTACGCGCAATAGCTTTGCCAGCTTGCCTTACTACCCGAAAGGGAATGAATGAGCGTGCCGTCGAGAATGATATGCAAGAAGTCCGCGTCTAATTCGGTATCTACCCACGCGTCAAGGAACAACGCGTCGTCCGCTTTCGCCGTGAATTCTACGTTGAGCATGGAATACGAACCGTGCGTGTCTTGGTTGGCTGCAAGCAAGTATTTCTCGTTGTTGCTATCCGTTTTGATGACGAACGGCCAAGAGTATTCGCCGCTGTCCCAAGACGATTTAAATTGATTGTTCGCGTTCAAAACCTTATCCACGTCTGCGTTCGAGGGCGCGGAAACATTGGGCTTGACCAGCTCTGAACCGCTGCCGCCACCTTCGCCGCCGCCTTCGTATTCACCCTCGCCGATAACCGTTTGTTTGTAATCGTCGCCGATAAATTTATCGAATAAGCCGACGAAATCGCTTGCAGCCGTCATCGAACCCACGTGCCAGTAGGAAATAACGCCGTATCTGTCAACGATAATGGAAACGGGAATGGACGCGGTGTTAAACCGCGCAACCAAATCACTTCCGCCCGCCATGTCGAACGATAAGCCGTTTTCCGCTTTAAAGGAGGCGACGGCGGTTTGATCGTCGGAGGTGCTGAGAGCTAAAATAGCCACGTTGTCGGAAATGAGTTCGCCGTTTGCGCCGTTACTCTTGTAGGCGTTTTGCATAGCGGGGAATTCCGATTTACAAGGTCCGCACCACGTTGCCCAGAAATTGAGAAGAACCATATCCTTTTCTTCTAACACTTCCGAAAGGGTGAACGTAGACCCCGCTGAAGTCTGCACGGAAAAATCGTACATAACGTCGCCAAGGGCGTATACCTTGGAGGAGGGGATTTGTTCGTCTGTGATAAGGCTTGCCGAAAGGGCAACGTTCAAATCCGTTTGCGCGCGGTTGCTCGTTTGATAGACGATAGAATCGTCTGCTAAATCCCAGCCTGCGGGCAAATCGGAAATACGCACTTCGTATTCGTCCGGTTTAACGTCGTCTTCTTGGGTGAAATAGGCGTTGCCTTGTGCGCTGGTCAGCTTTTCCGCAACCAACTCGTTGCCTTCGTAAAGCCCGACGGTTACGTTTTTCAAACCGAACCCGCCTTCCGATTGTACGGAAATTTTATATACGTATTCGGTCAAGCCGTCTTGCGATTGTTGCGTTTCTTCTTCCTTGTCGCAAGCGACGGCAATCCCGCAAGTAAGAGCGGTTACGCCCGTCAAAGCGAGCAAGGCAATCTTCTTAAAAAATTTCATATAAAAATCCTTCTAAGGGTTTGTTTTTTTATTCTGCCTCCACCAAAACGACGGTGTATTCGCCGTATTCGGTGAATTGATATTCTTCTTTCCATTCGTAACCGCTGGGGGTGGCAACGTAGGAATTGAGCACGTACGTAGCTTTCGTTTCTTTGAACACGACCTTACCGTCTTCGTCCGTCTTTTTAGGGGTAGCGCATCTGCCCGTATCGTAATCGCAAATCCCGATTTGTACGTCAGCCATTGCCTCGCCTTCCGCGTCCGTTACGTAAATAACGTACGAATCCGCCGCGCTGGTGCCGCCGCCTTTGTTGTCGTCCTTATCGCAAGCAACGAACGCCGCCGAAGCAAAACAAGCAACCATCGCCATCAAGCCTGCAAAAAATCTTTTTACTTTCGTCATAATAAAATCTCCTTGATATTTTTATCGTTTTTTATCGCGCGTGCGTGACTATTTATATAATATAAAAACGCACACTATACATATTTTATCATACATTCGGCAAAATTGCAAGTGTTTTTTTTCGGCAAACGATAGTATATTTCGTTTTTACAAAAAATTGTACGTGTTTTTTTGTAAACGGTGCAAACAAAATACAGCTTTCGGGCAACTTTTTTAGTGCAATCCGTTGCCTTAATTCGACAAATCACCATCAACGGATTGTAAGTTTTCGACCTCATTATTACTTAAAAATACTTAAAATGATCTAAGCTGCAAGCAACGGATAAAGAGAAATTTGTGCGTTTTTTTACGTGAATCATATCTAACCAAATAGGAGAATTGGTTTGTATTTTTTAGTAGTATTATACGTTGCATTTTACTTGCTAAAAATTTGTAATTCATTTATAATTAAGATGTAATGGATATTTGTCACAGTGATTGGCGCGTCGATAAAGGTAGATGTGAATTATTGGTTTGTCGAAAGGCCAAAGCCGTTGCCTGTTTGCGGAAGGCAAATATAAATAGAAAATTGGAGACAAAGTAATCGCAATTTATCCGTTGCAATGCAATGACGCATACCTATGGCAAAAACTACCATGATAAAACACTGGCAAAATGTGTTATAATGAAGTACCTCCAAAGGTTAGATAAAAACTACTATTTACAAGTTACAATAGACAAAATCTATCATATAGCAATACGGCAAAAGCTAGGAGAATAGTTTCATAATCATGAATAGTAAAAGGAAATGTATCGTATTGCGCTAGATATAGCGTGAATGGTCTTGCTGGATAACGTAACGGCGACGGAAAAATGGAATCCAAGCCCCATGGGGCTTGTTTGTTGCAAAACAACAAACAAAATATATTTATTTGGAAAAGAAAAAAAAGGAGAAGAATGCAATGAAAAAACAAAAAAAGGAGAAAAATGCAATGAAAAAATGGACTTTCTTATTAATGGCAGGCGTTGTAGGCGCGAGTGTTTGTGTGAGTGCTACCGGTTGCCGTCGCGGAGAAGACAGCGAGGAGATCGACAGCTCTAAAACACAGCTTTACATAAGCAATTTCGACGCTGGTATCGGTCGTACTTGGGTAGAACGTCTGGGTGAGGAATTCGAGAAGGATTTTGAGAATTATTCCTTTGAAGACGGCAAAAAGGGCGTGCAGGTGCTTTACAACCACAACACGAAAAACAAAGACTCTGCTTTCCTCGACGCGCTTGAACAGGACGAGGATACGATTTACTTTACCGAACAGATCGACTATTCGTACTATTATCATAAGTTTTACGATTTGACGTCGATTATGAAAGAAGGCGCAATCACGGGCGTGGACGACAATGGGAATTTTACCCGTGAAAGCGAAAGCATTGTTAGCAAGATGGATCCGACTTTACTGAGCTTCCTGAACAAAGGTACGGCGGGGAATGAAAAATACCATGCGCTCCCGTACTATTTAGGGTTGAAAAACGTAAACTACGACGTGGATCTTTGGAGCGAAAACAAATATTTCTTCTCTGAAGGCGGTTGCCCGAGTGAAATCGTTGCCAAAGCGCTTAAAGAAAACGGCGACGTAGACGCTGCGGTTGCAAGCTACTACACCGAGTTGCAAAAACTGCAAGCGGGACAGGCAAGCGATTACTGGTTCTTTGTGGACAGAGACGGTAAAGCCGAAATTGACGGCGAATCCATGGATTTTGGTTTGTCTGCCGGTCCCGACGGGAAATACGACACGTTCGACGACGGGTTGCCCGCAACGTACGAAGAATTTTATTTGCTCATGGATAAGATGTCGGCGGAAGTAACGCCTTTCATTTGGCCCGGTTCCAACCCCGGTTATGCGGATATGCTCACCACGTCGCTTTGGCAGAATAACGAAGGCGTGGAAAATCTTAAAACGTATTACTCGCTCAACGGTACGGTAAGTAATCTTGTGAAGCTTGATCAAAACGGCGAGATCGTAAAAGACAGCAAAGGTAAACCGGTGATTGACGCTCCTGTAACGTTTACGGGCGGTAAGGATAACGGTTATGAGATTCAACGTTCCGTAGAAAAATATTACGCATTGCAATTTGCACAGAAGATCGCGCAAACCGACGACTGGACGAACGTTGCATGTTACGACGGTACCACGCAGTCCTCGGCGCAAAGTAAATATCTCACGCAAGGCTACACAGATAAAGGTCAGGGCATCAAGAAAACGGCGATGCTCATAGACGGTTGCTGGTGGCAGCAAGAAGCTACGGCTACGTTCGACATCATGGCGAAAACCGATAAAAAGTATGCCAAGGAAAACAGAGAATTTGCTATGATGGCATTGCCCAATTCCACCATCGAACGTATGGTAGATCGTAAGACGAACAATGAAAAACTCGTCACCGTTTCTACAAACGATTCTTTCGCGTTTATTAACGGTGGACTCAAGGAAGGCGATCCGTTGCTTGCCGTAGCGAAAACGTTTATGTCGTATATTCATAGCGACAAGAGCTTGAACATTTTTACTGAAGTTACCAATATCTTCCGTCCGTTTGACTATGAGATAACCGACGAAACCGAATCCAAGATGTCGTTGTACGGCAAAAACCTGATGGAGTACAGAGATAATCTGCAAATTGTATATCCTTATTCCACGAACTCGTTCATGAACGGTAATCAGGCTGTGTTCAAAAATGGGTACGACGGTTGGAATTGGCATTCGTACACGAATTTGATGGGTGAAGAAACGCAACCGGTCGACGCTTTGCATAACGAACGTGATAAAGGCGCGACTGCCGATGATTATTTCGAAGGCTTGTATAATTATTGCAAGACGACTGCATGGCAAAAACTGGATATGGATGCTTGATAAAGCAATTAGGAGTACGATATGAGAATAACAGAAATAGAAGAAAGGGTAGAGGACGTAGCTGCGGAAACGGCAGCGGTTGCGCCGGCAATCGCAAAACGTAGAGCGGTTGGCTCGATGTCGAAAGCCAGAAGAAGAGAAACACTTTTCTATACGGCGTTCATAGTCTTTCCGATAATACAGTTTGTCGTCTTCTACGCATACGTCAACTTCGACAGCTTTTTATTGGCGTTTCAGTCGTATGACGAAACCACGTTGAGTTATAAGTGGGCAGGTTGGAAGAATTTTAAAAATATTTTCGTCGATCTGTCGCTGGAATTCGGCTTAATGCGACAGGGTTATCTCACGGCAATGCTCACATGGGTTATGAACTTGTGCTTAGCACCGCTTGAGCTGCTCATACCTTTCTATATCTATAAAAAGATGCCGGGTTCGGGCTGGTTTAAAGTGTTGCTTTATATGCCTTCTATTCTCTCTACTATGGTTTTGGGCTTGCTTTACCAGTACGTAGTCGATCAGGTAATTCCCGAGATTGCGTTTAGTAGCTCGGGGACGGTTGTTGAGCCCTTGTTGAGATCAGTGGATTCCCGTTATTGGGCGGCATGGGGCTTTAGCGCGTTCATGAAACTCGGCTCGGGGATTCTGCTGTACACCAGTGAGATGTCGCGTATTCCCGAATCGCTTGTGGAATACGGTCATTTGGAAGGTTGTACGCCCTTAAAAGAATTTTGGTACGTCACCCTGCCGTTGATCTTCCCCTTGTATTCGATATTCTTGATCGCTACGATCAAAAATGTTTTCGTCGACCAGCTCAATCTGTATACCTTCTTCGGAAAAGGCTCCACGGAAGTTACCACAATCGGGTATTATAAGTTCTGTTTGATCGTTGACCGTAACCCGAGCGACTTCCCGCTCGCCTCGGCGTTGGGTCTGTTCTCAACGCTCATTATTCTCGGACCTACGTTGTTTGCACGTTGGTTGACGAATAAGCTGGACGCGAAGGCGCAATTCTAAAGGAGGAGTACGGATATGGCAAAGAAAAAATTCAAACTGATGAAATTTATGAATCCTTACACCATAGTGGTGTTCATCTTCTTGGTGATGTATTCGTTGGTTCTGTTCTCGCTGCTTGGGTGGGGATTTATAAAATCGCTGCACCAGTTCGACGATTTCATTTTAGGCGGTTCAAAAGCTTCCAGCTGGCCTAACGTATGGACGCTGGATAATTACATGAAGGCGTTTGAATACATTAAAGTGCCTTTGGCGCGTAAATACGGCGGCGGTTCGGTGTATTTTGAGGAAATGCTCTTCAACTCCTTGCTTTATGCTGCAGGTTGTGCCACTGTGGGCACGCTGACCACCTGTATCGTCGCTTATCTTACGGTGAAGCATAGATTTGCGTTCAATAAAGTGGTGGTAGGTATTTTCTACTTTGTATGGTTAGTTCCTTTGGTCGGTTCGAGCGCGGCAAACATTAAATTGATGACCAATCTGAACTTGATTCACACGTGGCTAGGTGTCTTTCTCATGAAAGCCAACTACGTCACGGGCATGTCGTTCCTTATTTTCCGTTCGGTGTTCAGTTCGTTGGACGACGGTTATAGGGAAGCGGCGCTTATCGACGGTGCTTCGCATTTCAAGATTATGGTGCAGATTTGTCTGCCACTCGTGAAAACGACGATCATAACGATGTGGATGATGGACTTTATCGCTGCCTGGAACGACTATTCTACGCCGATGGTCTATCTTCAAGCAAATCCCACGGCGGCGTACGGTCTGTATGTGTACAACCAGAATAAATCGGGCGGCGGGCAATTTGCGCACGTTACCTTCAAGGTTGCGGGCTTCATGGTTCTGCTTACGCCTATTATCGTATTGTTTGCAATTTTCAAAGATAAATTTATGGGTAATCTTCTTGAAGGAGGATTAAAAGGATGAGGAAAAGGATGAAAAAAACGCGTTTGGCTGTCTTTGCACTAGCGGCTTGTCTGTGTAGTGCAACGGGCGCTTTTGCGTGGAAGAGCGAGGTGGCTTCGGCGGAAGCTTCGCCTATCACCGAGCTGTTCAAAACGTCGGGTATCACGCTCGACGCGATGCAAATTGATTCTGAACTGCTCTATGAAGAGCAAGCACTCTGCTTGACCAGTTTCGACGTGGAAGAAACCATTGAGTGGAAACAGGACGTGTCGGGGAGTTTTTCCTTTGACTATATGCCTGTTACCCTGAATGGTAACGAAACGGCAAAAACGTTTGTAACGGAATTTACCGATATATCGGACGGGGACTCGTTCAAGGTTGTAATCGAACACGGCTCCACGATAGAAGTTTCGGTGGAATTCAACGGCGTAAAGGCAGGTATATTCTATTCTTCCCAATCCACAACACCCAAACGGATTACGCAGCTGGCAAACGAATCCGGTAACTACACGCAATTTTCCGCCGATAAGATCCGCGTAACGTTTGATCCCGATACGATGACGGTGTCTGCGGGTAATGCGGACGACGTGCAGTTTACCGTTTGGAGCATGCTGCAAAGCGAAAACGACGGCAGAGACGTCGGGCAGACGTTAAAGCCCTTCAACGCGTATCGCGTAGCGTTCGGCATCACGAAATTTTTAGACGAGAACGGCGCGGTGTTGTTGTATTCGGTCAACGACTACGACATGACGGGCTTGTTGTTGAGCGGTTCGGGTACACCCGCTATTTATGCGGATTATCAGTACGACGCCATGGTGGGCGAGAAATACGTTCTGCCTGAGGCGACCGCGTACGACATTGCTGACGGGAACATTAAACCGTCGTGCACGATCTACGATCCCCAAGACAATAAAGTAGCGGAAAACGCGACTTCGTTCACGCCGACGACGGCAGGGGAATACACCGTGGTATACACGGCGAAAAATTCGTGCGGTACTACGGTGGAAAAAGAATACGTGTTGCAAGTATATGACGGTATTCCCGAAAGCGAGTATGAACTTAACTGGGATCTGAACGCGGAATACGTCGTGGGCGAGAAGGTAACGTTCCCCGTATGTACGTTGTCGGGCGGACTCATTCGCTACGGCGAAGAGAAAGGTACGTTGACGGTAAAGCGCAACGGCGTAACGTTGCGTGCTTATAAGAATATCGTCAGCGGCGTTTCCTACACCTTCCAAACGGCAGGGGAATACGAAGTGATTTACGCGCTCGGCGGCGGCAGAGAAACGTCGTATACGTTGAGCGTAATCGGCGCGGATAACCGTTTTGTAACGGACGGCGTGGCTGCGACGTATCAAAAGGGCGACGTGGTAGACTGTTCGGCGGCGTATATGCTCGTCGGCGGGGAAAGCGTTCCTTACGAATTTTCGGTGGAATATCCCAACGGGAGAAAATACAAGAATAAGGTTTTCAAAGCGGATTTGTCCGGCGTTTATCATTTGCGCGCGACCGCTTCGGTGGCTGGAAAAGACTACGCTTTTGAAAAGCAATTCACCGTTGCCTTGACAAAGAACGATCAGTTTAAAACGATTTCGGACCAAGTGAATATTTCCACGGGCAGAAGTAACTTTACCGGACAAAGCGGCGCCGTGATTTCGGTTGCGCAGTCGGGGCTTTTGGTGGAATACACCAAGCCCGTAGATTTGAGCACGTTCAGCGGGCAAACGGAGATGCGTGATGTAGTGCCGAAGAAAGGGGAACCGCCCGTGAAAACGACGGCGGTGAAGGAAACGGCAAATCCTCTTATCGATTTCACGGTTGATCCGGTGACGTACGGTACGGCGGCGGCTGGCGGTGTATTCGTGTATATCACGGACGCAGCCGATCCGAACAACAAGATCACGATCTCCATAATGGCGGATAAATCGCCTACGTGGTCATACGTCCGCGCCGGCGCACCCGGGCAGGATTTGACGGGCTTTCACGTAGGAACTTCCGGAAAAGATCTCTTGGATAATACACCTGGTACACTGCACGCGGGTAAGGCAGGATTTATAACCTATCACAGTTTCAGTGGACAGTTGATAACTTCGACAACGGGGGCTAATTCCAGATTAACGCTGTACTACGACAACGACACCAAGCAGGTGTTGTGTACGCCGAAAATAATCGGCAATAACTATCAATCGTATATCGTCACCGATCTGGACGACGTGAATTATACTTTGGGGAATGCGTGGCAGGGCTTTACGTCCGATAAAGTGTATATCAGCTTTATGGTAATGGGCTTGGTTGCGCCTAAGGCAAATATGGTCGTATACAACGTTGCGGGCGAGGATTTCTCTAACGCGACGATCTCGCAGGACGAGAAACCCACCGTAGACGTGGCTGGAGAGGATACCCTGACGGGCTTGAAAGGTTCGTCTTTGGCGTTGCCTGCGGCAACTGCATACGACGCTTCGGGTGCAACGATTGAAAACGTCGTTAGCAAAGTATATTATAAAAAGGACGGCGTCCGTTACGACGTACCCGTGAGAAGCGGTCGTTTTGATACGAAACGGAGTGGCGAGTATGAAATCGAATACACGGCAATAGACGGATTCGGCAACCGCGGCACGCGTTGCGTGCGGGTTAACGTACTGGAAAGCGCGGCGGATTTGAGAACCGAATTCCAAGACGCGCTCGATCAAGACTATACGCAATGCTTGGCTGGTTCTTACGTGCGCTTGCTTACGAAGGACGAATTAGCTGTGGAAAACGCCTTTGGCGACGTAACCACCGTATGTGCGGTATACTACGGCGCGGGCGACGACAGAAAAGAGGTCGAACTGAAGAACGGCAGATTCTTTGCCGATCGGATAGGCAGTTATACGGTGGAATTCGTTACGACGGATAGCATTGGCAGAACGACGACGAGTTTGTACACGGTAGACGCGGCAAAGCCCGAATCCCCCGTGATTTACGGCAATATGCCTTATTACGTAGGGTTTATCCGCGGTAATACGTACACGATTTCCGATTTGCATTTTATCGATTTCGCGAAGTCGCCCGAAGTGCAGAAGGCGAGCGTGTATATTAACGGCGAAGCGTATACGGAAAGCACGTTCAGTTTACCGAAATTGGTAGAAGAAGAAACGGCGAGCGAAGAAGTGAAAACGGTTGAACTGGAATATAAATACGGCGATGAAGTGCTGTACAGTTATTCCATTCCCGTAAAGACGGTTTATAAAAAAGCTACGCAGACGGTGTCGGGAAGACCCATCACGCAAACCTATTTCTTGTCCGACAGATATTTCCTGTTCGACGAAGAGATCTCTGGCGTAACCAAGAGTAATCACCTGTTGTTATCTACCACGTCGGACGACGCAACGTTACGTTTTGTGCAACCTGTGGCTTCTAATTTGACGGAGTTGCGTTTGAGTACGAACACCGATCAGAACGCGGAGGCAGGGACACCAAACGCGCTCGCGTCGAATATCAGCGGTATTACGTTGTATCTGACGGATGCAATGGATGCGAATAAACGTTTGACCGCGCAAATTGTCGTGGCGGAAGATGGAAGTCTGTATATGGTGGTAGGAGGAGAAACTTCTTTGCCGCTTAGCGGTTCGTTGACGGGTTTGAGCTGGGAAGCCGTACAATTCAGCTACCGCAATGACAGCAAAGCTTTCTATGATGCAAAAACGGGCTTACTCATCGTTAAACCTGCCACGTATGACAACGGCGAACCGTTTGAAGGGTTCAGCGATCAGGTATACGTTGCGCTTTCTATGCAACGCGAAAACGTTGCAGATGCTGCCACGTTGCGCCTGTATTCCATCAACGGTCAGTCTTTCTCCGACACGATGAAAGAAGATAACGTCGCGCCTACCGTCATTGTGAACGGTTCGGTGAGCGGTATATACGACGTGGGCACGGAACTTAAAACGTTTACGGCTTCGGCAAGCGACGTGTTGAGTAATATGGAGGAATTCTACGTTACCGTTACGTTGGAAAGAAACGGACAGACGGAGATCGTGAAAGATCTCAACGGCAATCCGATTGAAAAGTTGTCGCCGACGCAGGAATATGCGTTCCGTCTGGAAAAGATCGGTGAGTACAGAATTGTTTACTATGCAAAAGACGGCAGAGGAATGGAAACGGAATCGGTGTTCGTCGTCACGTCGGTACAGCGTAGTAAGCCTACAATCACTCTTTCGGGCGAAGTACCCGAAGCGGTGCAACTCAACGGTACGGTGGAATTGCCTACGGCGAGCGTACAGTATATGGAAGAAAACGAAAGCAATTTGTCGTACACGATTTATATCACGCCTTCCAACTGCTACGAAACGGTAGAGAACAATTCGTTCGTGGCTAATGAAGAAGGAATCTACCGCGTACGCTATTATGCGCTGGACGCATACGGTAACTACACGATGTTGGAATATCAGATCGTGTGCGCGAAATAAAGGAGGAGCGAAAAGATGAAGAAAAGATATCAAATAGCAAGTCTTTTACTGGCTGCTTGTACAGTGTGCTCCGCGTTTGCCGCTTGCGGCGAGTCAGAAGAAAAGACGGATAGTGCGTCTGTGGGCACACCTACGGCATACGAAGGCAAAGGAACGCACGAAGCGACCGTTACCGCTACTTCCGCGTACATGGTGCAAAAAGGGAAAACCGATTATAAGCTCGTGATTCCCGAAGAACCCACCGAATACGAAACGGAAGCGGCGATCCTAATCAACGAATACGTGGAAAAAGCATTGGGCGTTACTTTCCCCATCGTGTCGGGCGTAACGGCGGAGAGCGGAAAATACATATCGGTAGGCGACACGTCGATGATGCGTCAAAGCGGTATTTCGGTGGACAGAAACGAGTTCGGCGAATCGGGTTTCCGCATCGTGACCAAAAGCGACGACGTGTATATCTCAGGTTCGAGAAACACGTTGCGTCGGGGTACGTATTACGGCGCGCAGGAATTTTTGAAGTACACTATCGACTGGAGAGCGTACGCCGTGGACGAAGTACGGTATACGGAATCCGATCAGATGCCGTTGTATAATTTCGACGTGACGGAAATCCCCGAATTCGATTCCCGCCGCTACGGTTCGTATAACGTGACGAGTAATCTGAACTATCAGCGTTTGTTGCGCCTGTCCGTTAAGGAGGAAGAACAATTGCCGCTTTCGGGTCACAGCCATTTCAAGATTCTGCCGCCCGAAACGTACGCGCCGCTCCATCCCGAATGGTATGCCTGGAAACCGGGCTATAACTACGATTCGCCGAAGGCGTATCTGAGCGGTCAGCTGTGCTTGAGCAACGAAGAGATGCAAGAAGAGTTCGTCAAGCAGTTGGTGCAGATGTTCAGAGATCATCCCACCACCAACTTCGCGCATATAGGTCAGCAGGATATAGCAGGCCCGTGCGAGTGCGACAACTGCAAAGCGATGATGGCGGAGTACAACACCACCTACACGGGTATGCTCGTGGCGTTCACGAATAGAATCGCGCGGGAAGTAACGCGTATCATTCAGAGCAGCGAGCCGGACAGACAGCTCGAATTCGAGATGTTTGCCTACCAAAAATCCATTGCGCCTCCCGTAACGCTGGTAAACGGCGAATACGTGCCGCACCATGAAGAAGTCGTTCCCGACGAAAACGTGGCGGTACAGTTCACGCCGATGGGTTCTGTTATCACCGAAACGATGAGTCTGGAAAAGAACAAAACCTTTTATAACTATCTGGAAGGCTGGTGTGCGATCACCGATAATATCAGTACGTGGACGTACGGTACCAACTTCCATACGGCGAATATCAACCAAAAGAACTGGGATATTGCCACGGCAGACCTTCGCACGTATTCCGAACACGGCGTGCGTAGGGTATACAACCAGAGCCTTAACAACGTCAACATAGCGCAGCTTTACGAGATACGCGTATGGGTAGAATCGCAGCTTATGTGGAACGTGTCGCTGAGCTATCAAGAGCTTGCGGAAGAGTTTATAGAGAACTACTACGGACCTGCGGCGCCGCACATTCAAGAAATGTTCGACGCGATGACGACGTACTATGAATATCTGCGTACGCAATTGGGATGTACGGGTGGCTGGAACTTCAACTTAGATAACGTTACGTACTGGCAATTCCCTTACGTGGAAAGTATCCGTTGCATTATGCAAGACGCGTTTGCGGCGGTGGAAACGCTCAAGACAAGCGATCCGAATGCATATGAAAAGTACTACTGGAGAGTATGTAGCGCGTATTTAGAAAATATTTATATGCAAATGGAATATCATGCGGATAAATACGGTGAAGAATACTGTTTGGAAACGATTGACTTGTATGAAACCGTTTGCCGTAGATTTAACGTCGTGACCATATCCGAAGGTGACGCAGTAACCACAAACAGTTGTATCAAAAAATGGAGGAGCCGTTATGCGTAAAAAATCAATATCTCTGATTTTATCCTTACTCATTACTATGTTGCTTACCTTTTTTGCTGCCTGCAAAGACGATTCCACTCCGAGCAGCGAGCCTGATTCTAAGCCCGCTTCCGTAACGCTCGATAAAACGGCGATTACGCTCTCTATCGGCGGCGAAGACACCTTACAGGTTCTGGGCAGCGAAGAAGGGGAAACGGTGGTTTGGAGCACGAGAAACGCAGCGGTTGCCACCGTGGAAAACGGCAAGGTAACGGGCGTTGGCTTGGGCAACACCACGGTCACGGCAACGGTAGGCGAAACGACGATCGAATGTAGCGTTACCGTAACGATCTTCTATGAAAACGTAGTGGAGATCGTGCTGGAAAACGAGTTGCACGACAATGCAAATTTCCGTTTGTTGACGGGGGACACTTACGTGTTTGAACCCGCTTTGATGGACGGAACGAAAGTGGAAAACGTTACGTTTACGCTGACGAGCAACAACGCGGCTATCACCGTTTCGGGCATGACGATTACCGCAGTAGAAGCGGTAGAAAACGCCGAAGTGGAGATCGCCTGTACGTATAACGGGCAAGCGTATTCGCTCACCGTGTACGTGAGTGTAGATCAGGGGGTGTAAGGCATGAAAAAAATACTTAATTTGTTTCTTTCCGCGCTTATTTTCAGCACGTCGCTGATAACGCTGATTTCATGCTCCAACGAAGACGAAAACGAGTCGTCGCCGACGGAAATTGTGGCGGAAGAGGGTAGCTATCTTGCGCTCAACGCGTATGAGATAACCTTAAACGTAGGCGAAACGTTCACGTTGGACGCGAAGCTGTACGACGGAAGCGACGAGAGGCAAACGGCGCAAGAAACGACCTATACCGTGGACGTGGAACAAATAGCGTCCGTAAAAGACGGCGTAATTACCGCGAAACAGGAAGGCACTACGTATATCAACGTATACGCGGACGGCGTGGCAGCGTCCTGTTTTGTCACGGTCGTTAACAAAAACGTAATCGACGGGCTGGTTATCCGTTTCACCACGCAGAAGCTGTATCAAGGCGTTTCGCAACAGGCGAGCGCGCTGTTGTACGATAACGGCACGTTGATTGCCGAACCTACCGTAGAGTGGAGCGTGGCAGACGCGGAAACGTTAGAGATTACCGCAAACGGCACGGTTACCCCCAAAAAGTTGGCGGAAAGCACGACGATCACCGCAACCTGCGAATATGAAGGCAAAACGTATACGGCGGAGAAACAGATCGCCGTGGTTGCGCCTACGTACTACGCATTAAGCGCGTCGAACGTGAAATTGGCTTCGCCGCTCACCCTTTCGGGCGTGGAAAACGACAGCTATATCACGAAAGACGTTGACTTAAAGCGCGTGAACGTACTCACGGGCGAAGTGGAACAAGTTTCCGCGGCTGACTATACGGTTACGACCTCCGACGCGGAAGTGGCAACGTCAACTGTCACCGAAACGGGCGTGCAGTTGCAAGCGAAAAACGTCGGCAAAACCACGTTCGCGGCAACGCTTGTCGAAAACGGCGAGAGTGCTTCGGGTAGGCTTGAGGTTGCGCACACGATCGCAAGCGTAGCGGATATGGACGTACTCTCCCTTGCTAGCTGGAACGATTCGTCGCTTTTGAGCGAAAGCTTCCTTATGGTAAACGATATCGACTATCAGGGCGACGTGATGATGCCCATCGCGGAATACGACGATAGCAAAGGCACACGCTCGTTAGGCGTTCAGTGGAAATACCGTCTGAAAACGGCTGGGAAAAACGGCGAGCTTTACGAATACGTGGATAGAGCGGCTTTCGGCAAGAAGGCTACGGCATGTCTGTCGGATGGGCAATTCAGTACGTTGAATTCGGTGGGCGGCTTGAATAAAAACAACGCCGCGTCCTTTTCGGGTACGTTCGACGGCAACGGCTATTCCATCAAAAACGGCGAGCTGTTCTACGGACCGACAATGACAATCCCTAAGGGTGCGGACGGAACGTATTGTTCGGCATATTCCCACCTGTTCGGTCAGTTCACGGGCACGCTGAAAAACGTTTCCTTTGAAAATATCGGTATGCAAAACCCCAAAGACGTGACCATCGAGGGCGTGGAATACGGAATCGACGCTGTATATCTCAACAACGCGATAGAGCCGTTGAAGCTGCAAAAGACGGAAAGCGGAGATTATTACCATTTAGGCGCTTCCATCATCGCATATGCCAACGCTTGCGTGATCGAGAACGTATACTTGGAAATGCGTGAAACGGAAGTCAGCTTTGTCCCCGGTCAAGGCTTTGGCGCGTTGATCTGCTGGGGTTACGATCCGTACGTGGCAAACTGCGTGGCGGATATACAAATGATCAAAGAAGGAAACAGCGTAGTGTATACGATTGTTGGCAAAGGCGACAAAACGGGTACGTTTGAAAATATTCTGGCGATCAACAATAACTCGGCAAGTGCTTTCTACCAGGCTACGGGCGAGAAAAACTACGGCTTCAACGGCAACTATTGGAATAAAACCACCGATTGGAAAACGCTGTTTACGCTCACCGCAGGCACGGTGGAAACAGTACAGAGCATAGAACAAACCGTTTTGAGCTACGATTCCAACATTTGGGATATGAGCAATTTCGGAGCGGACAAAGACGGGCGCCCCGTTCTTAAAAAGGGCTGCTCCGTTTGATAACAACGGCTTTCAGAGCACTACCAAAAATATAAATTAAAAAACAGGAGGATTAAAAGATGAAAGCAAAAAAGAAACTTTTGGCATTAGCCATGTCTGCCCTTACGGGCGTAGTGACGTTTGGCTTAGCGTTACACCTGAGGGTGCCAAGCACCGTTTCCGCAGAGGACGCAACGGCTACGGTGGTTCCCCCCGCTGCGACGAACTTGGAAGACTTGGTGAACATCAATCCCGAAACAAGCAAGAGTGCCGACATACGTTGGGTGTATAACGTCACTGGAATGAATACTCTTTACTATGGCAGAACGTCGGATGATTTTGTCAACGCCGGGATACAACAGGTTACTGAGGGTGATGATAGCCTTACGTACGCAATGTTTGACGAGGCGTACGACAAAGACAACGCTAAACACAAAGCGGACTATACGTATTTTAAAAAGGGTGCCACGACGGCTACTTCGGAGACAGGCGCAGTTATAAACGCCAACGACTACGACGGCAACTACAGCTTTTTCGCAAATGCTACCGCAGCAGCATCAACCTTACAGGCTGGCGGTATACTTTTGCCGAAAGTCAACGATAAAGACCAAATTATCAGTTTTAATATGAATTATACCGACCGTAGGCACGAATTTTACTCGCGTTGGGTAAAATCCACTACGAATAGTTATTATGCGGACCCCAAGAGTGGCACTGGATCGTATTACGGGATAACGTTTAATTTTAGTGATACTAGCTTTATTGCGTTTAGAAACACAGTGGCTAATGTATCGACTGATACCGCCATAAACAATAATTCGGCAGCGAGGCGTTCGAAGTCATATATATATCAAACGTACAACACAAAGAACCCAGACAATACAGTCAGTTCGTTCGACGAGTTGTTGGTAAAGGGAGACGATATCAACGTAACCTACGGCACGTTTGACGTTGGCGAAGGCGAGAGTAAAGCTACTTATACGTATTTCAAGTTGTACAACCTCACCAAAGATTTGTTAGTCTTCGAGGAAACGGTAAACGTGGGTGTGGACAATACGGTTTACGAAGGAGATAATCAAACGTGGGCTACAAAGTGCATGATGAAGATCGGATTCCAAATGAGAGGTGATTGGGATAATGTTAATTACGACCGTACGCCCGTCACCATCGCAGGTGTAGAAGAACCCTTGCTTCAGAACGGGTACGACACAACCGCGGTAGAAGGCGACTACATGGAAGACAACGCGTTGGAAACGGTTACGTTGCCTACGAACTACACGTGGAAAACCGGCACGCAGCTGTTGCAAGCAGGCACGAACGAATACGACGCCGTGTACGAGTACGAATACTACGGAAAAACGTATACGAAAGATTGTAAAGTAACCGTAACGGCGGAGGCGTTGCCTCATTACACGCTTACGCTGAAGGATATGAGCGGCGAAGTGATCGGAACGGACACGGTAAAGCAGGGCGAAGACTACGAGTTTAAACCACTCGATAGAGAAAAGGCGTTCGTGGCGTACAAGGTGGGCGACAAGCTCTATAACGTTGGCGACACCGTAGCGGTTGACGCGAACAGCGAGGCGACCCTTTGGGAAGCGGATTTCAAGATGAACGAAAAAGTTTCGGTACGTTTGTATAATAACGAGAACGGTTACGGCGGTTTGCGTTATATGGCGCAGATGCCTGCATCGGATTGGGCGGTCTCTGAAAGCGTAACGTTCAAGACGATGATCGTTCCCACCGATTTGATCGACGGCGGCGTGTTGACCGTAAACGAAGCGGACGCACAGAAAGCGGCGGCAACGGTTGCGGATATGACGGACGGCGGCAAGGATTACAAGATCGCGTTGTTTGCAATCACGAATATTAAGCATGAGAATTACGATCGCAAGTTCACGGGCGCAGCTTACCTTGAGGTAACGTATGCGGACGGCGAAACGGGTTACGTAATGACGGATACAAAGAGCGTTTCGGTTTACGATTTGGCAGTGGAGGCGTACGCAGCGAACGCTAAGAAAATTGCTGAAACCAGCGCACCCTTGTACAGCGATGACAACGTGGCGATGCTCAAGCAGTATATCAACGGCGTTGTGGATATTTCTTACGTAGAAACAAGCGATACGTTGACGATCACTTTGGTGGATAACGGTTTGGAGCTTCCCCAAGGCTACACGTTGGATAGCGAGGAAACGGAAGTAACGGAGAATGGAGAAGCATATACGGTTTCGGTAACGCTGAACGTGGAAGGCTCCGTTTTGGAAACCTTGCTTGTGGACGGGGAAAGTCAGGCGCCCGTTATCGTGAGAAACAATAACGCTGAGACGTACACGTCAGTTGCAGTAACGCGCGAGTATGACGCGGCAGCGCACACGTTGAAGCTTACGTTTGACGTAAATGCATAATGGAGGTGTTATTATGAAAAGATACAGCAGCCCGATTATGGAAATTTTAACGATGGGAGAAGCGGATATCGTCATGTTATCCGGCAATTACGAGGAAGAAAACACCACGTATTTTAAGGATACTTGGGGGAACAGATTCTCTAACGACAACAACTAAAACGTAGAAAAGTGGCATACGACAAGGTGCGTTTGCGCCTTGTCGTGTGTTGCTTTGTCCTTTTCAGAGAAACGGCAACGCGGTTTTATTTGGCTTTGCGAAAGCCAAACGCTCGAAAAAGCCGAGCCCGTTATCAAAGAATACTACGAAATAAAGAGTAAGGAAGTAAAAGATGAAAAGATTATGTAGCTTATTATTGGCATTTATCGCAACGCTTTGTTTGTTTTGCGCGTGCAGTGAGCCGGAGGAAGAAACGGGGGTGTACACCGTCACGTTCACACAAGAGGGACAGGCGGATATCGTCAAGGAAGTGGAAAGCGGGGAAGCGCTCACCGATATCCCTACGCCCGTCGGAAAAGACGGCTACGACGTTGCTTGGAACACGACGAACTTTTCCAAAATTACGGGCAATCTCACCGTGACGGCGGTTGCTACGCCTAAAACGTACGTAATCACGTACACGTATGATCCGCGTTTGGACAACGCATACGAAGTTACGCTGGAAAAAACCACGCAATCCGTTGTATATAACACGCAATTCACACTCGCTACCGCTACAGCTTCCAACGCGGAGAAAACGCTGATATTCCAAGGCTGGGTAGACGAAGAAACGAATGAACCCGTTGTAGCGGGAACGTACGACTTTACAAGGGATATCACGCTCGTTGCGCAGTTCGGCGTAGCGGACGTAGAATGGTCTTAAAAGCGTAAGACGAATAAGACAGACGAACTGTTAAAAACTTTATTGCAATAAACAACGCTCCGTTTTACGTAACGGAGCGTTGGATTTTTGCAAAAATAAAAAGATTTACATATTTTTTGCATGATAATGCTTATTTATTGTTTGATAAATGTGCTATAATAAATATACGAAAGAAAAAGTTGGTTATTGCATATAACAGCAGGAGTATTTTATAGATATTGCTATAACGCAAGTGAAAAATTTGGAGGGGTAATATTATGGCAACGGTAAAAGTAGAACTCAATAACGTTTTAGGTAAAATAAAGCCTATGCACGCGGTGAACAACGGTCCGGTGAGAGGACCGCGTATGTTTCCTAAACGTGGAAACTTTGACGCGTATAAGGAGGCAGGTTTCCCCTACGCAAGGAATCACGACGCTTCGTTTTGTTCGAGCTACGGTGGAGATCATACCGTGGATATAACGGCGGTGTTCCCCGATTTTGACGCTGATCCTTACGATCCCGCATCCTACGATTTCGCCTGCACCGATCATTATTCTGCAACGATAATGGAGGCAGGAACGGAGGTGTTCTACCGCCTTGGTCAGAAAATAGACCACCGCGTTAAGAAATACGATAACAAGCCGCCGAAGGATTACAAAAAATGGGCGGTTATCTGTGAGCACGTTATTCGTCATTATAATTACGGTTGGGCAGACGGCTTCCATTATAACATGACCTATTGGGAGATCGGAAACGAGCCCGGTAACAACGGCGGTGAGACGTTTTTTTCGCCGCTTGAGGAATTCTATAAGTGTTTCGAGATTACGGCGAAGCATTTAAAGAGCTGTTTCCCCGAGTTGAAAATCGGTGGACCTTCGTTTGATACGGGACGCTTTGACGGAAAGAGCGACCAGTTTCTCACCTACGTGCGCGATCACGACGTGCCGCTTGATTTCTATTCCTGGCACCTTTATCGCCCGGAAACGTCGGAATATGCAAAGAGAATCATTCGCGCGCGCGAGCTTCTTGATTCCTACGGCTTAACCAAGACGGAAAGCATACTTAACGAGTGGAACTTTATGAGAAACTGGAAAGAGGATATGACTCGCTCTATAATGGAGCTTATAACCATCAAGGGCGCGGCGTTCTATACGGCGGTGATGGCGACGGCACAAAGCCTTCCCTTGGATATGCTTATGTATTACGACGCAAGACCGTGTACGTTAAACGGACTTTTTGACTTTTATTCTCAAAAACCGTTGAAGGGTTATTATTCTTTCCTGCTGTTCTCAAAGCTTTATAAGCTTGGAAAGCAGGTAAAGACGGAGACGGATGACGAGCGTATCTATGCCGTTGCCGCGGCAAACGAGGGCAAGGAAGCGGTGCTTTTCAGCTATTTCACCAACGACGAGGCGGCTACGACGGAAACCGTTACCGTAAAATTCGAGGGCGGCAACGCGGATTCCTACGCTTTCATTGTACTTGACAAGGAATATAACGCCGAGAAAATTTGCACTATTGCCGTAGAAAACGGCGAGGCAACGTTTAGAATGAAACCGAATACGGTCGTTATGTTGGAAAAGTGTTAATATTTGGTTTTTACTGAGAAAAAAATCGACGGTATCCGTTCGGAAACGGAACTGTTATAAAAAACGAAGAGAAAAAGAGAGAATATTTCGGTTTGTTCCGATTTCTTCTCTCTTTTTGATTTGTAACGTGGGTTTAAGGGCGTTTGGTCGCCGCAACGGATACGTATAAGTTTATATCCAAGTATCTTCGTTGCGGTATTGTGACGGGGTTTTGCCCATAGCTTTTTTAAACAACCGTTCAAAGTATATCGTGCTGACAAAGCCGTGCTTTTGCGCAATTTCTTTTATGGACATATTCTTGTTGTACAAGAGTTCCTTCGCGGCATTTTGAATGGTGATTTTATTTTTATAAACGATGGGGGAAATGCCCGTTTGTTCTTTGAATAAATAATAAAATCGCGACGGACTCAAAAAACAAAGATTTGCAAGGTATTGTACGGTTATGTGTTTTGCATAATTTTGTTGAATGTACGCGAATGCGGGCTGAAGAGCCTTTTGTGACGTGGAAGTTTCGTTAATCTTTATTTCTTTGAATAACAGACCGCAAATTTTATAAAAAGCCGAAAGAGCCAAAAAGGAGTCTGTACTTTTACTAAACTGATACTTTTCAATTTCTTTCAAAAGAGCGTACAAATCCTTAAAATTAGCGTTATTAAGTTTTTGAACGGGAATATTTTGATTGGCAAGCGCGTCGTTTTGGTCCAGAAAAGAAAAGTGCAAAGAATGAAAGACCGTCTTGGGGTTTGCAAACCATTTAACTTTATAAGTAGTATTTTGAGGAATGAACAGAATATCCCCCGCTTTTAATCGGATTATTTCTTCGTTGGCTTCAACAAGAGCTTCGCCCTCTAACATAAAAGCAAGGTTGTGACACGGGCGCGGTTGCGTGGAGTAATCGTATTCCCTGTTCCCATTACGCGTGTACTGAATGGATAGTAATAAAGAAAGATATTCTTTCGTTCTTGCGTGAATCATAATCACCTCACAGTATAATCGGTTTGTTTTTTAGTAGTTTTATAATATTATAATTTCTTGCAAAAAAAATGTCAATCGTTTATAATATAATTAGCGAAAATTAGGGAGTGTTTTTATGGAATTTATAGGAAAGACTGCCGTTTCTACGGGTGCGGCTTCGGGTATGGGTTTGTTGTTTGCGCAAAACTTTGCAGCACTTGGCGGTAACGTAGTGCTTTGCGACGTAAACGAACAAGTCTTAAACGAAAAGGTTGCCGAAATCAATGCCAAAGGAAAGGGCAAAGCAATCGGCGTTATTTGCGACGTGCGCGATTATAAACAGGTTTGTAATGCAAGAGATAAAGCAGTAGAAACGTTTGGCTCAATTGACGTGATGGCAAATTTTGCAGGCGGTACGGCTGTCCGTATGCGACAAGTAAATAGAGAGGAATATCCCGAATTCCCCGACGTTCCGATAGACGTGTACGATTGGGGTATTGACGTTAATTTAAAAGGTCCGTTTTATTTTGCCCACGCAGTATTATCGCAAATGCGTAAGCAAAAAAGCGGCTTAATTATCAATATCGGTTCTATTACAGGTGCGGAAGGGACTGCTTACGGCATGGATTATTCTACGTCGAAAGCAGGGCTTATGTACGGTTTGACGAAATCCATTGCACAGTACGGGGCAAAACACAATATCCGTTGCGTATGCGTTTCCCCTGGACCCGTGTTGACGCGCGCGGCTATGGCAAACATGAAAACGCTTTTAGGCAGAGCTGCCGAGCCACAGGAAATTATAGATTTGTGTTTATTCTTGGCAAGCGAAAAAGGTCAGTTTATCAACGGCGAAAATATTATGATAGACGGCGGTAGAAACGCCATGACGAGAGGCTGAAAGTAATAAAAATTTAGGAGACGGAATTATGAAAAATAGAGTGGCAATGATTACGGGTGCATCGGTTGGTATTGGTCGTGCGGTAGCGCTTCAAATGGCGGAAAAAGGCGCGAAACTCGTATTATTAGATATGAATCAAGAAACGTTAGCGCAATTGGAAGAAGAACTGAAAGCGTATAATACGGAAGTTATGGCGTTCGTTTGCGACGTTTCGGACGAACAGGCGGTAAACGAGGCGGTGCAAGCGGCGACGGAAAAATTCGGTGGGATTGATATTCTTGTTAACAATGCGGCAATATGGCGCGTGCGGAATTTGTTTTGGAACAATTCTATTGAAACGTGGCGTAAGCTTTTCGACGTGAACGTAATGGGCGTGGTCTATTGCACGAACGCGGTATTGCCGAAAATGATGGAAAAAGGGTATGGTCGTATCGTAAACGTAGCCTCGGTTGCAGGTGTATATGGAAATGCAAATATGTCGGTATATTCTACGACGAAGGGCGCGTTGATTGCTATGTCGAAGTCGTTGGCGAAAGAAGTTGTGGAGAAAGGCATTGTTGTGAATGCCGTATCGCCGGGAATGGTAAGCCCGTCCGCGGAACTTGATATGGAATATACCAAAGAAACGAATAAATGCTATGCAGGGCGTACGGGCTCGGATAGAGAAAACGCAGATTTGATTTGTTTCTTGGCAAGTGAAAAGAACGGATACATAGTAGGTCAAAATATTCAAATCGACGGTTGTCGCAAAGAAATATAAAAAAGGTGTTATAATGAAAAAAAGTTTTTTAAATACGAACAGTCCTCTTATTATGGAAATGATACAAGTACCTACGGCAAAACGCGCAGAGTGTTGCATACGAAACGCGATAGCCGACGGCGCAACGGCGGTTGGCTTGCAAATGCACTATTTAGAAAAGCAATACAGAACGGAACAAACGCTGAAAACAATTTTTGCCGCTGCGGAAGATAAGCCGATTTATTTCACGAACTACCGTAACGGCTTGAACGAGGGAATGAGCGACGAAGAATTGATGGAAGGTTTGTTGTTCGGTTTACAGTGCGGTGCAACGCTTGTAGACATTATGGGCGATACGTTTAATCCGTCGCCTGAAGAATTGACGACGGACGAAAAAGCCATTAAAAAACAAATGGAGTTTATCGACGAAGTACACAAAAAGGGCGGCGAAGTGCTTATGTCGTCGCATATCAAACAATTCAGACCTGCCGAACGGGTTTTAGAAATTGCGTTAGAACAGCAACGCCGCGGCGCAGACGTCGTAAAAATCGTCACGGGTGCAAACACGCAAGAAGAAGAAATAGAAAACTTGCGAATTTGTCATTTGCTCAAAGAAGAACTCAAAGTGCCGTTCCTGTTTTTATCAGGCGGAACGTATTCGTATTTACATAGAACGATAGGCCCTGCGTTGGGTGTAAGCATGTGGCTGTGTTTTAGAGAATACGACGAAACGACGTATGCAGGTCCGCCACTCTTGGCTAACGTATTAAAAATTAAACAGGGTTTGAAATTGTGAGTTTTGAAAAAGTAATAGGGGATATATACCGCTTAAAAGTTCCGTTTGATACTTTGTATACGTCGGTGTTTTTGATAAAGAAACGACAGGGAAACGTGCTTATCGATTGCGCGTCGAACGCAAGCGACGTGGACGAATATATCGTGCCGTCGTTATGGAATTTGGGCTTGCGGGTAACGGATATTCAGTATTTGATACTCACGCATAAGCACGGCGATCACGCAGGTGGAAAAGAACGGATTTTAGAGCTTTGTCCAGATATAAAAATAATCAGCGGCGTCGTTGAAAAATTTTTAAACGACCTAACCATGTACGAGTTGAAAGGGCATACGCTCGATTGTATCGGCGTTTTGGACGAGCGCACGAAAACGCTCATTTCGGGCGACGGATTGCAGGGTGCAGGCGTTGGAAAATATCGCTGTTCGCTTGCAAACAAAGACGAATATATAAAGACGATAGAGAAAATAAGGCAAGATAAGCGGATAGAAAATATTTTGTTTTCGCACGCCTACGAGCCTTGGAACAAAGACGGCGTATTTGGGCGCGAAGAAGTAGAAAAAGCGTTAAAAGATTGTAAAAACTATATAAAAGGAGCTAACTATTAAATAGTCAAGCGAAAATAGGCACTGTTTCAAAAATTTTTTAGGAAAATAAAAGAAACTAAAAATTGGCGAGACAAAATAGACAATCTGAGATTGTCTGAGTAGAAGATTA
>SVHY01000058.1 GCA_015055545.1 Clostridiales bacterium
CCATGTACGTACCTGCGCCCACGGGTAAACGGTTTTTGCTGTCCGCTTGCAATACTTCGTCAAAGAACGTTTGGCTTGCAAACTCTACGCCAAAGCTATCCACGCCGTTTGCCGCCGCCGTTTGTTCCGCGTTTGAATAATAGTGCATAGGTGCAACCGAGAACGAGAAGTTCCAAATCGCTTTCGGGTCAACGTCGTTGATAACGATCTTCAAAACGTCGTGCGTTTCGTTGATAGCCGTATTACCCATTTCGCCGTTGAACGTGCTTCCGCTTGCCACGTTATACGTCGTAATACCGGAAATAGTCTTAACCAAAAGTTCGCCGTCCGCTTCTTCTTTTTGTTGGTTGAACCAATCTTCTCTTGCTTGACCTGCAATCTTTTCACGCAAATCTTCGCCCGATTGCCACCAGTTAAGAACTTCGAGCATTTTAGAATCATGCGGTTCGTACGCGTTATAAACGAGATTGATTGCCGTTTCTTTCTTGATATATTCTTTCGCCGTCGCTTCGTCGCAATCCATTTCGTCCATTTTCGCTTGGATAGCCGTTTCCGTCAAAGCGTCTGCAATATCTTGCGCGTAGGAAACTTGCACCGTACCCGTTTTGTCGGGGTCAAGGTTGGTGATATATTTGCCGTTTGCGTCCTTTCTCGCAACGTACACGCCCTTGTCATTCTTTTCCGTTTGCACGGTTACGAACCCTTCGGCAAAGAGGAACACTTGCCAGTCTTCCGTAAAGGTGTATTGTTCCTTATACGATTCCAAAGCCCCCGCATTCGCATTCCAGTCGCTTTCGACTTCTTCTTTGAAGAGCTTTTTCAGTTCCACAAGGTCGTTGCCGATTTCTTCGGTAAACGTGCCTTCGTCGTCCAAATAATTTCTCAAAGCGGTAATACGCGTATTCGCTTCCGTATAGAACGCGCCTTCCGCATCGGACAGGGATTGATCGTCCGTTACCGTGTTATCCTGCAAACGGTACGCGTTCAAGCCTTGGATTTTCGTCGAATAGATCGTAGCCGAACCCATATACGCGGGATCGAGGTATACGTACAAATTAAAGAGTACGTCCTTAATCGTCAACGGCTTACCGTCGCTGAACTTAATACCGTTTTTAATCAAAAATTCGTATTCCGTCGTAGCCGCTTGATTACCGTCGTTCGTCACCGCACCCGATTCCGTTTTCATGGTCTGCTTATAGTTGAGCGCAACCGTAGGCACGTCCTCGCCACACTTGGGATTTCCTTCCTTATCCGTGGTCATCATGGAAATTTGCGTTTGCGCCGCAATCGTTACGTCCGTTGCAGACGTAGCGAAGAACGGGTTAAAGTTCCCGTCAAGCTGCGCGATACTAAACGTCAACGCGTCCGTTTCCGTGTTACGGTACACTTTTTCGTACGAATCTTCCGTACCGCCGCCCCCGTTTTCTTCTTTACACCCCACCGCAGGCAGCACCGTCGCAAGCGTCGTCAATGCCCCGAGCGTCAAAGCGCAAAGTCTTTTCATTGATTTATTCATAGTAAACCTCCGTTTGTTTTTTCCTAAATATTATTGATTAACCGTCCACCAATCGGCTTGGATATGGATATCCACCGTAGCGGTAAAGCCCGTTTGCGGACCAGCGCCGAACTTGCCGTTTACCGCGTCGAATTGTTGGTTGGTTTCGTCCCAAAGATTGTCCACGCACGAATATTCGCCTATAAACACCGTCATCGTCGCGTTTATCACTACGTTTTCCACAACACTACCGTTTCCGCGCTCAGCGAACACCGCGTAAGCATCGTAGCCGTGATTCCATTTTGTTGAATCCGTCTTGTCTTCGTCTTTAATATTCACGTTGGACGATACGTTGTATTGCACCGTCAAATCGTCAAACGTAACGTCTTTCATCTTTGCAGTATCGTACAAAATGCCAAACGTTGCCGACGGCGTGAATTGTTTCAACTGCGTTTCCACCGTCAAGCCCGAAATGGTATGCCCGTTGCCCTCCAACGTCGCCGCGAACCCGTCGAGCGGTGTAACCGTCTTACCCGTCGCGTCGATATCGTCGTAGAGATAGAACTTCGTATCGCTTTGCGTTGCCGCAAACCCGAACATTTTCCCGCTCACGTCGTCCGCCGTACGGAGCACCGTCCAAGCCCCTTCCAAATACTTCGCGTAAATAAACACGTCCGTGTTGCCCGTGTTGGAAATGGGCCATTGCACTTCCTGCGTACAAGCCTCGTCGGCGTAATACGCTACGTACGTACCGTTTTCCGCTTTAAAATCAGGCGTCCAGCTATCCGAAACGCTTTCCACTTTGCCCTTGGTGCTAAACGAAAATTCGTGTACGACATCACCGTTTTTAAGTTCCGTTTCTTTCTCGCCGAATTTACCTTTAATCGTTTCGCCCTCGCTAAGCGTATCGCAAACGAGCTTCATTTTTACTTTCACACGCGGTGTCCAAGCGGCGCAAAGATACCAATGCTCGCCGTCTTCAATGGTCTTGGAAAAATCCACTTTCTCGCCTAGCTTCATATATTTCACGCCGTCCACTTCGTTGACTTCGTAAACGATATTGCCGTTTACGTCCGTTTCGACGTGATACCAGCCCGCGAAATCGTAATCGCGGCGTTCAAAATCGATCGAACCGTTGGAAAGCATGACGTTGCCGATATCGGCGATTTTACTGCCGTCTTTATAGTACAGTTCCTTCTTTTGGGAAAGCAAAACGTTTTCGCGGTCGGTCGTATCCAAAACCGTCACCCCGAAATCTCCGCCGTTCGCGTAATACGTAACCTGTGCGACCAAATCGTTTTCTTCCACAATTTCCTCAAGCGATTCGCCCACCGTACAGCCCGCGAATATAAATAAGGAAGATACCGCAGCCAAAGCAGCCGCCAAGCCCCATTTTTTCTTTCTTCTCATACCGTACAAATTCCTTTCGTTTCCTTATACAAAACTTACGCCTTTTCCCCGCTAACGGGCATTAAGACCCAATTTTGCTTATAACACAAATTATATTTTAACGCAAAATAATTTTTTTGTCAATCATTCTTTCTATAAATCTACAAATTTATTTTTCTTTCCACACGAATTTCACAAACCAAAAATTCGATTATATCGATTAAAATAATTGATTATACGCCGTTTTCGCCGTTTTTTAAGCGGAAAAACCGCCGTAGCGAACTACTTTCACTACGACGGTTTTTATGAAACGACCAAGTTTATTTGGTCATTTTTTCCTGTTTCACTTTATGGTCGATAACGTGGCGGGAGGCAAGCTCGGCTTGTACTTCGTCCACGGAAATACCCGCTTCGACCATGAGTACCATTACGTGATAAGCAAGGTCGGCGATTTCATAAATCGTTTCCGCCTTGTCCTTGGCTTTGCCCGCGATGATAACTTCCGTACTTTCTTCGCCCACTTTCTTCAAGATTTTATCCAAACCCTTTTCAAAAAGATAGGTGGTGTACGAACCTTGCGGCATCTCCTTTTTTCTACCCTGCAAAAGCTGTTCTAACCCGCGCAAACTGAATTCGTGTTTTTCCTCGTGGATAAACACGGGGTTGAAAAAGCAACTTTCTTCGCCCGTATGACAAGCGGGCCCGTCCTTTTCCACCTTGACCACTAACGCGTCTTTATCGCAATCTGCGGTAATGGAAACGACGTGTTGATAATTACCGCTCGTTTCGCCTTTGAGCCAAAGCTCTTGACGGCTACGGCTGTAAAAACAGGTCAAACCCTTTTCCAAAGTAATTGCAAGGCTTTCCTTGTTCATATACGCAAGCGTCAACACTTTTTTTGTATTCACGTCCACGACGATAGCGGGAATAAGCCCGTCTTTATCAAACTTCAAATCTTCAATTTTTAACATATTCTTACTCCTTTATAAGCGTACGATAATACCGTTTTGTTTGAGCGTATTTTTCAAATCGGGTATGGCGATTTCGCCGAAATGGAACACCGATGCCGCCAAGCCCGCATCAATCGTCGGGATTTTTTGAAACAGTTCCACAAAGTGTTGCTGACTGCCCGCGCCGCCGCTTGCAATCACGGGTACGTCCACCGCTTTACACACCGCGTCTAAAAGCTCGATATCGAACCCATTTTTCACGCCGTCCGTGTCCATGGAATTAACGACGACTTCGCCCGCCCCCTCGCGCACGCACCGCACGATCCAAGGCACGGCGTCCATGCCCGTATCTTCTCTGCCGCCTTTTGCAAACACGTGGAATTTTCCGTCCACACGCTTGATATCCGCGGAAATGACCACGCATTGATTGCCGTATTTTTGCGCCGCTTGGCGTATCAAATCGGGGTTGGCAATCGCACCCGAATTTACGCTCACTTTATCCGCGCCGCAAGATAAAACGCGTTCAAAATCGGACGTTTCGCGAATACCGCCGCCAACGGTTAAGGGAATGAACACCGTTTTCGCCACTTCCGTCAATACTTCGGTAAACAGTTTCCGACCCTCCGCCGATGCCGTAATGTAAAAAAATACCAGCTCGTCCGCGCCGTTATCCGAATAGAACCGCGCCAAATCCACGGGCGAGGCTACGTCTTTTAATTTTTCAAAATTAACGCCCTTGACTACCTTTCCGTCTTTTACGTCCAAACAAGGGATAATACGCTTGGTTATCATTTCGCCACCTCTATCGCTTGCGCCAAATCAATTGCGCCGATATAATACGCTTTACCGATAATCGCACCGTACACGCCCGCGTTTGCCAACGCATAGATATCGTCCATCGACGACACGCCGCCGCTTGCGATCACGTTCAAATCGTATTCCTTGGAAAGGCGCGCGTACAATTCCCTGTTCGTGCCTTTCATAGCGCCGTCTTTGGAAACGTCCGTACAAATCACCGTTTTCACTCCAAGCGTTTGCATTTTCTTCA
>SVHY01000019.1 GCA_015055545.1 Clostridiales bacterium
TAAGAACAACTGGGTATATTACAAGCGTAACCCGTATTTTGAAACGACGGACGGCAAGAACGGCGCGGAAAGCACGGCTATCCATAACGCGAACATTAAATATATGCGTTATAAAGTGGTAGGCTCGGACAAGATTTTGAACGCGCTTATCTCGGAAGATATCGACGTTGGCGAACCGAGCGCAACGCAAGAGAATATCAACAAAATCGGTGAATATAACTATCTCGGTACGAAGAAATACTGGACGAACGGCTACGGCTACGTGGGTGTGAACCCTAAATACGTGCCCGATATCGAAGTTCGTCAAGCGATTATGAAGTCGATGGAAACGGCGCTTATCGTTAAAAACTACTACACGACGTCGCTTGCAAAGACCATTTACCGTTCGATGAGTACGGAATCTTGGGCATATCCCACCGATAGCGAAGGAAACCCCGTCACGCAACACGAAAAAGTGGCGTTCACGAGAAATAAGAAAGAAATCGAAGAACTCGTGTATTCGGCAGGTTGGAGAAAGGATACGGACGGCGTATATGCGAAAGACGGTCAAAGATTGAAGTTTACGTTCACGATTGCGGGCGAAACGACCGACCACCCCGCGTATAGCATGTTCCAAGAAGCGGCTACGTTCTTGAACAGTTGCGGTTTTGAAATCACGGTTACGACGGATATTTCCGCTTTGAAGAAGTTGGCTACGGGCGATTTGCAGGTATGGGCGGCAGCTTGGTCGTCTTCTATCGACCCCGACTTGTATCAAGTATACCACAAAGACAGTACGGCAACCAGCGTTAAGAACTGGGGCTATCCTACGATTATGAACGGTTCGGTAAGTCAGTTCGGCTACGAACAAGAAGTTATCGAAGAATTGAGCGCGCTTATCGAAAAGGGTAGAGAAACGCTTAACCAAGGCGAAAGAAAAACGACGTACGCGCAAGCGCTTGACAAGATTATGGAACTTTGCGTAGAACTTCCCACCTACCAAAGACAAGACCTTGTCGTATACAACCGTAGCGTAATCGATACGAAGACGTTAAACGAAGATCCTTCGTCTACGTCGGGGGTATTCGACAGACTTTGGGAAGTTAATTATCATAAAGCATAAATCACAAACAATAAACGAAAAGTGAAGAAATTCAGATGGTAAAATATATTATTAAGCGTCTTTTGCTTTCACTTCTCATACTCTTTGGCGTATCCGTTATTTTGTACTTTCTCGTGCGCTCGATGCCCGTGAGTTATCTTGAACAGAAACTCGCGGCGAGCATGGGTAGCGCAGGCGGTGGCGGCGGCGTGAGCTATGAGACGCGATTGCAGGAATTAAAAGAATATTACGGACTTGCAGACGATAGTTTTTGGGGCATTTGCAAGGGGTATTGGAGCTGGCTCGTCAAGTTTGTTAGCGGGGACATGGGCGTATCGTTTAAATACAACCAACCCGTTGAAAAGGTCATCTTTGAAAACATGGGCGTGTCCTTTGCAATCTCCTTTATTTCCTTGATTTTGCAGCTCGTTATCGCCATACCTTTGGGTATTAAGTGCGCGTGCAATCAATACGGTAAGCTCGATTATACGGCGACCGTTCTCACCATGATCGGTATTTCGTTCCCGACCTTCTTCTTCGGAAGTCTTGTTATCAAGATTTTCGCGTTGGAGCTGGGTTGGTTTGAAACGGGCGGTTTGAACTCCAACTTGCCCGTTACGGCAACCGATTGGGAATACTTCGTCGATATGCTTTGGCATTTGGTATTGCCTATGTTCGTGCTCGTTATTTTGGGTATCGGTTCGATGATGCGTTATACGCGTACGAACACGCTTGAAGTATTGAACGCGGACTACATACGCACGGCGCGAGCAAAGGGGCTTTCGGAAAACAAGGTCGTGTATAAACACGTGTTCAGAAATACCATGATACCGCTCGTTACGACGCTTGCGGGCGTGTTGCCGGGGCTGTTCGGCGGTTCGATGATAACGGAAACTATTTTCGATATCCCGGGGATTGGGAATATTGCGTACAGCGCGTTGCGTGAAGGCGATATCCCGTTTATCATGGGTTATAATATGTTTATTGCCATTTTGACGGTTATCGGTATTTTGCTTACCGATATCATGTACGCTGTGGTTGACCCGCGCGTAAAATTAGGTAAATAAAGGAGGACGGTTATGGAAGAAAATAAAGCTTTTGAAGAAGAACTTGAAAATTCCGACGCCGTTCTCGAAACGGAAACGACGGAAACGACGGAGGATTTGCACGGCGAATCGCTGGGCGATAGAGTAAAAGTGCTTTCGCCCGGGCGTATGGTTATGAAACGGTTTTTCCGTTCTAAACTCTCTATGGTGGGTTTGATTACGCTCATTGCGTTGTTCCTGTTCTCGTTTATCGGTCCGCTGTTCTCGCAATGGTCGGGCAATAACGGTATGACGGCGGATAAAGACCCCGCGAATATCAAAGATATCGTCGTTTCGCAGCGTATCGAATTTGAAGTGGACGGCGAAGAAATTACGGCGTTTGATATCGCCGTGGAAACGCCTACCGTCAATAAGGAAGGCGATATCACTTGGGATCACTGGCTGGGTACGGACGAAAACGGTTGGGACTTGTTCACCCGTTTGATGCTCGGCGGTAGAATTTCGCTTACGATCGGGTTTGTCGTCGTTATTTTGGAAACGATTATCGGCGTGGTTTTAGGCGGCTTGGCAGGGTATTTCGGCGGCTGGGTGGATCAGCTGATTATGCGTATCGTCGATATTTTAAGCTGTATACCGACGTTGCCTATTATGTTGATACTTTCCGCAACGCTCACGGCGTATGAAATACTCGACATTTCAAGACTATACTATCTCATGATTATTCTAACCCTGTTTGGGTGGTCGGGCATAGCGCGGCTTGTGCGCGGTCAAATTTTGTCCTTGCGCGAACAGGAATTTATGCTCGCCGCGAAATGTTCGGGTCTTTCTACGGGCAGAAAAATTTTCAAACACTTGCTCCCCAACGTATTACCCCAACTCATCGTTTCAATGACGCTCGGGCTTGGTAATATTATTTTGACGGAAGCGACGCTTGGGTATTTGGGCTTGGGCGCACCGCTCGGTACGGCAACGTGGGGCGCGATGATCAACTATGCGACGAAAGATAGATATCTTTCGGGTTATCTCAATTTCTGGGTACCGCCCGGGATTTGTATCACGCTTGCGATTTTGGCGTTCAACTTCGTAGGCGACGGTCTGCGCGACGCGTTTGACCCGAAGATGAAGAGGTGATATGATGGCAGAAGAAAAGAAATCGCATTATATCAGCGGCAAAGAATCCCGCCGTATTGCAAAAGAAAATATCAAAATTACCAAGGAATTTGAAAAGCGTAAAAAGAGAAAGTGCGTGGAAGAGGAATATCTTTCCGAAATGAAAGATCCTGCAAATATCGTGGAATTTGACGACTTGCACACCTATTTCTATACGGATACGGGCGTTGTAAAAGCGGTCAACGGCGTAAGCTTTTCCATTCCCGCAGGCTCGACGGTGGGCGTCGTAGGCGAATCGGGTTGCGGCAAGAGTGTTACCTCGCTTTCGCTTATGCAGCTCGTGCAAGGACCTACGGGACAAATCGTAGACGGTTCTATCCGTTTCCGTACTTGCGCGTTCCGTCGCGACGAAAAGGGTAAGAAAATTCCCGTTTATGAAACGGAAATTGTTGACGGCGTGGAAGTGGTGAAAAAGGACTCCAAAGGCAAACCCGTACACGCGAAAAACGAACTCGGCGGCAATATGTACGAAATGGACGAAAAGGTGTACGATATCGCTAAAATGCCGATAGAGGCTATGCGTTCCATTCGTGGTAGGGAAATTTCTATGATTTTCCAAGAACCTATGACTTCGCTCAATCCCGTGTTCACGATCGGGAATCAGTTGGACGAGGTTGCGTTCTTGCACATTGAAGGTATATCCAAAGCCAACGCGAAAGCGCGCAGTATTGAAATGCTCAATCTCGTCGGGATTGCCGATCCCGAAGGCGTATATAAAAAGTACCCGCACGAACTTTCGGGCGGTATGCGTCAACGCGTTATGATCGCAATGTCGCTCCTTTGCAATCCGCGACTTATTATCGCGGACGAGCCTACGACGGCGCTCGACGTAACCATTCAAGCACAAATTTTGGATTTATTACGCGAAATCAAGAAGAAAATTAACGGCTCGATTATGCTTATCACGCACGATTTGGGCGTGGTTGCGGAAATGGCGGATTTCGTCGTCGTTATGTACGCGGGTAAAGTTATTGAAATGGGTACGGCGGAAGATATTTTCGATAGACCTTTGCACCCGTATACAATCGGGCTGCAAAAGAGTAAGCCGACGGTGGACGGCGAAGTGGAATCGCTTTACTGTATTCCTGGCTTCGTTCCCAACCCCGTCGATATGCCCAACTATTGTTATTTCCGCGACAGATGCGAAAAGTGCCGCAAGGAATGTGCAGGCGAATACCCGCATTTGGTACAGGTTTCGCCGACGCATAGCGTAGCTTGTTATCTCTATAAGGAGGGTGAACACAATGACTGATTTGGAAAATACCCCCAAAGCTACCACGGACGAAGTGTTGTTGGAAGTTAAAAATTTGCAAAAATATTTCGTCGTAGATACGAGCTTTTTTGGCAAACCGACCAAGTATTTGCGTGCGGTGGATAACGTTTCGTTCTCTTTAAAAAAGGGTAAAACGCTTGGTATCGTAGGCGAATCGGGTTGCGGCAAGACGACGATGGGCAGAACCATTTTGCGGCTTTACGACGTTACGGGTGGCGAAGTTTGGTTTAAAGGTCAGGAAGTTTCAAAACTTTCCGAACGCGAATTTAACAAACTCCGTCCGAATATGCAAATGATTTTCCAAGACCCGTACGCGAGTCTTTCTCCCCGTTTGACGGTGGGTGAAATCATTGGCGAAGCGGCGTTGCAACACGGCTTGACGACCAAATCGCAGTATCGCGATTACGTTTTGAACGTAATGAAAACGTGCGGTTTGCAACCCCATTATTTTGAAAGATACCCGCACGAATTTTCGGGCGGTCAAAGACAGCGTATTTGTATTGCGCGCGCGCTTGCGCTTAAACCCGAACTCGTCATTTGCGACGAACCCGTTTCCGCGCTCGACGTGTCCATTCAAGCGCAAATTATCAATATGCTCAAAGAACTGCAACAAGAGCTCGGCTTGACCTACGTGTTCATTTCACACGACTTGTCGGTGGTGAAACACATTTCCGACGAAGTGGGCGTTATGTATCTTGGTAGTATGGTGGAATACGGCTCGAAAGAACGTATATTTGAAAACACGTTACACCCGTATACCAAAGCGTTGTTCTCTGCCGTGCCCGTACCCAACCCGCACGTGAAGATGAACCGCGTGATTTTGAAAGGGGATATCCCGTCCCCCGTCAATCCGCCTAAGGGCTGTAAATTCCATACCCGTTGCGAACACTGTATGGAAATTTGCAAACACGTTCCGCCTACTTATCGCGAAGTGGAGGACGGGCATTTCTGCGCCTGCCATTTGTACGCGTCGGAAGAAGAACTTGCAAAGTTTGCGTTGCAACAGGAAACGGAACGTTTAGCGCAAGAAACGGCGAGCGTATAAGATGAAAAAAAAGAAGGAAAAACGGGAAGAACTGGACACGGAAACGACCTTTGCGGATATGAACGTAGAAGGGTTCAGTTGGTATAACCCGCACAAGAAGAAAAACCAAGGTCAGCCTATCGGCAAGGTATCCAAAAAGGAATACTGGGCGATGGTGCGCGGCGCGTTCGCGGCGATGTTGCCTATGCTTGGGTGTATTATCGTGGGCGGTTTATTGATTTTCTTGATAGCGTTTTTATGGTTGAAATAATAAAAAAATCGGCTTTTTGCAAGTCGATTTTTTTTATCTTCGTGAAAATACTTGATAAAAATTTTTATATGTGCTATACTAACTATGCCAAATCAACTTCATATTGCAATAATATACTGCAAATCCTTACCTTTTATTTGATTATGACAATTATGTTCATAATAGTAGCGTTGAATTTGATAAAATGCAGATTCAACTTATGCTGCTATTATGGCGAAAGCTGTTATATTGCGTGAGGTTGGTTTGGCGACTATTGAGTCTGCGTTTTTGTGCGCTGACTTCGGTAGGCGCACTTTTTTTATTACAAAATTTTTAGGAGGACTTATGAAAAAGAAAGTTACAAATGAAGAAGTAGGGCAATTGTTTGCCAAAATGGCGCAAGACATTCGCGACGATATGGATTATGAGTTAAGAGTAGCCGAAAGTCAGATGTGGATTGCAGAAAACGATTTAGTTGACGCGTTAAACGAATCGCAGCACGACTTGTACAAAGATTATGCAGAAAAAAGAAATCACTTTTTCAAGATCGCAAAAGAAATGTACGTAAGGAAATTTTAAATCGTGAAAAAAACAGCGAGTTTCGCTGTTTTTTTTCGTATACGCTTGACAAGTTAGATAGTAGCAAGTATAATATAAATAGGTACATATAAAATATGTGCAAATAAAAAAGGATGGTAAAAAGTATGAAAAAGAAATGGTTAAGTTGTTTGGCTATCGGATTTGCCTCTTGTTTCGCGTTCGGCGCGGTAGGGTGCGGTGAAGACCAAACGGGCGGCGGCGTAGGCGGCGAAGAACAGGTGTATAGCACGTTTAAGAGTGCGTATCAATCCACGCTCAATTACACGGGCGCGATTACGATGACGGGTACGTACGTGGAAGAAAATTCGTTTGGAACGGATTCTAACACGGACGAAGCGGGAATTACGTATTCGGTGAATCCGCAAGCAGGAATCGGTTATTACAATGAATGGGATATAGACGACGGGGAAAGAGAAGAAGATATTTACCGTATTGCGAAGTATAACGACGGCTACGTTATGCAATCTTATGAAAAGTGGGATGGCGAAGAGAGTACGGAATCCTATATTTTAAGCGACGTAGAATACGCGGCGTTTGCAATGTCGTCTTGGAAAGATTTTTCGGAAATCGATTTCGACGAGTTGGCGGCTGTTGCGGATTTGGATAACTTTACTTCGTATAAGAACGCGTTGAACGAATTCAACGGAATGATTGCGCAAAAATACCAAGAAAACGAAGTAGACGGTTCGTTCTCGATGACGGTGTCTGCTACGACGGAAAACGGCGCGCAAGTTATTACGACGGTAACGCAACTGAATAGAAAGGTGGAAGGTCAAGAAATGACCATGAGCCAAACGACCAAGATGTATGCAAAAGGTGGCAAGCTTACCAAATTCGTCATGGAAGAAAAGCAAGAAATGAACTACGACGGTGAAAAGGCTGTAGGTACGGAAACGATGGAATTGGCTCTTGATTATAAGTTCGACCAAACGGGCTACGACGCGGCGGCTGATAAGTTGGATACGACGTCCACTCCGCAAGAAAAGCAAGAGAGTTATTTGATAGGCTTAGACGTTGATTTGTACGTTAACGGTGTGAAAGTGGATACCGCGTACCCGAGTATTTATAGATATGATACGTGGGAAAGCGTAGCAAATAAATTGTATTCGTACAGTGATGTCGTGGAAGCGTATGAAATCGATACTTGGTATACGGATGAAGCTTGTACGAAAGTGTTTAATCCCACGGAAGTAATCGATTTTGTCGGCGTAGATGCGTTGTATACGAAGAACGCAACCGTGAAAGACGGCTATGCATTGGTATTCTATCGTGATCCTGAAGAACTTGCGTTCAATACGGAAGTTTTATATAGAATTTTCGGCGCAATGGCTACGTATGAAGCCGATTGGGACTACACCGTTTACACGAGCAACGGCGAGTACGACTTGACGCAAAATTGGAGATATGAAGATGCGGATAAAATTACCGTAAACGGTTCGGTGACGGAAAGTCAATCCTTTGCGTATGAAGTGGGCAATCAATATTTCGTAGAATACGTGGAATTGATAACGGACGAAGCGGTTTTTGGTGAATTTGTTGGAATAAACGGTTAAACCGTAATATAAAAAAACCCGACGGGAAACACACCCCGTCGGGTTTGATTTTTGTCTTGGTTATTGTTCGCGTTTGGCTAAAATTCTGCCCGTTTCGGCGTTCATTAAAAAGGCGACGATTTTGCCGTTTCGGTCAATCAGTCCAATATAATAATAGGGCGCGTCTTCGTGGATAAGTCGAAGATATATTTCGCCGATAAATCCGTATTCGTCCGTCCATTCTTCAAAGAGCGTTTTTTCTGCGTCTACAAGCGTTTGTAAAGCCTTTTTGGGCGTGTACGTCGTATCGTCTACGACGGAACGGGCGGTGAACGAAATTTCCTTTTCTCCACAGGTAATAACGCACGGGATTTCCTTCACGCTTTCAATATTTAAAGCGCGGGAAAAGTAGTATTCCGCTTTCACGTTATCATACGACATATCCCCGTCGTAGTTCTCGCCGTTTACGGTAAAAGAAAGGTGGTATTCTTGATCGCCCGACGGTGCAACGAGAAAAAATTCGGCGCGGGTAGTCGTATCGCGCGGCACGCCGTCGGCGGCGTAGGGGTATTCCTTGGTTACGCCGTACACCCGAAGGGTTAATCCGTCCGATTCGGCGAGTAGGATATTACTGCGAAGTTCGGAAACGTAATCGAAATAATCCACCTCTTTTTGTTTGGAACAGCTAAAAAACGGGAATACGAAAATAAGAGCGAAAAGCAAGGTCAAAATTTTAAAAAAACGTATAAGCGGTCGCGACGGGCGCGAAAAGTTAGAAAAAAAAGCGTTCATGGCGTATTATATGAAAAAAAGGTTGCTTTCAGAACCAACAAATTTCGTTCATACAGTTGATTTTTTATTTTGATTGTGGTAAAATATTATAAATACACTGGGAGGAGAGTAATATGCGCGTTGATAAAGTGATTTTGCGCGCCGCGTTGAGCACGGTTGCGGCGATACTCGGCTTAATCGTTTTCGCTATTTGCGCGCTGGCGGTTATCTATCCTTCCACGATGATGGAAATTACGTACGATTTGGGTATGGACAAGCTTTCGATTGCCAACGCAAAGCAAGCGTATAAACGTTCGGGCGAGATTTATTACGCGGCGTTTGCAATGGAAGTGGCGATTTCCATTGACGATTACGAACGCATTGAAGCGTGCGGCGAACTGATGACAGACGACGACGAGTTCGTAGCGTATTGCAAGGACAAGGACGAAAAAATGAACCTTGGCGATACGGGCAGCTATGAACAGTATATCTACGGTCAAATTTGCTTGGCTGTATACCGTCAAGGCGACGAAGAACAAGCGGTCGATAAGGCGTTTACGTATTTAGACGGCAGTTTTCCCGTGAATAACGCTTTGGTAACAATTTTGGTTACGGCAAAAGTAGAAAACGACGATACGACGGTAGAGTACGTCGAAACGAAAATGTTGGAAATGCAAAGCGGCGGAACGTTTAGCGGAAACGAATATTTCAATCAAACGCTGGCGTTTGCCCAAGGCGGCTAAATTGAAAAAATATTAACTTTTTTATATACAAGGAGAAGTACTTATGAGCAGTAGAATTGTAAAAGAAGGATTGACGTTTGACGACGTATTGCTTATCCCGCAAGCCTCGAACGTGTTGCCCAACGAAGTTTCGTTGCAAACCAAGCTTACGGATAAAATCAAACTCAATTTGCCTTTAATGAGCTCGGCGATGGATACGGTTACGGAAAGCCGTATGGCGATTGCGATTGCGCGCGAGGGCGGTATCGGGATTATTCACAAGAATATGTCGATTGAAGAACAGGCAAATCACGTAGACAGAGTTAAACGCAGCGAACACGGCGTTATTACCGACCCGTTCTTCCTTGCGCCCGATAATCTCGTAAAAGAGGCGGTTGCGCTTATGGAAAAATACCGTATCAGCGGTGTGCCTATTACGAAAGACGGGAAATTAGTAGGGATTTTGACCAACCGTGATTTGCGTTTTGAGAACAATTACGAACAGCCCATTTCCAACATCATGACGAAAGAAGGGCTCGTGACTGCGCCTGAGGGCACGTCTCTTGCGGAAGCGCAAAAAATTCTCGGTAAGCACAGAATTGAAAAACTTCCTATCGTGGATAAAAACGGTTATTTGAAAGGGCTTATCACGATTAAGGATATTGAAAAATCCATTCAATACCCCAACTCTGCACGCGACGAAAACGGTAGATTGTTGGTAGGTGCGGCGGTTGGCGTTGCGGGCAATACGATGGAGAGAATAGCGGCGCTCATCGAGGCGCGTGCGGACGTTATCACCATTGATACGGCACACGGTCATTCCGCAGGCGTGTTAAAGCGCGTAGAAGAAATTCGCGCTAAGTTCCCTAATATTACGCTTATTGCGGGCAACGTAGCAACGGCGGCGGCGACGGAGGCGCTTATCAAATCGGGTGCGGACGTAGTGAAAGTGGGTATCGGCCCCGGTTCGATTTGTACGACGCGTATCGTAGCGGGTATCGGTGTTCCGCAACTTACCGCGGTTATGGACTGCGCGGAAACGGCGGATAAGCTTGGTAAGAGAATTATCGCAGACGGCGGTATTAAATACAGCGGCGACATCGTCAAGGCTTTGGCGGCTGGCGCAAGCGTGGTCATGGTCGGTTCGCTTTTAGCTGGTACGCTGGAAAGCCCCGGTGAAGTGGAATTGTATCAAGGCAGAAGCTATAAAGTATATCGCGGTATGGGTTCGCTCGGTGCTATGGCGGCGGGCAGCAGCGACAGATATTTCCAAGAAGGCACGAAGAAATTCGTACCCGAAGGCGTGGAAGGTCGCGTACCGTATAGAGGCAGCGTAGCCGAAGTTATCTATCAACTCAAAGGCGGTTTGCGTTCGGGTATGGGTTATTGCGGCAAGGCGACGGTTGAAGATTTGCGCACGAATTCCGAATTCGTTCGTATCACCAACGCAAGCTTGATTGAAAGCCATCCTCACGATATTTCTATCAGCAAGGAAGCTCCTAACTATTCACAACACTAAGGTAAGAATATGAACGTAGTATGTTTAGATTTAGAAGGCGTGTTAGTGCCTGAAATATGGATTGCGTTTGCTAAGGCAAGCGGTATTCCCGAACTTACGCGCACGACGCGCGACGAACCCGATTACGACAAGCTTATGAAATGGCGTATCGGCGTTCTGAAAGAACACGGCTTAGGTTTGAACGAAATTCGCGCGATTATCGAAAAAATCGAACCGCTTGACGGTGCGAAAGCGTTCTTGGACGAACTGAGAAGCTTGACGCAAGTGGTTATCATTAGTGATACGTTTACGCAGTTTGGTATGCCGCTTATGGCGAAACTGGGCTATCCTACCCTGATGTGTAACGAACTGGAAGTAGCGGAAAACGGGGAGATTACGGGCTATAAAATGCGCGTGGAAAATTCTAAGTACAGCACGGTAAAAGCGTTGCAATCGGTCGGGTTTGAAACAATTGCGGCTGGGGATAGCTATAACGATTTGGGTATGATAAAGGCAAGCAAAGCAGGGTTCTTGTTCAAGAGTACGGACAAGATCAAAGCGGATAACCCTACTTTGCCTGCATATGAAGAATACGGGGATTTGATGGCGGCGATAAAAGCCGTATTAGATTGATTTTTTTATTCAAAGGAGAATTATATATGAACAATAACGTACGTCCCGAAACAATGGCTCGTATCAACACGAAAGCGCTTGCAGACGCATTTATCGCAGAACAGGTTGCGGAAATTCGCGCGCAAGTGGGGAACAAAAAAGTGCTTTTGGCTCTTTCGGGCGGGGTGGATTCGTCCGTAGTTGCTGCGCTTTTGATTAAGGCAATCGGTAAACAACTCGTTTGCGTACACGTAAACCACGGCCTCTTGAGAAAGGGTGAACCTGAACAAGTCGTGCAAGTTTTCAGAGATGAAATGGATGCGAATCTCGTTTACGTAGACGCTGTGGAAAGATTCCTCGGTAAGCTTGCAGGCGTGGAAGAACCCGAAAAGAAACGTAAGATTATCGGCGCGGAATTTATTCGCGTGTTTGAAGAAGAGGCAAGAAAACAGGAAGGTATCGAATTTTTGGCGCAGGGTACGATTTATCCCGATATCATCGAAAGCGACGGCGTAAAAGCGCACCACAACGTTGGCGGCTTGCCCGAAGATATGCAGTTTGAACTGGTTGAACCGCTCAAATTCCTGTATAAAGACGAAGTGCGTGTGGTAGGTAGCGCGCTTGGACTTCCCGATAATATGGTCTACCGTCAGCCGTTCCCCGGTCCCGGGCTTGGCGTACGTTGCCTTGGCGCGATTACGCGCGACAGATTGGAGGCCGTTCGCGAATCGGATGCAATTTTACGTGAAGAATTTGCAAAAGCGGGCTTGGAAGGTAAGGTATGGCAGTATTTCACGGCAGTACCCGAATTCAGATCGGTAGGCGTAAAGAACGGTCAACGCACGTATGCGTATCCCGTTATTATCCGTGCGGTGAACACGGTGGATGCGATGACGGCAACGATTGAAGAAATTCCGTATTCGCTCCTTGGCAAAATCACGGCGCGTATCACGTCGGAAGTGGAAAACGTCAACCGCGTATTATACGACTTAACCCCGAAACCCTCGGGAACGATTGAGTGGGAATGATTTTTCGCATAGCGAAAAATCAACTATGATCGTTTCGCAGAAACGTTCGGAGCATAACATTTGGCGAAGCCAAATTCATAGCTCTAAACTTATAACTTCTCCGTTTTAATCGCGAAACGAGTTATTAGTGATGGTTGCCTTCGGCAAGTTATGATTGGCTACGCCAAGTTTGTATTTGCAGGAGATTTAAGATGGCTGACAGCGTATTACGAGATAAATCTAAAGCATTTGCAAAACAAATTATTTTTCTTTGTCGGCAGTTAAAACAACGGGGTGCGGAATCCGCTTTGATTAACCAACTCTTGCGATGTGGTACTTCGGTTGGCGCAAATATACACGAAGCAAAATATGCGCAAGGAACAAAGGATTTTATTTCAAAATTTGAAATTTCGCTTAAAGAAATTAATGAAACGGAATATTGGTTAGACCTTTTACACGATACAAATTGTTTGTTTGACGACGAACATAGTTGTTTTATCAAAGAATGTATTGATATTCGCAGAATGTTGGTTTCTTCGGTTATGACGCTGAAAGAAAAACTTAAGTAATTTTCAACTATAATCGCCTAACGGCGAACTGTGATTGCTATAAAAACTCGTATTTTGGGTATTTACCAAAATACGGGTTTTTTGCTTAAAATCTATTGACAACGTATGGCAAAAGTGGTAAAATAAAATTGCAACACAATTAAATAGTTTCTTTTGCGTGAAGTATACTTCTTTGGTAGAAGTGTAATTTTTTCGCGTTATAAAAATCTTTGCGTAAAAGAAAAGATATTTTTTAATTGTGTTGCAGCAAAGCGAAAAGACATTTTTACAGGTGTCGTTTCCTTTGCGGACTCGACACTTTTTTATTAGGAGGGCTTATATATGAAAAAAGCAAAGAAATTTTTTGTAGGCTTGCTTGTGTTTGCGAGCATTAGCGCTTTTACGCTTGGTGTTGCCGCTTGTGGCGACGACGGTACGGATGCGGGCACTTTACCGCCCAAAGAAGAAAACACTATTGAACAGGTCTACGATACATACGTGGAATATGCCACTAAAAAAGGGCAAAAGCCACTCGATTATGAAACGTGGCTGAATACGATTAAAGGCGCGGATGGCGTTGGAATTAAAAGTGTGGAAGTGGACGACGACGGCATGATTATTACACTCACCGACGGTACGGTGTTGCCTGCAATCGAACTTCCTACGGGCGAACCGATTGAAAAGGGTGCAACACGCAACTTGCATTATCAACGAATTGCAGGCAAGGAAGAATATCGTGTAATTGGCTTAGGGTTGGCATCCGAACAGGATATCGTCATTTCTTCCACCTACAACGGCTTGCCTGTCACCGAAATAGGCGATTATGCTTTTGAAGTTGGAAGTTACATAACCAGTGTGAAAATCCCTAACACCGTAACGACGATTGGGGGTGCTGCGTTCCGTGATTGTGTCGACTTGGTAAGCGTAACGATACCTGATTCGGTAACGACGATAGGAAGTAGTGCGTTCAATAATTGTTATAGCTTGACAAACGTGTATTATATGGGTGATTATGCCGATTGGTGGGAGGTTGAATTTGGCGGGACCAATGCAAATCCTTTATCAAACGGTGCAGATTTATATCTCAATAATCAAAAGTTTACAAATTGGGTTATTCCCGATGGCGTAGAAGTGATTAAGGATTATGCGTTTACTGGTTGTGCCAGCCTAACAAGTATAACGATACCCGATTCCGTAACGACAATTGGGCGCGATGCATTTGCCGATTGTGATAATTTAATAAGTGTGACGATACCAAATTCTGTAACGCTGATTGCACCTTGTGCATTTTGCGGAGAAAAATTAGAGAGTGTAATATTTGACGACACTTCTACTTGGTATTGTGTAAGCTATTATGCGGGGTTTGGCAATCCGAATTGGCCGAACAAGACGGGAGGGACGCAGGTAGACGTAAGTGATTCAGCGCAAATGTCGAAGAAACTCGCTAATGTGGATAATTACTGGTATAAATTATAATTGAGAAAAGATACCTGCAATTCACAAAAATTGCGGGTAGTGCATAACATGTAGTATGAGATTTGTTCTCAAATACACGAGAAGGACTTTGAAATACTATGTGCTTTGTATGTACGACAAATAATAACGTATGCTCGAATTGTTCTTGCGGCTGTTCGCAATCGTGCGGCTGTGGCGGTTCGTTTAATCGTTGTAATGTTTGCGGTTGTAGCTTGTTCAATATCTTGTTCGGTTTGAACCGTCAACGTTGCTGCTATCAAACCGTAAACAGCGGCTGTGGTTGCAACTGCGGTTGTAATTGCACCAACGGCACGGTTTCCAACACGCAAAACAGCGGTTGCTGTGGTGGCGCGTGGACGCAAAACGCTACCTCTACGGTAGGTGGGAACGATTATTACGCGTCGCAATACGGTTTAAACCGTAGCTACAGCGGCTGTGGTTGCAGCGCGTCGTATAATTATTAAACAGTAAAATACGAAAGATGGCAAGCGACGGAGTTTCTCCGTCGCTTTGCGTTTGAAAGGGTGAAAAACGGGCATACTCTTACCATGGAACAGCTTCGTAAATCCTATCGCTATTTGAAAGATAAATACCGTCTACTCTCGGAAAAGAAATACACGACGATAGCGGGTACGCTTGTCTTTTTTCTGATTATGTCCGTCGTACCACTTGCCTTTTGGCTAACGTTGATTATCGGCAGGTTGCCCGTTAAGTTCGACGGTATATTCCGTTTATCCGTGTTCGATTCGGTAAAGAACGTGTTTTCCTACGTACAACGCGAAGCGGAAAACGCAACGGCGAGCGTATCCGTTTTATTGCTCGTAACAACGCTATATTCCGCCACGAATTTATTTTATCAAATGCGTCGAAGTGGGGAAATTATTTACGAGCATCGCCACGAAACCCAAGGCTTGCGTATGCGCGTAGGGGCGGTAGCACTTATGTTTATCGTTATGCTACTCGTCGCGGCGTTTGCCCTTGCGCTTGCCGTGGGTACGTTCTTATTTTCAAGGCTATTGCCCGAAAAACTGGAAATCGTCGCTGATTATTTACTTTTGATAGCGCTTTCGTTTGCGCTCGTCTTGCTCCTGAATGCGTATATCTGCCCTTATAAACGACCTTTAAAAACGTTTGTGCGCGGCACGCTCATAACCGTCGTGGCTTGGGCTGGGGCGGTTATCGGTTTTACGGTATATTTGCGCGTGAGTAACGTAGCGCGTTTGTACGGGGCTTTGAGCGTGATTATCGTGTTTTTGTTGTGGTTGTACGTGTTGATGATTTGCTTTATCGCGGGCGTAATTTTCAATAGCGAAGCAATCGAAACGCAGCGCAAAGCCAAAAACCGCGCGCGGAGAAAAAAGCCGAAACCTGCATAATTTTTCCAACCGTTACGCATACTGCTTGCATGAAGAAACATCTTTTAAAAAGCTCGCTTTGCGCGGGTATTATCTCTCTTTTAACCCTTTTCCCGACGGGAAAAACAAGCAATTTAACGGATATTACAAAACCGTATCTTGGCGAATACGAATGTGAAATCGCGAACTTTTGCAACCGCGATTTATTGCAGGATTTTTCCTTTATCCGTTTAGAACTCAAAGACGATAACACGTTCGTTTTGCGTTGCGCCTATCGCGATGGCAGAACGCGCAAGGAAGAGGGGGCGTATTCCTATGATCCCCAAAAAGAAGAAATCTGCTTATCCATGGGTAAAAACGGGGAATTTAAATGCAAATTTCCTATGAAAGAAGGCGTTATCTATATCGACGTATCCTTCGCCACGAAATCTCTACACGCACAATTTATACAAAAATAAATAAAAATGAACAAATGTTCGTTAAAACAGTTGCAATAATTTTCGATTTGTGATACAATATTCCATGATATGGAAACCGTTCTCACAGCCGAGCAGGAAATTGCGAAGAATTTAATATCCGAGTGGTTTTTCAATACGGATAATCAGGTGTTCGTATTGTCGGGATATGCGGGCACGGGCAAGACGTTTTTGATTGATTATATCGTGCGTGAAGTATTGCACTTGCGCGCGGGCGAGAACGCGGTGTTTATCTCGCCTACGGGCAAAGCGGCGGCAAACCTTGTAAAGAACGGTACGGCGGCGGGCACGGTACACAGCTTAATTTATATGCGCGACGAAGACGATTTTGAAGTGGACGAGGACGGGGAAATCGTACAAGCGCGGGAATTGCGGTTTATCAAGCGTGAGAAGTTGGATGAAAAAATTAAGTTGATTGTCGTAGACGAAGCGTCGATGATAAACGAGAGTATGCTTATCGATATTTTATCGTTTGGGCGAAAGTGTTTATTTGCAGGCGACGGCGCACAGTTGCCGCCCGTAAACGGCGTATGTCCGCTTATGGAAAATCCGCATTATACGCTCACGCAAATCGTGCGGCAAGCGGCGGACAATCCCATTATCCAAGTCGCGACGATGGCGCGGGAGGGACGGCGGATTCCTTACGGTAATTACGGCGACAGCGTTTGCGTGATAGCCAAAAGCGCGTTAAAAGCGGTGGATAGGAAACGGCTGTTTTTGAAAGCTGATCAAATCATTTGCGGTCGGAACAAAACGCGAACGGAGATTAATAGAGAAATGCGCGCGTACAAGGGAATTGCGCCCGACTGCAAGCTGCCCACGGACGGGGAGAAAGTGATATGTACGCTCAACGACTGGGAAAAACCGCTGGATAAGGACGGGAAATTCTTTTTGGTAAACGGCGTTATCGGCACGGCTCGAAACTTACAGGAAGGCTTTGACGATTTGGCGAAAATGGAATTTCAAGCGGATTTTGCAAGCGAGAGTATTACCGTTCCTTTGGATACGGGTATATTCACGAAGGGCGAATACAAGCATTTATACGGCGACCGCGCGGTAACACTCTCTAACGGTTCGGTGGTGCACGAAGGGGATTTTGCGCTACTACACAAACTTCGGGCGGTTAAGGAGGAACCTATTTGCCGTTTTGAATTTGCCTACGCGGTAACGTGTCATAAGGCGCAAGGTTCGGAATTTTCTTTCGTCGTCGTGTTTGACGAAAGCTGGGCGTTCGGGGAAGAGAAAAACAGGTGGTTGTATACGGCAATCACGAGAGCAAAAGACAAATTATTGATTATAAGGTAAACGGGTTATGGCGAAAGCGTTGGAATTTTATCAAGAAGTAGAACGTTCGATGATTACGACTTATCGAAAAGAGTTGTGGTCGCCTTTCGTTTTGGCTGTAAAAAAATACCGCTTAATAAACGCGGGCGATAAAATCGCCGTTTGCATTTCGGGCGGCAAGGACAGTATGTTGCTTGCGAAACTTATGCAGCAGTTGCAAAAGCATAGTGAAACGCCGTTTGAACTGGTGTTTTTGGTAATGGACCCCGGATATAACGTCGAGAACAGGCGGAAGATAGAAGAAAATGCGAAAAAGCTGAACGTGCCGATTACGGTGTTTGAAAGCGACGTTTTCGCGGCGGCAGACGCGGCGGCGGGAGAAAACCCGTGCTATTTGTGCGCGCGTATGCGCCGTGGGCATTTATACGCAAAAGCCAAAGAATTAGGTTGCAATAAAATCGCGCTTGGCCACCACAAAAGCGACGTTATTGAAACGACGGTGATGGGTATGCTGTACGGCGGGCAGTTGCAGGGCATGTTGCCGCGGATCAAGAGCACGAATTTCGAGGGTATGGAGCTTATCCGTCCTTTATATTGCGTGTTGGAACGGGATATCGTGCGCTGGCAAAAAGCTTTCGGTTTAGATTTTATCGCGTGCGCGTGCCGTTTTACGCAAAAGACGGTGGGCGGCGACGACGATACGTTTTCGGCTCGGAAGAAAGTGAAAGCGTTGATTGAAGATTTGCGCGCGGAAAATCCGAACGTGGAAAACAATATATTCCAAAGCATACATAACGTGCAACTTGATACGCTCGCGGAATATAAAACGGAGGGCGTGAAAAAATCGTTTTTGGAAAAATTCGATTAAAGGTTATAAACTGTTTGGTTAGCGCATAAAATACCGTATGCAAGAAATGAACGTGAAACATACGGTTTTGATTGAACAACGGAAAAATATCACCGTGAGCGGTGTGGAAAGCGTCGTGGCGTTTTCGGAAGTGAAGATAACCTTAGCCTTGATAGGCGGCGAGAAAATGTACGTGGCAGGTTCGGGTTTGAAAATCACCGCGTTTTCTAAATCGAGCGGCGCGTTTACCGCGGAGGGGAGCGTTACGGGCGTTTCGTACGGCGGCAAGAGCTTTGCGGCGCGGTTGTTTAAATAACGCCCAGTATGGATACGGGCAATCAGTTTTCCGTCTTTGCGCTATGTATAGCCGTTGGGGTTTGTTTAGGGCTGTTATACGAACCGTTCGGGTTGTTGCGCGTGGCGCTCGGTTGTAGAGCTGGCAAAAACAAAACGCTTGCGGCGGTGCTGGATATTTCGTTTTCTTTGCTTGCGGCGGTCGTTTGCATAAGCGGGGCGTATCTTTGTAAATTCCCGTCCTTTCGAGTGTATACTTGGCTGGGCTACGCCGTCGGTGGGATAATATATTTAAAAACTTTGCACAAAATCATTGCCTTTTTGGAAAATTTGTGTTATAATAAGATAACAAAAAGGCTACAAAAGGCAAAATCCAAGAAGAAACTCTTGAAAAAAGAGGGAGAGAAAGTATGACGCAAGATAAAATGAGAAGAGTAATAACGGCAGTCGCCGTGGCTTGTACGGCGCTACTCGTGTTTTTGCTTGCCTTTTTGACGTATCAATGGATAACGATCGGCGTTCAAAACAACCGCAAGGAAGAATTGCAGGCAGACGTGGACGCTTGGGCAGAACAAAACGCGGATTTGGAAGAAGATTTACAGTATTATTCTTCCGATTACTACAAATGGTTAGAAGCGGTGCAACGCTATGATTTGCAAGGAAAATAATGGATAGATTTGCCGTACTCGATATAGGTTCTAATTCCGTTCGCCTGATGTTCGTGGCGGACGGAAAAGTTTTATATAAACGCTTACAAACCACCCGCCTTGGCGAAGGAATTGCAACGGCACCGTTTTTAAAAACGGAAGCTATCGAACGCACGGCGCGTGCCGTTGCCGAATTTCACGCCTTGGCGACAAAGCAAGGCGCAGAGCAGACGTTTGTCTTTGCTACCGCCGCCGTACGGAGTGCAAAAAACGGCGATACGTTCGTTTCGCGCGTAAAAGAGCTTTGCGGCTTGATTGTGGACATCGTGGACGGGGAACGGGAAGCGCGTTTGGGGCTTTTGGGTGCGCTCAAAAACCAAGACGGTGCGGTTATTGACGTGGGTGGTGCAAGCACCGAACTCGTCGTGCGCACGGGCGGTGAAATCGTGTATAAAAAGAGCGTGGATATCGGCGTAGTGCGGTTGAAAGACAAATGCGGACGGGATAAAAACGCGCTCCTTCAAGAAACGGCGGCGCGCGTAACGGAATATGGCGCAACGCCTAAAATTTGTGAAGTATATGCAATCGGCGGGACGGCAACGACGCTTGCGGCGGTAAAGCTTGGCTTACAAGAATATTCTTCGGAAAAAATCACGGGCACGGAAATTTCTGCGCAAGAAATGCAAGCGTGGGCGGACAAGCTACTTTTAACGCCCGTGGAAGAAATTGCGAAAATGCCCTGTATTCCTACGGGTAGAGCGGACGTTTTGGCGGGCGGCGCGTTATGGCTTGCCGTGATGATGAAAACGCTCGGGATTAAAAAATGTATCGTCAGCGATTGCGATAACTTGGAAGGTTATGCAATCGAAAGGGGATTAATGAAATGAATACGCGGTTGTCCAAACTGTATGCGGCGGTTTGCACCTTGCTCCTTACGGCAGGGTTGTTTACCGTATTCTTTTTCGCGTGGACTGTGGGTTTGGACGACATGATAGAATGTATCGGCGGCGTAGTGGCAAGCTTGGCAATAGCACCTCTTTTCCACGAGCTTGGGCATATAACGTTTGCCAAAGCAGGGAATATGCAAATCGTGTACGCGAAATTTTTCTGCTTTAAGCTGGTGGAAAAGAACGGAAAGCTGCGTTACGGCTTTGCTTCACCCTTTGCGCACGATCAAACGCAGGTTGTGCCCAAGACGGGCGGGAACATGCTTTCGCGCGCGAAGAAATACACGATAGGCGGGCTGGTATTTAGCGGCGTGTTGTTGCTTATCATAACGGCGGGAGCTGTCGTTTGCGCGTGTGTGGGCGCGCCGAGCTTTGAACTTCTTGGCTCTTTGCCGTATATTGCGTATTTGTTTTTACTCAACGCTGTGCCTGCGTATTACGCAAGTGGGAAAACGGACGCGGCGGTGTATATCGGTTTGAAAAAGGGGTATGCTCAAGAGAAGAACATGCTTGCCGCCATGGAAATCCAAGGCAGACTGTATGCGGGCGAAAGCTTTGGCGAGATAGACGAAGAACTGTATACTTCCGCGCCGCAGCTTTGCGAGGACGAACCGTTGTACGCGGTTATGCTCGATTTGAAGTACCGTTATTATTTAGAAAAAGAACGCTTTGACGACGCGGCGGACGCGTTGAACCGTTTGGTGAAAAACCAAGCGTATTTATCCGCGGAAGAAACGGAAAAAATCGCCGCGGAGCTAGTGTATATGCACGCGATAAACGGCGATATCGAAAGCGCGGAAAAGAGCGCGAACTATTGCAAGGATTTTTTAAGCGGCGACAGCGCACAGGCAAAGCGCGCGTTGGCGGCGGTTTCCGCGGCGGTTGGAAAAACGGAAGAAGCGGAAATCTTGATAAACCAAGCGCACGTTGCACTGCAAAACGAGCGTATAAAAGGCGTAGCGAAAGGAGAAGAAATTTTGCTTTCACGGATAATGGCTGTATAAGAACCGTTTGCGATGGATATACATAAAGAAGAAATTCACGCTTGGAAAGGTGATTATGGAAAACAAAGACTATAAAAAAGGTAAACGCAAAGCGGGCGTACTTATGCCCGTTTCTTCATTGCCCTCGCCCTTTGGAATCGGCACGCTCGGCGCGGGCGCATACGCGTTCGTAGACTGGCTGGAAAGCGCGGGTATGAAAATTTGGCAGGTGTTGCCGCTATTGCCTACGGGCTACGGCGATAGTCCTTATCAATCGTTTGCTGCCGATGCGCTCAATTATTATTTTATCGATTTTGATTTATTACAACAGGACGGGCTGTTGGAGATATCCGATTACGAAAACGTCTGTTTTGCAGACGACGATCGGCGGGTGGATTACGGCAGACAGTTTGCGTATAAAACGGAAATTTTGAAAAAGGCGTACGCGCGCTTTGATAAGACGGACGGGGCTTGGCAAACGTTTGTAAAGGCGGGCAAGTACGCCGATTACGCGCTGTTTATGTCCTTGAAAGTGCATTTTTCCTACGCGCCTTGGGAAGATTGGGACGAGCCTTTGAAAAATCGCGACGAACGCGCATTAAAAGCGTACGAATCGGAACACGCCGACGAAATAGAGTTTTGGCAGTTTACGCAATATATTTTCTTAAAACAATGGAACGCACTCCACGACTACGCGCGTAAAAAGGGAGTGGAAATCATGGGCGACATGCCTATCTACGTTGCGTACGACAGCGTGGAAACGTGGGCGTATCGACAGGATTTGTTTATGCTCGACGAACAGGGCAATGCCGCGCTTCGTGCAGGCGTACCGCCCGATGCGTTTTCGGACGACGGACAGTTTTGGGGGAATCCCGTTTACGATTGGGACAAGCACGCGCAAAACGGTTATCAATGGTGGTGTAAGCGTATAGATTACGCGTTTTCGCTGTTCGATATCGTGCGAATCGACCATTTCCGCGCGTTCGACAGGTTTTACGCCGTACCCGCCACCGCGGAAACGGCACGCGAGGGGGAATGGTTGGACGGACCGAAAGAAGCGTTGTTTGCTAAGTTGGGCAAACGTGCAATCGTCGCGGAGGACTTGGGTACGATCGACGACGGCGTAAGGCGGCTGCTCAAAAATACGGGTTATCCGAATATGAAAATTTTTGAATTCGCCTTTGACGGGAATAAGGAAAACGAATACCTGCCCGCTTTTTATAACGAAAATTGCGTAGCTTATACGGGTACGCACGACAACGAACCCTTGCGCGCGTTCATGGAAAGTATGGACGTAAAAGAGCGCAAAGCGTTCACGGACGAGCTGGAAAATCAATGTTTGCAAGCGGACGTCGCGTATATCCGCGAAAGCATCGACGACGAATGTGAAAGCGTGATACGGCTTTTGATGTCGTCTAAGGCGGATACAGTGATCGTGCCTATGCAAGACGTGTTATGTTTTGGCGAAGAATCGCGCTTGAACGCTCCGAGCACCGTTTCGGGCAAGAACTGGACGTTCCGCTTTACTCTTTGCGATTTCAAACGCCGCAAAGCCGCTTGGCTTAAATCCATGACGGAAGAATATAATCGATAAAACGGTTAAAACTCGATTTATTTTCAAATCGGGTTTTATTTTTTTTATGAAAACGGTTGCAAAATTTTTCGTTATATGATATACTAATAATGCCAAACAAACTGAATATTTGCGAAATAAGGGTTTATTTTTTTCTTTAAGGGAAAATAATATTCTTTTTCACACACTTACAATAGAATTTGATAAGATGCAAATTCCATTTATGTAAGTGTGTTTAAACCCATTTCGCGTAAAGTTTGTTTGGCGACAATCGGAGTTTGCGTTTTATGTGCGTTGACTTTGGTTGGCGCACTTTTTTTAATATTTTTTAGGGGGTATCACTATGAAACGAAAACTGCTTTGTGTTCTACTTACGGCATGTATGACGTTGTTTGGCATTATAGGTTTTACCGCTTGTGATGATGAGCCTACACCTACACCAACGCCTACGCCAACACCTGCAACGCCTGAAAAACTTGCTGCGCCCATCGTCGCTTTGGCGGATAACGTGGCTACTTGGGCGGCGGATACCAACGCGGATAAATTTGAATTGAGTGTAGACGGCAATTTATCTTACGTGGAAAATACGGTCACGTCCAAAACGTTGTCGGACGGGCAAACGTTGAAAGTGCGCGCTGTTGGCGACGGTGTTAATTACCAAACGAGCGATTGGAGCAACAGTGTGACGTACACGGATACGACACCAGATAATCCGGAAACGCCGAGCAATCCAGAAACGCCGAGCAATCCAGAAACTCCTAGTAATCCGGGAACTCCTAGTAATCCAGAAACGCCTGATAATCCTAACAATCCCGACACGCCAGCAACGACGGAAGAACCTACGTATCTTGGGATTTTTGCATCTAGCGGTGAACCGTCGGTTAGCGACGGCTTGCCCGATGCGTTTGCTACAGTTCCTGCACGGGCGAGCTACCGCATGGCGTTATTCAACGAGTATCGCAGTTTTGACGACGTGTTAAAAGAATATTTCGAGAGTGGCGATCACGATTTCGGCGCGAATTATCCGACGGAGTCGGCGTACGATATTTACAGTCGCGCGGGGGAAACGGTCTATATTCAAATTTGGTTGAATAATCCCAGCCAACACACAATTCTCTCGTTGAAGTTGAACGGAACGAAATACCAAGTAGGAGGCGGGCTTTCGTCCTTCTTTATTGAAGACGGGGGAGAATGGTATAACTGCGTTTACGTCGCGGTGACGATTGCAAACGGGACGTATGAAAACTGCGAATACACCGTTTCGGATATAGAATATATCGCCGATACGTATATCAACGCGGACGGTACGGACGAGTTTATGAACAACAACGATACCATAACCGTCGGTTTGCCTTATGCCGCAAACAATCCCACCGTATCCGAGTTTGAAATACAATCGCTTACGGTAAAAGAATGTTCGGCAACCTTTACGCTGTCCGATACGGACGGGGTAGCGGCTGCAAGCGGCGGTTGGCTTGGCGTTGCGATATACGACTATGAGAATTTTGAACTGATTGACACGCAAGCGGCGGTTATAGGCAACAATACGTTCAGCGCGACGGGCTTGGAAGAAAATTCTTACTACGAATTGATTGTGTACGTATACGGCGATTTGCATGACGGACGTGGCGTTTGCGCCCATTCCGTTTGTAATTATTGGATAGAAACGCCCGAAGTTCTCACTGTCAACGAAATCGAAAGCTCCAACGTTTTGAACGAGCAAGGAACGGGGTACGTGGGTGCAATTACGGTAGATACGACGCTTGCAAGCGATACAGCCGAATACGTGAAGTTGGAAATAATCGACGGCGAAGAAACGGTTGTGTACACGGACGAGAATTTTGGTGGGTACGCCGTGGCTTCGCAAGGGATTTTCAACAAAGCGGGATATACGGTGAAAGTGTATTATAAAGATACGGCATACCCTCAAGGCAAATCGGTTGAACGGTACGTTTACGTTGGCGAGCTTTCTCAGCCGAGCCTTTCCGACGAGGATTATTACGCGTTCGTAAACGACGGGATATATTGGTTCAAGCTGGACGGCTATGACGAAAACTATGCGGCGGTGGACAGTTTTATCGTGCGGTTTTACGACCACGAAAGCGCGCAATACATAGCGGAAGACGTGCTGTATTTGATGGATAATCCTACGGCAATCGACGATATTCAGGAACAGATAAACGCCCTTTACGGCACAGAGAACAGCGTGCAAGAATATCAACGGCTTTCCAAGCGCAGAAACGAGCTTTACCATGCGAAAAGCGTTTGGGAAGAGTTGTTTGAAAACAACGGGGATAGAACGTTCTGGGAAACGGAAAAAGCAAAAGGGAAATATTATTACGAATATACCTATGCAGGCGCGGACACGGAAAACGTGAAGAAAATGAACGGGTTCTACTACGTGATTTTGCCTAACGTGAACGGGAACGGCTGCGAACGGTACAAAATGGACGTGGTGGCGCAAGTCGTTAAAAACGAAAGCGCGGAGCTTGTGGAAACGGTTTATAATCAATCGAATATACGGTTTAAAACCCTTTTCGCGGAAAGCCATTATGCAAACCGAGGTATCGGCGTAAAAGACTACGCGCTTGACGGCGACGAATTTACGTTCACGCTTTATAACACGGACGACCCGAGAGCGGGGGATAGCGACGATAGAGAAACGAACGAAAATAAGCGGTTTATCTATAAAATCGAAATTAACGGAATAACGGTTTATTTGAACGAAACGGCTACCGCGCCAACGGTTGACGAAGAAGCGTGGATTGCGGAATACTTGGAAAGTGTTCAAAACGGGGATTTAGACGCGTTTGCGCTCTATAAAAAATACGTTCCCGATTATACGGCGGGCAGCATAACGCTCGATTTCTCGCAAATTCCCGCAGGGCAATACAATTTCATGATTTATACGCGTATGTACAACAAAGTGTACGAAGCGGGCGAAAGCGACGATTGGACAGAGTTGCGGGAAATGGAAGTTTACAAGCAGTTCGATACGCCGACGATTGAAATAGACGGGGTGTACGGTTATATCCGAATTTCTAAATATGCCAACACGAGCAATATCGTATTTGAAGCGTACGATAAAAACGACCAGCCTATCGCTATCGATTACTTATGGTGGAGCGACGAAAAGCAAGCGTACCGTTTTGACTTTGCATATCAAGATGCGAAAGTCCGCGCGAAATTATCGGACGGTGCGGGCGAAAACGATGAAGGCGGCGAAACGCCGAGTAGTTATTGGTATGACAGCGCATGGAGCGTATACCAAAATTCGGCAGCGGTAGAATTGAACGCGCCTACGTTCACGTTAGAATCCTACCGTTTAAACTGGAGCTCTGACAGTCAATCGCAGTATATATCGGATTATAAATTTGTTATCAACGACGGTGACGAACAAAGCGGAAGCGGTTGCTCGCTGTATCAATACAGGCAAGGTTGCACGGTGAAAGTCAAGGCGGTCGCGTCCGAAGCGGGCAAGGCGGCAGGATATTGCGACAGCGATTGGGCGACGTACACCTACGTATACAGCGGCGGTAGCGCGGATAAGGAAAAATAAAATAATGAAACAATGCGAAAGCGGTGGGTTGAAAGCTCGCCGCTTTTTTCGTGTAAACAGGAATAAAAAGTCTGCGGATATGAAAAACTAATAGAAGTAAAAAAAAGGGGGAAAGTTATGAAAAAGAGAAATATACGAATTCTTTGCGGTGCGTTGTCCGTTTTGGCTGCGGCGGGTATGGTCGGTTGTAAATCGGGCGACGATGCGGACGGCGCTATTAAAATTACCGTTTGGGTATCCGAAGCGGATAAGGCGTTCGCCGAAAGCGTTGCAAAGGATTTTAAAGCGAAAAATCCCGATAAAAATTATCAAATCGTTATCGACATCGAGGGCGAAAACGAAATTGCTACGCGTATTTTAAACGACGTAGAAAACGCAGCGGACGTGTTCTCGTGTCCAAACGACCAGCTTGGAAAACTTATCAACGGCGATGCGCTCACGCGGATTGCAGGGGATCGGTTAACGCGCGTACAACAGGCAAATTCGGCAGGGTCGATGGAGTCCGTGACCATGAACGTGAACGGCACGGAAGGGGTGTACGGTATGCCGTATACCGACAACACGTTTTTCCTGTATTACGATAAATCCGTTTTTAGCGCAACGGACGTGCAGAGCATAGACGGGATTTTAGCAAAGTGCAGTTCGTCTAAACAGTTCGCATATCCCATGACGGACGGCTGGTATACGACGGCGTTTTATTTTGGTAAGGGCTTGGGCTATGAAGTGCAGTATGATCAGCACCTTGCCGAAACGTCCATTTCCTGTAATTTCGATAACGCCACGGGTGAACAGGTAACGAACGCTATGTGGCAGCTCGTGAAAAATCCGCGTGTAAAAGCGGATGCGAACGATTCCAAAATAATCGCGGGTTTTAACGACGGTTCGATCGTAGCCGCGGTTACGGGGATTTGGAATAAGACGGCGATTGAAAATCATTTAGGCGACAACTTTGCAGCGGCGAAATTGCCCACGTACACGCTTGGCAACGAACAGGTCCAGCTTACGGCGTTTGCAGGTTATAAACTGATGGGCGTGAACAATTATTCCAAGAACAAGACGGACTCGCTCGATTTTGCGGAATTTTATATCAACCGCGAAAACCAAATCAAGCATTTTGAAATGCGTGGGTTCGTGCCGACGGACGAAACGGCGCGCATGGACGAGCGCGTACAATCGGACGTTTGCGCAAAAGCGATTACGGAGCAGTTGCGATTTAGCAAAACGCAAAAGAACGTTCCGTCCACGCTTTGGGTGCCGATGGAAGGATTGGGCTCGGCGATGGTTGCAGGTGCGCAAAGCGGAAACTTTGATTTAAAAAACCAGTTAAAGGCGTGCGTAGACGCGATTGAAAGAACGACAAACTAAAAGGAAGGAGTGCCCGCGTATGGAAGAACAAACGAAAGAAAACCGCATAAAACCCAACGCCGCAAAAGCGTTGGGGCTTGCGCTTAAAGACGGTTCGGCAGTCACGCGCGCGTCGTTCGTGTTTATGGGCTTTGGGCATATTTCGCGCGGTCAGTTCGTAAAAGGAGCGTTGTATTTCTTGGCGCAAACGGCGTTTTTGCTGTTTATGATTTTTTTCGGTTGGCAGTATATAGCGCACTTATTTTCGGGGAATTTAGGCACGCGCCTTTCGGGCGAAGTGTGGAACGAGAACTTGCAAATCTTTGAAAAGGTTCGCGGCGATAACAGCTTTTTGATATTGTTGTACGGGGTAGTTTCGCTCGTGCTCGTCGGGTTCTTTCTCGTGATTTGGGTAATGAATATCACGAGTAGTTACGAAAACGATCTTCGGATTCGACGCGGCGAACCCGTGCTCTCGTTGAAAGAAGATTTGCATATCTTGCTCAACGAAAAATTCCATTTGCCGCTGCTCACCGTTCCGTTTTTGGGCTTGATTATATTTACGGTCATGCCGCTCGTGTTCATGGTCTTGATTGCGTTTACGAACTACGACTACGCGCACATGCCCCCAGGCAAACTGTTCGATTGGGTGGGTTTTGCCAATTTCCAAACGCTGTTTTCGCTTTCGGGCGGCAGTTCGGGCTTTGCCTTGGTGTTCTTGCGCGTGCTGGCATGGACGTTCGTTTGGGCGTTTTTCGCGACGTTTACCAATTACTTCTTGGGTATGATCATAGCCCTGCTTATTAATAAAAAGGGTATAAAGTTCAAGGGGCTTTGGCGTACGCTGTTCGTTATCGCGATTGCCGTACCGCAGTTCGTCACGCTCTTGCTCATGCAAAAAATTCTTGACGGCGACGGGATTTTGAATAAGATTTTAGGCACGAATATTTTATGGCTGTCGGACGTGAGAAACTTTTCACTGCTACCAAGGCTTATGATTATTCTCGTCAATATCTGGATCGGCGTACCGTATACCTTGCTCATGTGTTCGGGTATACTTTTGAATATCCCCGCCGATTATTACGAGGCGGCAAGAATCGACGGCGCGTCGCCCGTAAGGATATTCATAAGTATTACGCTCCCGTATATGCTGTTCGTAACTACGCCGTACCTTATTACGCAGTTCGTGGGCAATATCAATAACTTCAACGTCATATGGCTGTTGACGGGCGGCGGGCCTGTGGATAATCTGTATTACGGCGGCGGTTCGCAAGCGCAGTCTACAGACTTACTCGTTACGTGGTTGTATCGCTTGACCACACAAGTCAACCCGCGTTATAACGTAGCGTCCGTGATCGGGATTGTGATTTTCGTGATATGCGCCGTGCTTTCGCTGATAACGTTCAATCAAACGTCGGCAGCAAAAAGCGAGGGGGAATTCCAATAATGCAAAAAACGCTTTTAAAACTCCGCAAACACGCAGGCAACGCGGCAACGTACGCCATTCTTGCTACACTCGGTATTTTGTGGGTGCTGCCCATATTCTATCTCGTGTATACAGCGTTCCGTGTTACGCCGAATACGGGCATTATCAATACGCTTTTTCCAAGCGATTTACGCCTCGGTTTCGGCAATTTTACCCGCCTGTTTAGCGATACCATGTTCTTGCGCTGGCTGGGCAATACCTTGCTCGTCGCTACAAGTTCTTGCGCGCTTACGACGGCGTTCATACTCGCCGTCAGCTACGCTCTCTCAAGACTTCGCTTTAAAATGCGCAAACCGATTATGAACGTCTTGCTCGTGCTCGGTATGTTCCCCGGGTTCATGAGTATGATAGCCGTGTACTTTATATTAAAAGCCATGGGCTTGACAAATTCCTTGCTCGCGCTCATTTTGGTGTATTCGGGTAGCGGCGCATTGTCTTATTATATATGTAAGGGCTTTTTCGATACCGTACCACGAGCCATGGAGGAGGCGGCGATTTTAGACGGCGCAAGCCAGCCCATGGTCTTTTGGAAGATTATTTTGCCTATGGCAAAACCGATTATCGTGTATACGGTGTTGACGTCGTTTATCTCGCCTTGGTGCGATTTCATCTTTGTCAATACGATTATCAGCGACAGACAACTTTACACCGTTTCGCTCGGTTTGTATAAAATGATCAACGCGGAAAAGAACAGCTTTAACGACAACTTCACCGTCTTTTGCGCGGGTGCGTTCGTCGTGGGCGGGATAATCGTCACGCTGTTTATGAGTATGCAAAGATACTACGTGGAAGGGGTTACCAGCGGCGCAGTTAAGGGTTAATAATGCAAAATGCATAATGCAAAATGTAAAATGCATAATGGCATATCGAGCGATATATAAATATGTTATGAAGATATGAACATATGAACATATGAACATATCTTCATATAATATAGAACGCAACAATTATTAGGCATTGATCGTAAAAGAGAAAGTATTATGTATTGAGTATAAAAAAGCAATCGTTCTGCATTAAGCATTTTGCATTATGCATTAAAAAAGCAACTTGTCTGATTTTTTCAATTAGCCAAGATAATATAACCCAAACCCGCGCAAAAGGCGTCTTTTTGTCGCTTTTCGCGGTTCGTGTTCTTGCCGTATGTCCAATACGCCTGCGCCCACGCCCCACAAAAATCGTCTAAAAATACGTTCTTTTGCGTGCTTGCAATTTTCAGTAGCCGAATTTTAGCGTTAGACAAGGCGAAAGCCGCAGACAAACCAAACGGTTTATCAAGGATTTCAACGAAGTATAAGGCAAAATTCCGCTACTTAAAATCGGGTTCGGATTATATTGTCTTGGCTAAGTTGCTTTTTTTTCTTGACAAGCCCGTATAAAAGGTGGTAAAATATACTTGCGACATAATTAAATAATGTGTTTATTATAGGTGTATACTTCTTTGGTAGAGGTGTATCTTTTTCGCGTTACAACTCCTATAATAAACAGTTGTGAATTTAATTGTGTCGCAGCAAAGCGAAAAGACATTTTTACAGGGTGTCGTTTCCTTTGCGTTACGACACTTTTTTTAATGCAAAATGCACAATGCATAATTGCGGTGAAATAAAAATGTCATTCTGGAGTTGCGGAGCAACGATAGAATCTCATGGATATAAACAACGAAAAAATTTATTTAAAGGAGCTTTAAAATATGAACAAAGCGAAAAAGTTTCTGGTTGGCTTGCTTGCATTTGCAAGCATTAGCGCATTTGCGTTGGGGTTGACGGGTTGTGATGATAAAAAGCCGAGCGCGGGTACAGGCACGGGCAACGGCACGACGATTGGCGGCGGGTTGGGTGGCTTGGGCGGTCTTGGTGGTGGTTCGACGGACGACGATAACACTGAACAGGGCGGCAACGTAGGCGATAATGACAACACGGAACAAGGCGGAGACAACACGGACGAGTCTATTGAAAACGGCGCAACGCATTATTTACAGTATCAAAAAATTGTAGACAAAAATGAATACCGTTTAGTAGGGCTTGGACTTGCCGCGGAAAGTGATATCGTTATTTCTTCCACTTACAACGGTTTGCCTGTAACCGAAATAGCGGAATGCGCCTTTGAAGAAGTTGAACATATTTCAAGTGTAACCATACCTGATACGGTAACGACGATTGGAAACGAAGCGTTCAAAGGGTGCGACGGATTGAAAAACGTAACGATAGGTAATTCAGTAACGACGATTGGCGAGGAGGCGTTTGCTCGTTGCGTCAATTTGACGAATGTAGCGATAGGCAATTCGGTGACAACGATTGAATTTGGTGCGTTTCAAGGGTGTGAAAGTTTGACAAGCATAACGATACCCGATTCGGTGGCAACGATTAGAGAAGAAACATTTGGATCTTGCGAAAATTTGGCAAGCGTAACGATAGGAAGTTCTGTAACAACGATTGAAAACGACGTGTTTTATCGTTGTGATAATTTGACAAGCGTATATTATACGGGCGATATAGCAGGTTGGTGTGCGATTAATTTTGAGGGTTATTATGGCGAGTCTTATGTAAAGCTTTTATCAAACGGCGTAGATTTATATATCAATAATGAACTTATTGAAGGCGATTTGATAATTCCCGATGGTGTGGAAAGGATAAATAATTACGTATTTTATGATTGCACCAGTTTGACAAGTGTAACGATACCCGATTCAGTAACGACGATTGGGGACGGTGCATTTTCTGGTTGCTACCGAATAACGGAAGTGTATAATAAATCCTCGTTAAATATTACGGCGGGTGGCAGTGATAACGGCTACGTGGGATATTATGCAACGCACGTAGTGACGGAAGAAAGCGAACGCGGAACGTTTACAACGGACGATAACGGATATTTTATCTACACCAACGGCAACGATAAAGTGTTGGTGGGATATACGGGCGAAGAAACGGATTTAATGTTGCCGAGTGATATAACGCAGATAAAATCGTATGCGTTCTATAAGTGCTGGAATTTGACAAACGTAACGATACCTGCTTCGGTAACGACGATTGGAGATTATGCGGTTTATGGTTGCCATAATTTGACAAGAGTAACGATAGGCAATTCAGTAAGCACGATTGGAGAATATGCGTTTTGTGGTTGCGACAGTTTGATAAGCGTAACGATACCTCTTTCAGTGACGGCGATTGGATGTAGGGCGTTCTATGATTGCGACGGTTTAACAAGCGTAGTATTTGAAGATGATTCCATTTGGTATAGAACAAGCAAAAAAGAAAACTGGCAAAACAAGGCAAACGGCACTTTAGTAGACGTAAGTAATGCGGAAAATATGGCGAGTTTGTTGAATGACGTCAACTACGGCTATGGCTATTATTATTTCTATAAACTATAAACCATAAAAACTTAGGGGCGAAGAAAACAGGACGGGAAACCGTCCTGTTTTCAATGAATTGGATTTGTGATGTTCATCTACGCGCCATAGCGCGTGTACCGCCTATGGCGGTAAGGCGCAACCTACGGTTGCTTGTTTTGGGGCAAGATCGTAAGGGCGTTGCCCTTACCAACCCACCAAAAACTAAGTTTCTGGACTTCTAACTATAAATAATCCCATAACGCGCCGTCGCCCCGTAGGGGTATATCATGTTGCGTAGCAACATAGCGCAAATTCGCAAAGCAAATTTATATCGTTGTAAAAAGCAAGGCACAGCCTTGCTTTTTGCGTTATTCACGGTTTTTAATCACGAGTTTTTCAAGGAGTGCGACGAGTGCGTACATGATTGCCGCGAGTACGCAAAGGATAAACACCGCGCTCATGACAAGGTCGAGTTTGAAAACTTGACCGCCGTAGACGATCAAATAGCCTATCCCTGCTTTGGAAACGATATATTCGCCCATAATCGAGCCTATCCACGCCATGCCGACGTTGATTTTCAGCATGGATATAAAATTCGGCAACGACGACGGGATAACGAGCTTTGTCAAAATTTGCAGTTTGCTTGCGCCCATCGATTTTAAGAGCAATAACTTGTTCGGGTCGGTGGACATAAACCCGCCGAGCATGTTCAAAATCGCGACGATAAGACCTATCAACACGGTCATGAACACGATCGCTTCGCTACCCGTGCCGCACCAAATGATAATGAGCGGTCCGAGCGCGATTTTCGGCAGGGCGTTTAAGACGACAAAATAGGGTTCGGAAACGCGCCTGAAAATTTCGCTCCACCAAAGCGCGAGCGCGACGGCGTAGCCGACGACGACGGCGATGGCAAAGCCGAGTAGCGTTTCCCAAAGGGTAGTGGAAACGTGCATGGAAAGAGAGCCGCTTTTATACATATCGGCTATGGTTTTGGAGATACGACTTGGGGAGCTTGTAATAAAGGGGTTTACCCATTCCAGACGAGCCGAAAGCTCCCAAACGCCGAGCAGGATAAACAGCACGGCAAAGCGCGTGATATTGACGAAAATGCTTTTATTGCGGACTTTCCTTAAATAGTGGAGATGTTCCTTAGAGTAAGTAGCTTGATTTTTCATACGTTGAGTTCCTTCCAGAGTATTTCAAACCATTTCGAGAAGTTTTTATTTTCGCGACGTTTAAGAGGTTCGGATTCTTCAAAATCGAGCGTATGCGAAAATGCGACGCGGGCGGGGCGTTGGGAAAGAACCAAAATCCTGTCCGCAAGGGAAATGGCTTCGCTGATGTCGTGGGTGATAAGCAGCGCGGTTTTTTTCTCGCTGCGAATAATTTTATACACGTCGTCGCAAACGGAAAGGCGGGTTTGATAATCAAGAGCCGAAAAAGGTTCGTCTAATAAAAGTACGTCGGGGTCGACGGCAAGCGTACGAATGAGCGCGGCGCGTTGGCGCATACCGCCCGAAAGTGCGCTGGGATAGCTTTTCAAGAACTGTTTCAAACCGTATTTTTCCGCAAGCGAAACGGCGCGGGCGCGGTGCTCGGGCGTGTTTTTGCGTTTGATTTCCAAGGGCAGGAAAATGTTCTTTTCAATCGTACGCCAAGGGAACAGCTCGTCTTTTTGCAGCATATACCCAAACGAGCAACCGTTCGTTTTGACTTCGCCGCTCGTTGGCGGCAGTAAGCCTGCCGCCAAAGAAAGCAAAGTTGTTTTACCGCAACCGGACGGACCGATAATGGCGACGAATTCACCGCTGAACACGGAAAAATCCAAGTGCTCGACCGCCACCGTTTCGCCCTGTTTGCTGTGATAGTGCATCGAAACGTTTTCAAATCGTAAAACTTCTTTCATTTGCGTATACCTTTCGTTATAGTTTCGTGTTATTTATAGATTGCTTGATACGCTTTTTGCGCGTAGCCGTTGTTGACGAGCTCGTTCATTTTTGCGCGGCGGGAAAGTTCGCCCGCGTTGTCGATAATGTCTTGCAAGCGGTTAAAGCTTTCTTCCGTCATGGTAAGTTCCGTGCGCCAAGCGTCGATATCGCGATAACGTTTCACGGACGCGGCAAGCGATTGTTCGGACGTGCCCTCGAAATAAGAAACGAGGTGAGGCGCTACCGTTTCGGGCGTGTTCTCGTTGATATATTTCACGGCTTTCGTAACGGCGCGAAGGAAGCCTTCGGCTTTGTCCTCGTTCTTTTCCAGCCACGAGTTTTTCGCGATATAGCAAGTATACGGCACTTCGCCCGACGCTTCGCCGACGGACGCTACGACATAGCCCTTGCCAGCCGCTTCGTATTCGTAGGCTACGGGATCGAACATGGTGCAATAATCCGCCGTGCCCGCTTCAAACGCGCTGGTCATCAGATTGAACGCGACGTCGTAATTGAGCGTTAAATCCGTGCCGTCTTTCAAGCCGTTTTGCGTAAGGATATATTCAAAGGTCATGGCGGGAACGCCGCCTTTTCTGCCGGCAAGGATTTCTTTGCCTTTTAAGTCTTCCCATTTAAAGTCGGGTTCGGCTTTGCGGGAAACGAGGAACGAACCGTCGCGTTTGGTCAGTTGACCAAAGACGGTGGGAACGTCGCTTGAACCGCCGATAAGTACGTATAAAGCGGCTTCTGGTCCGCAGAAACCGATATCCGCGTCGCCCGAAAGTACGGACGCCATAACGTTATCCGCGCCGCCGCCGTTGGTGAGTTCGATGGTAATGCCTTCGTCCTCGAAATAGCCCAAAGATTCCGCAAGATACATAGGCGCGTAGAACACGGAGTGGGTTACTTCGTTGATTTTCAAAACGCCGTCGTCGCTATCGTCGTCTTTGCAGGCGGAAAAGGACAAGGGCAGAAACGTAATACAGGCGGTAAGCGCCGCACAGAGAAATTTTTTGGTTTTTATCATGATGATAAGCCTCGCTTTAAAAAAATTTGGAATAATATATTTTATGCGCGGGCATTTATAATTGACAATCTTAAAAGAAAGTATTATAATAAAACCGTATCGCTAAAATTACCGTTAGAAAGAAGAACACGAAATAGGGGCTATTTTATATGGAAATGCAAAAGACGTACAATCCCAAAGACTTTGAAGACAGAATTTACGCCGATTGGGAACAATCGGGTTATTTCCGCGCGGAAATCGACGCGGATAAAGTGCCGTTTACGATTATGATGCCGCCGCCCAACATTACGGGGCAATTGCACATGGGGCACGCGATGGACGCGACGATGCAAGATACGCTTATCCGTTTTAAGCGTATGCAAGGCTACGCCGCGCTTTGGTTGCCTGGCTGCGACCACGCTTCCATTGCTACCGAAGTAAAAATCGTTGAGAAAATGAAAGCGGAAGGCTTGACCAAAGCCGACCTTGGTCGCGACGGATTTTTAAAACGCGCTTGGGACTGGAAAGAACAGTACGGCAACCGTATTATGACCCAACAACGCAAAATGGGTACTTCGTGCGACTGGTCGCGCCAAGCGTTTACGTTGGACGAAAAATGCTCTCGCGCCGTTCGCGAAGTGTTCGTCAACCTTTACGAAAAAGGGCTTATCTATCAAGGCAACAGAATTATCAACTGGTGCCCTTGCTGTAAAACGGCGCTTTCGGACGCGGAAGTGGAATA
>SVHY01000020.1 GCA_015055545.1 Clostridiales bacterium
CTTCATCGTCCGCCTTGGCGTTCGATAACGCCGTAGAACCCGTTTTAACGAACGCCAAGGCGGACGATGAAGGTCCGTCGGCGGCGAATGTACAATCGCAAAGCGTCGGTATCGTAGCGGAAAATACGTTGGATTACGGAAATACGGGTGCGGCCGTCGGAACGGAAAATGAAACCGTGGAAAACATCGACGAACTTTACGAAAAAGCGGCTCGAAACGAGAGCGTGCGACGGAAAATCATCGGCGAATATTTGTCGTCTTTGAATAAAAACGGCGCGCCGCTCATGCGCGGTGGAACGGGTGCGTTTGCCGCGCCGCCTATGCGGGCGAAAAGCATTGACGAGGCGGGGAATATGGCTTTAAGGTTTTTCCAAAAAGCCTGAGTCCTTCGTATAGGCGGCGCAGGTCTTTGTCGTGCTTCGCGACCTGCTTGCCTCTACAAGGAACGATTCTTCGCTCGTAAATTTGGGACTTGTGTCCCGCAAAAAAAACAAAAAATTCGTATAAAAAAAGGAGAAATTTATTATGGTAACTATTGAAACGGCTGATAACGCATTGAAATCTTTTTACTTGGACGCAATTACGGAAGCTTTGGATATGAAAGCAAATCCCTTACTCGCGCAGTTCCAACGCTCGACGGCGGACGTTGTGGGTAAAGACGTTAAAAAACTGGTTAAATACGGCATGAACGGCGGTATTGGCGCAGGTAGCGAAACGGGCGCGTTGCCCGAAGCGTCTTCGGACGGCAAAATGCTGCTTACGGCTACGCTTAAAAATTTGTACGGCACGATTGAAATTTCGGATAAGGCGCTTAGAGCGTCCGCAAACAACGAAGGCGCGTTCGTCAATTTGCTCAACGACGAAATGCAGACGCTTGTAAAAAGTGCGTCCTTTAACTTCGGTAGAATGTTATACGGCGACGGCACGGGTGAGCTTGCTCAAGTGAACGATATGCTTGAAAATAACGTATTAGAATTGTCCGACGTGCGAAACATTGTAGAAGGTATGCGCGTGGACTTCACCGACGTGGCGGATTATCTCATTCCCGACGTGGCAGGACGTAAGGTTATTGCCGTGGACAGAGCGAAAAAGAGAATTACGGTGGACGGTTCGGATATTACCGATTTGATGCCCCCGGGAGGTAAAGTGTTCTTGCACAACTGCCGCGATTACGAAATTACCGGCTTGAAGGCAATTTTCGGCGACGGCGAACTCTACGGCGTGGACAGAAGCAAGTTCCCTGCGATGAAGCCGTATAAAAAGACGCTCGTGGGTACGATTTCTGAAAGCATCATTCAAAAAGCAATCGATACGATTGAGGAAAATTCCGGTAGTAAAATCAACTTTATCGTTTGCTCGTGGGGCGTAAAACGCGCTTTGGCGGAATGCTTCAGAGAATACAAAGTGGCGATGCCGACCATTGAGCTTGCTGGCGGGTTCAAAACCGTAAGCTTTAACGGTATTCCCGTCGTTGCCGACAGATTCTGCCCCGAGGGAACGATGTACCTTCTCAATACCGACGATTTCAAGATTTGTCAGCTTTGCGATTGGAAGTGGTTGGAAGGCGAGGACGGCAAGATTTTAAAACAAGTTCCCGGCAAGCCCGTTTATACCGCCACGCTTGTTAAATACGCGGAATTGATGTGCGAAAATCCCAGCGGTCAAGGTATGCTGGCAGGTATTACCGAAGCATAATAGCGGTTACGCGTAAGTAGTGAGACGAGCGTCAAGCCGTGCGGTTTGACGCTCGTGTTTTAAAAAAGGAGATGAGATTTATGACAGTGAAAGAATGTATTGCCGCCGCGGCGGTGGAGCTTGGAATCGGCGACGAGGTGCGCGATTGCTTGGACGGCGTTTCAAGCACGGCAAGCGGGGACGTGAAAAATTTATTGCAATGTTTTAACCTTGTGGAGAATGAACTGGCGCTCGATTATTTGCCGTTGCTTGCGGAGGATACCCTTGAAACGGATACGGGCACGGTGCGCTATAGCGAACTTTCCCGAGCCGTGGTGCGCGTTATCGGCGTGCGCGATCAGGCGGGAAACGACGTTGCCTATCAACTCTTCCCCGATTTTTTAAAGGCACAGGCGGGCACGCTGACCGTGCGATATTCGTATACGCCTACGCCTAAAACGCTTTCGGGAAAAAGTGATTATACGCTCTACGCGTCCGTGCGGTTGTTTGCGTATGGTATGGCGGCGGAATATGCGGCGGCTACGGGACAATATGAAGCGGCGGCGGTTTGGGATAAAAAATATAAAGCGGCGATTACGGCGGCTTACCGCACGAACAAAGCTAAAAAAATACGCGCGAGAAGGTGGGTTTGATGATTGGGTTTGATAAGAAAACGATAAAAGCAAAACAAAGGCGAACAATAAAAACCTTTTCAAGCTTTGCCATCGATTACAGGGCGTTTGCGAGCGAGAAAACGGGCGAAAGCGCGCTCGTCGGAGCGTGGAGTAGGAATTGCCGAATCGTTGACGGGGTGTTGACCACGGGCGAGGATTTGACGGTGTATCGACCTGACGACGAGGTTATGGCGATTGCGGGTACGATGCCGACGACCGACGTGTTTTTCGATATGTATACCAAAGACTCGGACGGGACTTACGCGCGGACGCTTGGGATTTTGTATGAAACGGGTATGGCGCGGACGTACAAGAAAAGTATCGGGACGTGGGCGATTATGAATAACTTCGGTTCGCGTATGAAAACCTTGCAATGTTTCGGCGCGGACGGTGTGCCCAATCAAGCGTTTGTCGGAACGCCCGGCGTTTTTACCTGTACGGGGCTTACGTTGGAAAAAGCGGAAGGCGTTGAAACGGCGTTACCGATTGCCTGTGCGTTCAAAGACAGGCTGTTTTGCGCGATAAACCCGTTTACGGTTGCGTATTCGGCTGCGCTTGAGCCGACCGATTTTTTGCCGTCGATTGACAACGGTGGACAAATCACATTCGCATCCGATAAGGGTGAGATCGTTGCGTTGCTCGGTTTTTGCGACGGCGTGTATATTTTTTACGAACGCGGTATTAGTCGATTGGACGTTGCGGGTAAGGCACGGGATATGAAAGTGGAGCGTTTGGAATACGACGGCGGACGTATTTTCGGGGAAACGGTTGCCGTATGTTCGGGAAAAGAAGAAAAGGCGTTTTTCTTGGCGGAAAGCGGTTTGTACGCGTTTGACGGGAAAAGCGCGAGAATCGTTTGCGAGAATTTGCAAATTCGACCGACGAGAACGGGGCAGATTTGCAAAAGTGCGGCGGCGGAGCATACGTACAGCGTACAATACGTGGACAGGACGGGAAAGAAACGGCGCGTCGTTATAGACGCTGAACGGGAAACGGGTTATGATTCGTTTATCACGGAGGGCTTGTCCGTGGTGCAAGGTCGGTTTACCTGCCGTTACGAGGGTGAACCGTATACCGTGAGCGCGGACAGCGCGGCGGGGGTATTGCCTGAGAACGAGGCGTATTCCTTTACGACGTACGATTTGGATTTCGGCGTTTCGGGGGAAAAACGTTTGCAAAGCGTAGAATTTTTCGGCGACGGGGAAATTACGGTTGCCGTGTCGTCGGAAAGAACAACGAAAACGTGCAAGCTTACGTTCGTTAACGGTAAAGCGAGTGCGCGGCTGTGGTTGAAAGGGAAACGGTTTTCCTTTTCCTTTGCGCTGGAAAAGGGTGCGAAGCTGCAAGCGATGTCCGCCGAACTACTGTACGAATAAGGAGGTAGAGTATGGTTATTGATATTATTTCGTATACCGAAGCGCAATACGCGGCGTTGAACGAGGAACTACTTTTAGAGGTGAAGTCGGCGCAGCTGAAAAAGAATACGTTGGATAGGAAACTGCAAGAGGATTTGGAAACGGAAAAACACCGACTTGTCAAAAACGGGATTTTCGATTCTAAAATTTGGAAGATATACAAAGACAAAAGACAAGCCGCACATGACGCGGAAGTGGAAACGTTGCGGGAATCGCTTCTCTTTTTCTTGCAATACGCCGCAAAAGCCGAACAGGAGTCTTCTACGCCCTATACCGTCGATTATTCGCTTACCATGCAAGAACGGTATAACGTCGTTAAAGATTATTATATGTCCGCGTACGATCAGCCTAACGCACGTTTGAATGCGTTCTTGAAAGATTCCGTCGCGACGGCGTATTTAGGCGAATGGTATTCGACGTTGTATAATTATTTGAAAGGCTTGGTGTGATGAAAGGAATTGCAAGCTACGTTTGCGGGAATTAAAATTTTCAATGCACTATTTGTTGCCAAACGCTTGACGGGGGAAGAGGGAAGTGATATAATAAATAACGGCGGTGAAAACACCGACTAAAACGTAAACGTAGGACGGAAATACTGTTATGAAAATTATCACTTTCGGCGATTCCATTACCGACGCGGGGAGAAATCGCGAGGCGAACGTAAGAAGAAAAGAAGCACTCGGCTTTGGGTATCCTTTGTTGTTGCAAGCGGAGCTTGGGTTTGAGAACCCTGAAAAATATTTGGTTATCAATCGTGGCATCGGTGGACACCGTATCGTCGATTTGTATGCGCGTGTGAAAAAGGACGTTTGGAATTTACAGCCTGACGTTTTGAGTATTCTTATCGGCGTTAACGACGTTTGGCACGATTTGAGCGAACAGCCCAACGGTGTGGATTTGGTGCGTTTTGAAAAGGTGTACCGTATGCTCCTAGATGACACGCTTGCCGTGCTTCCGAACGTGAAGATTATGCTTATCGAGCCGTTCGTGGCGCACGGTGTGACGACGGATTTGAACGTAGAACATTTTGCACAGGTGAAGGATTATGCGAAAGTGGTTAGAAAGTTGGCGGCGGAATATGATTTGCCGTTCTTGCCCTTGCAGGAAAAATTCGACGAGCTTGAACAAAAAGCCGCGCCTGAATACTGGACTGCCGACGGTGTGCACCCCACCGTAATGGGCGCGAAAATGATCGCAAACGAATGGATAAAACTCTTCAAAGCGGAAATCGATAAATAAGCCGAACTGAAAAATCGAATAATCGTAGGTCGCTCCGACGGAAAATATCCGTCGGAGTGGTTTTTTTGTGCGTAAGCCGCTTGCTTTTTTTGCGAAAATTTGTTATAATAATGGAAACGGCTCTGTCGCGTTTCCCGTTTGATTTTTGACGGAAAAACGCTACGAAATACTTCGTTTTTTGCTTGGTTGCAGATATTTGCATTCTGCGCCCTCGCAAAATACTCGTCTTTCTTGTGTTTTTCTCGTCAAATCGTAAAAATTACTAATCAAACGTTAATCGTGACATTGCCTAGAAAATTATCGATTGGCGGCTAACGTTGCCGCAAAAGGAGTGAATTATGCCGAAAATTGCCGTTAAGAAATTGGACGAAAGAGCCGTTTTGCCGACCTACGGTTCGGAATTTGCCGCGGGGGCGGATTTGTACGCGCTCACCGACGGGGAAGTGGTGTTTGCACCCAACGAAACCAAGCTCATTAGGACGGGGCTTGCTATGGAGATACCCGAAGGGTACGCAGGGCTTATCTATGCGAGAAGCGGGCTTGCGTCCAAGCATGGGCTTGCGCCTGCAAACAAAGTGGGGGTAGTGGACGCCGATTATCGCGGAGAAGTGATGGTCGCGCTCCATAACCATTCGGGCGTGGAACAAAAAATCGCGGCAGGTGAACGCATTGCACAGCTTGTCGTTGCGCCTTTTTTGAAAGCGGAATATTTTCAAGCGGAAGAACTTTCGGATACCGTACGCGGCGTAGGCGGGTTCGGGAGCACGGGGACGAAATAATATGTCGATGCGAATGAGAAAAAAGCGCAACTTTGACGCGCGTATGTTAGCGTGCGGGGATTTGTTATTGGCAAAGGGCGCGAACGGTATTTTGAATATGAAAGAGGCGGCGGAAAATTACCGCGATTTGATTGATTTTTTCGCGGCGTTTGGGAATAATAATCCCGTGTGGTTGGAAATCGGTTGTGGAAAAGGCGGGTTCGTTTGCGCGCTCGCTGAAAAAGAACCGAGCGTGAATTTTTTGGCGTTGGAGAAGATGAGCAACGTTATTTTAACGCCCATGGAAGAGGTGAAAAAGCGCGGGATTCAGAATATACGTTTCCTTAATATCCGCGCCGAATGTTTGCCTTGTTATATCCCCGAAAACAGTCTGGACGGGATTTATTTGAATTTTTCTACGCCGCTGCCTAAACTTGGATATGCGTCGCAACGTTTAACGCATAGAAATTTTTTGGAAAAGTATAAAAAACTCTTGAAAAAGGGTGGACGGATTTTGCAAAAAACGGACGATAGAGATTTCTTCGATTTTTCATTAGAAGAATATAAAGCGTGCGGATTTGCGTTAGAAAACGTGAGCTATAATCTGCACGAAAAGGGTAATCCCGAATGGAACGTCGTAACCGAATACGAGCAAAAATGGGTGGAACGTGGATTGCCTATTCACCGCGTGGAAGCGGTTTATTTGGGGGATTGAGCATGAAATTCGGTCGGTTTTTAGCGCGGGCGTTGGCGATCGTTATCGTCGCTTGCGGTTTGTGTTTTTCGGGCTGTAAAGAAGACGTGCCCGAAGGCGAAACGACGGTGTATATGCCCGACGGCGCGCCTGCGTTGGCACTTGCAGGGGTGATGAAAGACGATACCGAAAGCGACGGCGTTACCTATCGCGTGGTTGCTCCTGCGCTTATCAAGACGAAAATTACTTACTCGGATATGGACGAGAACGCGGATTTTTGCGTGTTGCCCGTAACGGCGGCTTGTAAGCTTGTCGGCGCGGGGACGGAATATAAAATGCTCGGCGCGCTCACGCAAGGGAATTTGTATCTGATATCCAAGACGGCAAAAGAGTATACGCAAGAGAATTTATCCGATTTGATTGGAAAAACGGTGGGCGTTTTGCAAATCAACGAAGTGCCTGGGCTGACTTTGAAAGCAACGCTCTCTAAACACGGTTTACCGTACGCGGAGCTCGTGGACGGGGCAAGTGCGCAAGCGGATAAAGTCAATTTGAAAGGCGTTGCGGACGCGACGGCTATCGACGGGAGCTTGGATTGTTATTTGCTTGCCGAACCTGCCGTAAGCGTACAAGTGAACAAGAACGGGTATACCATCGTTGGGGATTTACAGGCTCTTTATTCAAGTGCGGAGATTGGATATCCGCAAGCGGTGTTGGTGGCGAAAACGTCTATTTTGCAAGAAAAAGCCGAGTGGACGAAAGCGTTCTTGGAAAAAATTTCGGCGGCGGGCGAATGGCTGAAAAGTGCAAGCGGCGAAGAAATCGTCCATACGGTAACGGCGCACTTGGAGGATGAGAATTATGCGACGAGCTTGAAAGCACCGCTGTTGACGGCGGACGTTTTGGCGCGGTGCGGCGTGCGGTTTTCCTATGCGCGCGATTGTAGGGCGGACGTGGACTCGTTTATGAGCGCTCTTAAAAGTGTGAACGCAAACGCGGCGGTAGTGCCGAATGCGGATTTTTATTGGACGGAATAGAGTTTTGAAATATTCGATTTTCAAAAACTGCATAGCGTGGGCGGCGGCACTTTTGACGATGCTTGCCGTTTGGGTGATTTTACACGCCGCGGTGGGGAACGAGCTTGTGTTTCCCGCTTTTTCCGATTGCGTAAAACAGGCGACTGAATTATTGCAAACGAGCGGGTTTTGGAAATCGCTTTTGCATACCTTTTTAAGGACGTTGGCGGCGTTTGGAATTTCCTTTCTCATAGCGGCTATTCTTGCCGTCCTTTCGTACATGCTGCCTACGTTTGGACGTTTTTTTGCTCCGTTTGCGGCGGCGATGCGGGCGATACCCACCCTTGCCGTGTTGCTAGTTATATTGCTGTGGGCAAAGGCGGCGATTGCGCCCGTCGTGGTGGCGACGTTGACGTTATTGCCCATGCTGTACGCGGGGTTTTTAGCGGCGATTGCGCGGACGGATAAAGATTTGCTTGAAATGAGCCGCGTGTATCAAGTGCCGTGGAAAAAACGGTTGATGAAATTGTATCTGCCGACGGTTGCGCCGTATGCCGTCAAAGAAGGGACGGCGGCTTTGTCGCTTGGGCTGAAACTGGTTGCATCGGCGGAAGTGCTTGCCGCGACTGCCGTGGGCTTGGGCGGTATGATGCAGGAATCGAAGATTTATCTGGACGTGCCGCGATTGTTCGCGCTCGTTATCGTAACCGTTTGTATAGGGCTTATCGTAGAGCTTATCGGCGGGGCGATTGCACGCGCCGTGGAAAGGAGATGGGCATGAACGTTCGCGTATCGAAATCGTACGGCGAAAAACGCGTGTTCGATAATTTTGCGCTGGATATACAAGACGGGGAAGTGCTTTGCTTGCTCGGGCGTTCGGGTGTGGGAAAGACTACGCTACTGCGGATTTTGGCGCGGTTGACAAGTTGCGACGGGGAAATGCGCGGCGTGCCCGATAAGGTGGGGTTCGTATTCCAAGAACCGCGGCTGTTAGCGCACGCGAGCGTTGTAGAAAACTTACGATATGCAGGTGCGGACGAACGGGAGATTGCGTGTACGTTGGAAAGGCTTGGGATTGCAGATTATGCCCAAACCAAAGCGGGAAAATTAAGCGGCGGGGAAAAGCAGCGCGTAGCGATTGCGCGGGCGTTTTTGTCGAACGCGGAATTGTTGCTTTTGGACGAGCCGTTTTCGGCTTTGGATTTGGGATGGAAAGTGCGGCTTTGGCAGACGTTTGCTACGCTTTGGGAAGAAAAGAAACCCACGACCGTGTTGGTTACGCACGATATTGAGGACGCGTGGGCGTTAGGGCATAGAATCGTTCTGCTAAAAGATAACGAAATCGCGCTGGATATACAGCCCAAGCGTACGGCGTTTCCCGCACCGTACGGGGAAGTATCGGAGGAAAAGAGCGCGCTTATCAAAGCGGCGTTAGAATAAGGAGCGGTTATGAAAGAGAAAAAAGTGGAAGAAGAAAAGTCGATATCCAAAGCGACGGTGGCGCGTATGCCGCTGTATTTGCATTTTTTGCAGGAAGAAACTGCCAAGGGTTCAAAATACATTTCCTCGACGGTAATTGCGCAAAATATTTCCGTATCGTCGGTGTTGGTGCGAAAGGACTTGGCGCTCGTTTCGTCCGAAGCGGGTAGACCGAGGCTTGGGTTCGCCGTCAACCGTTTGATTGTGGATATTGAAAAGTTTTTGGGGTATGATAACCTTTCCGACGTTATCGTCGTGGGGGCGGGCGGTTTGGGTCGCGCGTTCCTTGGTTACGAGGGGTTTAAAAACAACGGCTTGAACGTCGTGGCGGCGTTCGACGTGGATAAGGATTTAATCGGCACGAGCGTTTCGGGAAAACGGATTTTGGATTTGGAAGACTTGGAAACGTTTGTGAAAGAGAATAGTATCCGTATTGCCGTTATTACCGTACCCAAACACGCCGCACAAGAAGTATTGAACCGTTTGATTGACGCGGGGATAGAGGCGGTGTGGAACTTTGCACCCGCGCCCTTGCGCGCGCCGAAAAATATCGTGCTTAAAACGGAGGACTTAGCGGCGTCGCTTGCGATGCTTGCCGGCAAACTTTACCGCGCGGACGGCGATACCTCAAAAAGGTAAATCGCGGCGTAGCTTTCTTTTGTGGCGACGTGCCGCGTGGAGGAGAGTTATGTCGGAAAATAAAAACGAAAAGAATTTGCGGGAATTGCTTCATAAAGTGCGCGTAGCGCAGGAAAAATTTGCGACCTATCCGCAGGAAAAAGTGGACGAGATTTTTCGCGCGGCGGCGATGAAAGCGAACGCGGCAAGGTTGGAACTTGCGCAAATGGCGGTGGATGAAACGGGTATGGGCGTCTTTGAAGACAAGGTGCTCAAAAACCATTACGCCGCCGAATATATTTATAACCGTTATAAAAACGAAAAAACCTGTGGGATAATCGAGCGCGACGAGGCGAACGGTTATACCCGTATAGCCGAGCCGATTGGGGTTGCGGCGGCAATCGTGCCGACGACGAATCCCACGTCTACGGCTATTTTTAAAGCTCTAATTTGCTTAAAAACGCGCAATGGGCTTATCGTTTCGCCACATCCGCGCGCAAAAAACTGTACTGTCGCCGCGGCGAAAATCGTGCTCGATGCAGCGGTGGCGGCGGGTGCGCCCGAAGATATTATCGCGTGGCTGGACGAGCCGAGCGTGGAAAGCTCCGCATGGCTCATGCGTGAAGCGGATATTATCTTGGCTACGGGTGGGCCGCAGATGGTGAAAGCGGCGTATTCGTCGGGAAAACCCGCTATTGGGGTGGGGGCTGGGAATACGCCCGCGGTGTTTGATAAGAGTGCGAACGTGCGGCTTGCCGTATCGTCCGTGCTCCATTCTAAGACTTTTGATAACGGCGTGATTTGCGCGTCCGAACAGGCGGTGGTCGTTGCTAAAGAGATTTATGACGAAGTGAAAAACGCGTTCGCTATGCAAGGCGGGTATTTTTTAACCGACGAAGAAAAGGAAACCATGCGCGAAGTCATGTTCGGCGGGGGCAAGCTCAACGCCGCTATCGTAGGACAGACGGCGGGGCAAATAGCGAATCTTGCAGGGATAAGCGTTGGAAAGGACGTGAAAGTGCTCATCGGTGAAGTGGAAGATACGGGCGAAAACGAGCCGTTTGCAAAAGAGAAGTTGTCGCCTGTTTTGGCTATGTATAAAGCGGAAGATTTTACGGACGCGTTAGATAAAGCGGACGCGTTGGTGCGTGGCGGCGGTTTGGGGCATACGGCGGCGATTTATATCGACGAAGAAGGTGCGAAAGAGAATTTGGCTGCGTTTGAGCGGCGTATGAAAGCGTGTCGGATTCTCGTCAACACGCCTGCGGCGCAAGGCGGTATCGGGGATTTGTATAATTTCCGCTTAACCCCGTCGCTGACTTTGGGTTGCGGGTCTTGGGGTGGCAACAGCGTTTGTGAAAACGTGGGAATTAAAGAGCTTATCAACGTCAAAACCGTAGCGGAGCGTAGGGAAAATATGCTCTGGCTTCGCGCGCCTGAAAAGGTGTATTTTAAACGCGGGTGTTTGAAAAGCGCGATAGAAGAACTTGGCGAAAACGTGTACGCACGTAAGCGTGCGTTCGTGGTTACGGACAAGTTTTTATACGATCACGGCGTTTGTAAGAAAATTACGGACGAGCTGGACGGATTGGGGATTGCGCATACGGAATTTTTTGAGGTTATGCCCGACCCGACTTTGGCTACGGCAAAAGAAGGAGCACGGCGTATGGCGGCGTTTGCGCCCGACGTGATTATTGCCTTAGGCGGCGGTTCGCCAATGGACGCGGCGAAGATTATGTGGACGATGTACGAACACCCCGAAACGGCGTTTGAAGAGCTTGCAATGCGGTTTATGGATATCAGAAAGCGTGTGTACGCGTTTCCGAAAATGGGTAAAAAGGCGATGTTCGTCGCTATTCCCACGACGGCGGGGACGGGGAGCGAAGTAACGCCGTTTGCCGTTATTACGGACGAGAAAACGGGCGCGAAATATCCGCTTGCCGATTACGAGCTCATGCCGACGATGGCGATTTGCGACGTGGAGCTTATGTTGGATATTCCCAAGGGTTTGACGGCGAATGCGGGTTTTGACGCGCTTTCACACGCGGTAGAAGCGGTGGCGTCCGTGGCGGCGAGCGATTTTACCGATGCGCTTGCGATTCATGCGATTGAACTACTCAATCAATACCTGCCCCGTGCCTACGAATATGGACGGGGAGATATCGAGGCGCGTGAAAAGGTAGCGAACGGGGCTACCATGTCTGGGTTGGCGTTTGCGAACGCATTCCTTGGCGTGTGCCATTCGATGGCGCATAAGCTGGGCGCGTATTGGCATTTACCGCACGGCATGGCGAACGCGCTGCTTTTGACGCACGTAATGAAATTCAATGCCTCGACAAAACCGAGAAAAATGGGTACGTTTCCGCAGTACGCTTATCCCGATTGCTTGGCGCGGTATGCGCGCATTGCAAAGGCGATAGGCTGCGAGGGGGAAACGGACGAGACGAGCTTTGCGAATTTGATTGCGAGAATCGAAGAATTGCGCCGTGTTCTCAATTTGCCTGAAAGTATTAAAGACGCGTTGAAAGAGAAAGCGACGGAACAAGAGTTCTTGCAGTCGGTGGACGAGATGAGTCGAGATGCGTTCGACGATCAGTGTACGGGCGCGAATCCGCGGTATCCGCTCGTGGAAGAAATTAAAGAAATGTATCTTGACGCGTATTACGGAAAATCGCGCGCGAAAGATTGACAAACGGGTTGGGATTTAGTATAATAGACACGGATGAAACAATAGGAGCAACGAACGATGAGAGGATTGAAAACTTCCGTGGTCAAATTACGCCGCGAGGTGTTTAGAGAAGTGGCGAGAGTCGCTTTTGACGCAGAACCCGAAAAGGTGAACGATGCGGTGGAGGCGATTCCGTATAAAATTACGCCCACGGAAGAACCGAGATTTAGAGAAAATATTTACCGTGAACGCGCGATTGCAGCCGAGCAGGTGCGGCTTGCAATGGGTATGTCCTTGCGACCTGCCGACAAGCCCGTGCATATCACGGCGGGAATTGACCAAAGTGATATTTCGGATAAATATTACGAGCCGCCTTTGATGCAGGTTATTCCGTCGGCTTGTGATAAATGCCCTGATAACGTTTACGAAGTGAGTAATCAATGCCGTCAATGCGTGGCGAAAGCGTGCGTCGCGGCGTGTCCGAAAAACGCTATTACCGTCGTGGACGGGAAAACGGTTATCGACCAAGAAAAATGTATACGTTGCGGCAAATGCAAAAAGGCTTGTCCGTATGATGCGATTGCGCATAAGGAGCGACCTTGTTCTAAAGCTTGCGGGATTAAAGCCGTTTCGACGGACGAGCTGGGCAGAGCGAAAATCGATAACGATAAATGCGTGGGTTGCGGGCAATGTATGGTAAGTTGTCCGTTCGGGGCAATTGCCGATAAGTCGCAAATTTTTCAGCTCATTCGCGCGATTAAGAAAGGCGATTACGTCGTGGCGGAGGTTGCGCCTGCGATTATGGGGCAATTCGGCGACGGGATTACGCCCGCGATTATTAAGGGCGCATTGCTTGAAATCGGGTTTAAAGAAGTGCACGAAGTGGCGAGCGGCGCAGACGTGGCGGCGGCGACGGAGGCGCATCAGTACGTGGACGAAGTGGCGAACGGGAAACTGCCCTTCCTTTTGACGTCTTGTTGTCCTGCGTGGGCTATGCTTGCGAAAAAGCAATTCCCGCAGCTTATTGACAAGGTTTCGCAATCGCTTACGCCTATGGTGGCTACGGCGCGGCGTATCAAACAAAAAACACCGAACGCGCGCGTGGTGTTCATAGGACCTTGCGCGGCGAAAAAGTTGGAAGCCTCGCGGGAATCGGTGCGCAGCGACGTGGATTTCGTGATTACGTTTGAAGAACTTGCGGGGATATTTGAGGCGAAAAATATCGATTTTTCCAAGTACGTGGGCGAACGTTCGTTGCACGAGGCGACGGGCGCGGGACGCGGTTATGCCGTTGCGGGCGGCGTTGCCGCGGCGATTGAACAATGCATCCACGAATACTATCCTAGCGTTGACGTAAAAATTGAACACGCGGAAGGGCTTGCCGATTGTAAGAAAGTGTTATTGCTTGCAAAAGCGGGTAAGTTGGACGGGTGTCTTATCGAGGGTATGGGTTGCCCCGGCGGGTGCATTGCGGGCGCAGGTACGAACGTATCCATTGAAAAGGCGGCGGCGGAAGTGAAGAAGTTCGTGGAAAATTCGTCTAATAAATTGCCGGCTAAGGATTTGTACGAAATTGATTTACCGTGAGTATAAATGTATTATGAATTAAAATGGGGTTATGGATTTAGCGGTTTTTAAAAACAAAAAAATATGCGTGGCGACGTCGGGCGGAGCGGATTCGACGGCGCTTTTGCATTATTTAAAATCGCAACAAGCAAAGCACGGGTATACGCTTTCCGCCGTGCATTGTGAGCACGGTATTCGCGGTGAAGAAAGCACAGCGGATATGCGGTTCGTGCAAGAGCTTTGCAAAAAGTGGGACGTGCCGCTTTATCTATTCCAAGAAAATTGCTTGCAAAAAGCCGAACGGGAAAAACTGAGTTTGGAAACGGCGGCGCGGGAGTTTCGCCGCGCGTGTTTTTTAAGCTTAATCCGTGAAAACAAAGCCGACTATATTGCGACGGCGCACCACGTTTCCGACGAAGCGGAAACGGTACTTTTCCGTATCGCGCGCGGTAGCGCGCTTGCGGGTGCAGGCGGTATGAAAGAAACGGACGGCGTGTTTATTCGCCCGTTTCTTACTTGGACGAAAGCGAAAATTCTCTCTTACGCGCAAGAAAACGGTTTATCCTTTTGCACGGACGCGACGAATTTTACGCCGTGCGCAACGCGCAATAAATTGCGTTTGCAGGTGATGCCTATTTTAAACGAAACGGTTGCGGGTGCGGAAGAAAATATCGCGCGGTTCGCGTTTCTTGCTGCCCAAGACGACTCGTTTTTACAGCGCGAGAGCGAGAAACTCGTTTCGCGTAAGGATAAGGAAATTACCGTTGCGTTTAGCAACGAACCGTCGCTCTTTCGGCGGGCGTGTCTTACGGCGCTTAAAGAGTTGGGTGTGGAAAAAGATTATACGTTTGCGCATTTAGAGAGTTTGTTTGCGTTGCAAAATTTGGAGCGGGGCGCAAAGCTTACTATGCCACAGGGCGTGCAAGCGGAAAAGACTTTGGACGGGATCGCGTTTTACCGCGCAGAAGAAAACGGAGTTTTGACCAAGTTGGCGGACTGTGAAAAACCGTTTGACGAAAACGGGTTCGACGGGGGTATGTATGTGGTGAACGTGCAAAACGTACCCTTTGCGGAAGAAGAAAAGGAATGGAAAATTCTGCGGATAGACAAGGATAAACTGCCGAAAAACGCCGTGTTTCGTTTCCGCAGGGACGGGGATTATATCGAGAAGTTCGGCGGTGGAACGAAAACTTTGAAAAAGCTGTTCAACGAGAAAAAAATTCGGGTGGACGAGCGAGCGTATTTGCCGCTTATCGCGCAAGAGTCGGGGAATAAAGTGTTCGTCGTTTGCGGCGTGGAGATCGCCGACGCAATGAAAATAACGGACGAAACCAAACAAATTTTATATATTCGTTTAGAAAAGCAGGTTTGAAACCTGCTTTTATATTTTTTGTTTACGAGCGCGGATATATACGCCGCCACGACGGAGCGGGCAGGCGTGCGCTTTGGACATAGCGGAAACGCTTGCCACTTGATAGCCCGCGGCGTATAAATCGGGCAGTAGAAGTTTGAGCGCGTCTACCGTGTTTTCGTAGCCGTCGTGCATAAGTACGATTGCGCCTGCGTATTTATTCGTCCATACGACGTCGTAAATTTCTTGCGCGCTTACGCCCGTCCAGTCGAGCGTGTCTATCGTCCAGTCGATGATAGGCGTTTGTACGATTTGTTTTACGCGCTCGTCAATACGACCGAACGGGGCGCGGAATAAGTGTCGCGGTTTGCCGTCGATTTTTTGTAGACGTTTATCTACGCTGTCGATTTCGCTTTGGATTTCAGATTCGGAAAGTTTGGAAAGATTGGGGTGCGAAAAGGTGTGATTGCCAAGTTCCATATTAAGAGTATGCGCAAGGCGCAAGGAATGTAAGGTGTGCGCGTTGAAAAAATGTCCGTTGCAAAAAAAGGTCGCCGTCGCTTTGCACGTTTCGTGCGTTTCGTTGTAGGCGGCGAATACGGCGAGTATGTTTTCAAACGTCTTGCTCGGCGCGTCGTCGAACGTGAACGATATCAGCTTTCGCGATTGGTCTATATAGGATATATCCACGTCCGAAACGTCCCAAATATCGCTTACGGGCGTGGACGGGGTTTGTTCCGTTGCGGGCGGATCGGGCAATTCACGCGGGGCAGGAATGGGCAAAACGGGATAAATATGCTCTTCTTCGGGCGGCGGCGTTTGCGTGTTGGCTGCGTTTTGACAGCCGCAAAATAGAAAAGGTGTAATGCAAGAAAATAAGATAAAGCGTTTAAAAATACAGTTTTTCATAGGAAAAGTATTTGTATTTTCGCTCGGTTTTATGCGATAGCCAAGTCAATAAAATCAGGTTTTGGTTATACTGACTTGGCTACGTATGCGCGAAAAACGGGCGAAAAGGGAAAAAACGGAAAAATAGCGATTTGTGTTTGACATTTGCACGGGGCTATGGTATAATATGATAGTAGTTATTTAATCTATTTCCGCGAAAAGCGTTTGTTTATATGGGGGAACGGGCGGAAATTTTAAAGAGGAAACATTGGAATGAATAAAGAAGAAAGCCAAATTTTGGAAGTGTGTTCGCGGTTTGGTATCGGCGGGGAATACCGTTCGTATAAAGTAATCGAGAACGGACACATTAACTGCACGTATCAAGTGTTTTTCTTCCGCGACGGGGAAATTAAGGATTATATCGTGCAAAAGGTGAATACCTACGTATTCAAAGATCCTGTTGCGATGATGGATAATATTGCGGCTGTTACCGAGTATATCCGTGCGAAGATTAAGGCGACGGGGGTTACGGCAAAACGCAACGTATTGCATTATTCGCATACGGAGGACGGGAAATATTACACGGTATTGCCCGACGGCGGGTTTTGGCGGTGCTGTCGGTATATCGACGGTTCGGAGTCGTTTACGCAGACGGAGGATTTGAATATTATCGAAGAATCGGGGAAAGCGTTTGGGAAATTCCAAACCTATCTTGCGGATTTTCCCGTGAAAGATTTACATATCGTAATCCCGCATTTCCATAACACGGTGAATAGATACCGTGATTTGGATAAGGCTGTGGAACGCAACGCTGCGGGGCGCGTGGAAAGCGTGCGCGACGTGATTGAGGGATATAAGGATTTGGAAGAGCTTGCGACCTATCCGTACAGACAGCAACGGCAGGGCGTTTTACCGCTCCGCGTTACGCATAACGATACGAAAACGAGCAACGTTTTGTTTGACGAACAAACGCACGAGTATTTGTCCGTTATTGATTTGGATACGGTTATGCCCGGGCTTGTGGCGTTCGATTTTGGGGACGCTATTCGCGTGGCGGCGTCTACGGTGGACGAAGACGAAAGGGATTTGTCCAAGGTTGCCGTGGATTTGGATAAGTACGAAGCGTTTACGCGTGGGTTTATGGAAGGCATAGGCGATATGCTGACGGCGGCGGAAAAGAAATCGCTTGCGTTCGGTGCGCTTGCCATGACCGCGGAATGTGGCGTGCGGTTCTTGACCGATTATTTAGACGGCGATAAGTATTTCCGCGTGCATTACCCCGATCAGAACTTGGCGCGCGCGGCGTGTCATTTGGAGTTGACGCGGGATATGGAACGGAAATTACCGCAAATGCAAGCAATCGTAGAAAAATATAGCAAATAAAAGAAAAACGCTCACTTGACGGTGAGCGTTTTTTACTGCCGTTTATTGATTTTTAAAAGCGTGATAAGCACGAAACCGATATTGCCGCCGATAAGTATCCCTACCGATAATCCGATCCAAAACATAATGCGCCCTCCGTATATTAGTATAACTCTTTTAATTTAGTTTAATACAGTATATGTTTTTTTTGAGGTGGATTGTAACCATTTATACGCGTTTGCAGTATAATAAATGGGAGGCGTGTTATGCGGGTTGGGTTTGTTTGTAAGAATACGCTTGGGGCGTATAAAAAAGCGCAAAACGAAAGGGCGGACGGAGAAGAAAATCCGTCCGTGCTGTTGTTCGGGTTTAACGGACTTGGCGAAGTGGCGTACGAACGCGAACTCAAAGGCGAAACGCGATGTTTTGAGGACGTGGCTACGCTTTCCAAACAGCAAAAATGCGTGGTGGTTTGCGGGTGTATTACCAACGCGCGCGGGCATAAACGTAAATCGGCTATCGTTGCTGAACAGGGGCGGCTTATCGGCGTTTCCGATGCTTTACACGCAGTAGACGGGGACGTAGCGAGCGGAGCAACGCTACGGGTGTATGATACGAGCGTAGGAAAAATGGGCGTTGTGGTGGCGGATGATTTGGCGTTCCCTGAAACGCTTAAATCGCTTGCGGTGTGTGGTAGTGATTTTATCGTTTGTCCGTTTGGGCGGGTTGCGCCCGTACATTCGTCGCTCGTTCGTGCGTATGGTTATTGTTTCGGCGTACCGATATTCTTTTGCGGCGACGGTGTGTGTATGATTGCCGACGTTTCGGGAGATCTTGCTTTTTCGTCGTCGCAAAGCCCCGCCGCGTTTGATTTTGAAATAGCGAAAGAATATCATTTAGTGCAAACGCGGCAACGCGGATTTTACGGATTATGAAAAAACGCGGGCTTAAAAGCCTGCGTTTTTGATCTCACGTTCGACGGCGCGTTTGGTGTCGCGTTCGGCGATCGTTTGCTTTTTATCGTACGTGTGCTTGCCGCGACAAAGCGCGACTTCAATTTTCACGAGCGAGTCTTTGAAATATAATTTCAAGGGTACTAACGTATAGCCTTGGCGGTTGATTTTACCTGCTATTTTCGCGATTTCGTGGTTGTGGAGCAATAATTTTCTATCCCTACGGGTGTCGCGGGTAGAAAAGCCGTCCGATTTTTCATACAGCGCGATATGCATGTTTTTTACGCAAACTTCGCCCTCGCGTAAAAAGCAAAAACTGTCGTTCATGTTTACGTTGCCAAGGCGCAAAGACTTGATTTCGTTGCCTTGCAATACGATGCCTGCTTCGTATTTTTCTTCGATAAAATATTCAAACGATGCGTTTTTATTCGTTGCGATGATTTTCATACGTCGTTCTCCGTCGGTAGTTTTCGTAATAATTTGAGTTCCGTTCTGCGCCGTTCAAAATTGACGTCCGTTACTTCCACTTCCAAGCGTTCGCCTAAGGTGAATTTGTCTGTTCTGCCTATGAGTGTGAACCTGTCTTTGTCAAATTCGTATTCGCCGTAGAGCGTGTGTACGGGGATAAAGCCTTCAATGGTGTTGTCGAGTTCGGCAAAAATCCCAAAACTAGTTACGCCAGAAATAACGGCTTGGTATTTCTCGCCTATGCGTTCGTTCATATACATGGTTTTGTATAAATCGTCCACGTCGCGTTCGGCGTCGGTGGCTTTGCGTTCTTGCGCGGACGATTGCGCAGCCGCGCTGTCTACGAAATCACCGTAGCGAATTTGCGCCTGCTCGTAACCGCCGTGCAAAATTTCTTTAATAATACGGTGGATACATAAATCGGGATAACGGCGGATAGGGGAAGTGAAATGACAATAACAATCGCTTGCTAATCCGAAGTGCCCGACGTTTTCGCTGGCATAACGCGCCTTTTGCATGGAGCGCAGCATAACGCGGTTGACCACCGAATAATAGGGTGTGTCCTTTGCCGCGTTTAAGACGTTTTTATAATCGTACGGTTTAATATCCGTAACGTTGAAACGGTTCTTAACACCGAGCGACGTTAAAAACGCGCGGAACGCCGTTGCTTTTTCTTCGTTCGGTTTTTCGTGGATACGGTAGATGAACGGCGCGTCGATAGACTGCATATATTCCGCTACCGTTTCGTTGGCAAGCACCATAAACGCTTCGATAATCTGATAGGAAAAGGGGCGGTCGTAGTCGGGGATTGTGATTTCATAGTTCTCTTTATTAAAGAAAATTTTCGTTTCCTTTACTTCCAGCGTTACGCTGCCTTTCTTCTCGCGCTTGGCTTGCAAAATATGGGTTAAATCGGTAAAGAGCCGTACCATGTCTAAAACGTCGGCGTATTTTTCAGAGGTTTGCTTATCGCCGTCTAATATTGCGCTCACTTCCGTATACGTCATTTTATGCGCGGAACGGATAACGCTTTCCACGATTTCACTTCCCTTTACGTTCCCTTTTTCGTCGATACGCATAATACAGGAAAGCGCGAGTCGGTCTTCGTTTTCGTTTAACGAACATATCCCATTGGAAAGCGCGCGGGGGAGCATGGGTAAAACGCGGTCGGGAAAATAAACGCTCGTGCCGCGTTTATACGCCTCGTCGTCCAAAGGACTGCGGTGGGTAACGTAATGGGAAACGTCTGCGATATGCACGCCTAACACGTATTCGCCGTTTTCCATTTTTAAGGATATCGCGTCGTCGATATCGCGCGTGTCTTCGCCGTCGATGGTAACGATACGCTCGTCCCTAAAATCCGTTCTGCCTTGCAGGTCGTCGCTTTTGATTCCGCGGCGCTCGTGGCGATCGGCGTCCTTTTCAACGTGCGCGGGGAACGTTTCGTACAGTTCGTAAGAACGGATAATGGACAGTTCTTCCGCGAAAAAGTCGTCTTCGTCGCCAAGTACTTCGATGATTTCGCCGCTTGGGGATTTGCCGTAGGGATAATCGGTGATTTTTGCAACCGCTTTTACGCCGTTTTTGATATGCGAACATTCAGATAAAGGGATATAAATATCCGAGGAAAATTTCTTTTCGTCGGGGATAAGATAGCCCGCGCGCCGATCTCTGCGAAACGTGCCGACGATTTGCGTATAGCCACGGCTTACGATTTGTACGACCTGTACTTCGTCGCCGTACGTTTGCAATTTTGCGGCGAGTACCGTATCGCCATGCAACGCGCCGTGTAAGTTCTTTTTAGGGATAAATAAATCGTTTTCAAAGCGCGCATTATCCTTGGGCGTTAAAAAGGCAAAACCGCGTTCGTTGCCCGTAACCGTGCCTTGGATAAGCCCTAACTGCTCGCTCGTGCCGTATACGCCGTCTACGGCGAAAATTTTATTCTCGTCGCAAAGCTCGCGCAAAATCGGAAACAGTCGGTTTTTCTCGCGATAGGGGATTTCTAAAATTTTACAAATTTGAACGAGGTCTTTTTGGGCAAGCGAGCCGTCTAAAAACCGTTCGTAAATTTTTTCTTTTACACTCAATGGAATCACCTCCCGAATATGTAACGGGAATAAAAAAGGCGGCTTAAAAAGGTAAGCCGCCGAAGAGTTCGTTTTTTCTTAGGTCCAAATGGATTCGAGTTGCAAGATATAGAAAGCAATCGAGAAAATGATAAGAACGGTCAAACAAATCCACGTCCATTTCTTCATTTTCGCTTCAATCGATTTGCCTTTGTTTTTGCCAAAGAACGTTTCGCTTGAACCGCCGAGCGCGTCGATACCGCTGGAATTGCTCGGTTGCATTAAAACCAAAATAATCGCGGTGAGAGCGGCTACGCCCATTAAAACGATCATGACGACGCTTAACGTCATGTATAATTTATAAGAAGATTCTCCGTTTACGGGAACTAATAAATTGAATAATTGTAACATATTCTTTTTAATCCTTTTGCGTTTTTCTCAAAATACGATATAGATTATACCACACAATCGCAAATATCGCAACTTTTTTTAAGCGTTTTTTAGAAAAATTTTCATTTTCACGCGTTTTTATCGCTTAATTAACGATTTACCCGTCATTTCTTTGGGTTGTGCTACGTTCATCATGTCGAGCAGGGTGGGAGCAAGGTCGGCAAGCACGCCGTCGTTACGGAGCGTAGCGTTTTTGTATTCTTCCGATACCAAAATAACGGGTACGGGGAAGGTCGTGTGTTGCGTGAACGCGCCTACGCCGTCGTCAGCCAGCATTTGGTCGGCGTTGCCGTGGTCTGCCGTAACGAGTGCGCTACCGCCCATCGCCAAGATTTTATCCGTTACTTTCTTCACACATTCGTCCACCGTGTGAACGGCTTTAACTGCCGCGTCCATGATACCCGTATGTCCGACCATGTCGCAGTTGGCAAAGTTCAAAATGACTACGTCGTAAATACCTTTATCGAGTTCTTCCAAAACCTTTTCGGTAACGGGATATGCGCTCATTTCCGGTTGTAAATCGTAGGTTGCTACTTTCGGGGAGGGGATTACGATACGCGTTTCGCCGTCTACGGGCGCTTCTAACTTCGCGTTGAAGAAGAAGGTTACGTGCGCGTATTTTTCCGTTTCCGCGATGTGCAGTTGTTTCATACCAAGCGACGCGATATATTGGGGCAGGGTGTTCGTGATTTCGTCGGGCGGGAACGCCACGCCGACGTTTTCAAACGAGGAATCGTATACCGCAAAACCCACGTAGCAGGGGGCAAGGAATCCCGTTTTTCTCTCAAAACCGAGCGTTGCGCCCGTTTTGGAGTCTACGAACGGGAATTTCTCTTGTGAGAACATTCTCGAAATTTGGCGCGCTCTGTCGGGGCGGAAGTTGAAGCAGATAATGCTGTCGTTCTTTTCGATAAGCGCAACGGGTTTGCCGTTTTCGGTCAAGTTGGTGGGCAGGATAAATTCGTCCGTTACGCCGCTAAGATAGGACGCGTTTGCCGCGGCTTCTGCGCTGCCTTCAAACTGTACGCCCGTGCCGAGTGTTAACATATCGTACGCCTTTTCTTCTCTATCCCAGTTGTTGTCGCGGTCCATAGCGTAATATCTGCCCGAAACGGACGCGATCTTACCGAAGCTGAGTTCGTCGAGCTTGGCTTGCAAGTCTTTTAAAAAGCTTGCGCCCGAAGTGGGGGCTACGTCGCGACCGTCGGTGAACGCGTGGATATACACGTTGTCCAAACCTTCCTTTTTCGCCATTTCAACAAGCGCGTAAAGGTGTTCGGTGTGGCTGTGTACGCCGCCCGTGGAAACGAGCCCGTACAAGTGTAATTTCTTACCGTTCTTTTTCGCCGTGTGCATAGCGCGGAGCAGTTCGGCGTTTTTGAAAAATTCGCCGTTTCTAATATCTTTCGTGATTTTGGTCAAGTCTTGATACACGATACGGCCTGCACCGATATTGAGATGTCCAACTTCGCTGTTGCCCATTTGACCGTCGGGAAGTCCAACCGACATACCGCTTGCGCCAAGCTGAGCGGAGGGGTATTCGGTTTTTAACTGATTGACGTATTTGCTGCCGTCTTTTACGATAGCGTTGCCAACGGGCGACGGGTTGATGCCGTAGCCGTCCATGATAATAATTGCATAAGGTCTTTTCATAATTTACTCCTGAAAATGAATTGCAAGCAAAGCTTGCATGAATTGAAATAAATTTCATAAATTGCACTTTGTGCATGAATTGCAAAGCACTGCTTTGCATGATTGTAATATTTCCACAATGACGGCAAAGCCGTCTATTCACGAACGCAAAGCGTTCAATTCATGCGATTGACAATTGCAATTCACGCCCGTAGGGGCAATTCATTTACTTATCAAAGTTTACGATTGCCGCAAAGTCGGGGGCTTTGAGCGACGCGCCGCCGATAAGACCGCCGTCGATTTCTTCTTTCGCCATCAATTCTTTGCAGTTGCCTGCGTTCATGCTGCCGCCGTATTGGATACGAACTTTTTCCGCGCATTTGGGACAGAACATTTCGCCGATCGTTTTACGGATATACGCAATCGTTTCGTTGGCTTGATCTGCCGTAGCCGTTTTGCCCGTGCCGATAGCCCAAACGGGTTCGTAAGCGATAACCACTTGTTTAATGTCTTCGATATCTTTCAAACCGTTTTTGATTTGCGTAGCAAGCACTTCTTCCGTTTTGCCCGTTTCTCTTTCTTCCAAGCTTTCGCCGATACATACGATAGGGGTTAAACCTGCTTTGAGCGCGGTGAGCGTACGTTTGTTCACCGTTTCGTCCGTTTCGCCGAAGTATTGACGGCGTTCGCTATGTCCGATGATAACGTATTCTACGCCGTATTCAAGGAGCATAGCCGCAGAGATTTCACCCGTGTACGCGCCTTTTTCCGCAAAGTGTACGTTTTCCGCACCGAGTTTGATGTTCGTGCCTTTCAAAGCCGCGCTTACAACGGGGATATCAATAGCGGGTACGCATACGACGACGTCGCAGTTTGCTTCCGTTACGAGGGGCGCAATCGCATTGACAAGGGCTACGCCTTCGGAGGCGGTGTTGTTCATTTTCCAGTTTCCTGCAATAATAGGTTTACGCATAATAATAGTTTCTCCTTTTTTTCGTAATGCTGGGGCGACATAGTCGCCCCAAATGATTTTTTTCTTATTTATCGTTCAAGCAAGCGATGCCGGGAAGGACTTTGCCTTCAAACAGTTCAAGCGACGCGCCGCCACCCGTGGAGATGTGCGTCATCTTGTCTGCATAACCGAGTACTTGTACAGCCGCCGCGCTGTCGCCGCCGCCGATGATTGTCGTTGCTTTGCCGTGTACGCTTGCAAGCGCCGCCGCAACCGCTTTCGTACCTTCTGCTAAAATGGGGTTTTCAAATACGCCCATAGGTCCGTTCCAAATTACCGCTTTCGCGCCCGCAACCGTCTTTGCGAACAGTTCTTTCGTTTCAGGACCGATGTCAAGACCCATCATGTCGTCGGGGATTGCGTTGGACGCTACCACCGTCGTTTCGATAGGTGCGTCGATAGGGTTGGGGAAAGATTTCGCCGCAACCGTGTCTACGGGGAGCAAAATCGTCTTGCCGAGAGATTCCGCTTTTTTGAGCATGTCCGCGCAGTACGCGATTTTTTCGTCGTCAACGAGCGACAAACCGATGTTGCCGCCTTGCGCTTTGATAAACGTATACGCCATACCGCCGCCGATAACGAGCGTGTCGCATTTTTCAAGCAAGTTGGAAATAACGTTGAGCTTGTCCGCTACCTTTGCGCCGCCAAGGATTGCAACGAAGGGGTGTTCGGGGTTTTCAAGCGTATCAGCCATAACGGAAAGTTCTTTTTCGATAAGGAAACCGCAAGCCGCCGTCTTTACCAAGCCTTCTTCTACGATACCAGCCGTGGAAGAGTGGGAGCGGTGCGCCGTACCGAACGCGTCGTTTACGTATACTTCACAATAGCTTGCAAGCGCTTGCATAAATTCGGGTGCTTTCTTTTCTTCGCCCTTATGGAAACGCAAGTTTTCTAAAAGCACGCATTCGCCTTCCTTGCAAGCGGCTACTTTCGCTTTCGCGTCTTCGCCGATAACGTCGGTTGCGAACGTAACTTTGTTGTCCAAAAGTTCGTTCAATCTTGCCGCTACGGGCGCGAGCGTGAGTTTCTTCACGTCTTTTTTCGCCTTTTCTAAAAATTCTTCCGTTGCCGCAGCTTGTTCTGATTCGGGAAGAGCTGCAACTTTAGCCTTTTCCTTTTTGTTGAGTTCGAGTTTTGCATCGAAAACGTTGTGGGGCTTACCCATGTGCGAGCAAAGTACGACTTTCGCGCCTTGTTCCATCAAGTATTTGATGGTGGGAAGTGCGCCGACGATACGGTTTTCGTCGGTGATAGCGCCGTCTTTCATCGGCACGTTGAAGTCGCATCTAACAAGGACTTTTTTGCCTTTAACGTCTACGTCTTTTACGGTTTTCTTGTTCATATTGAAAAATCTCCTTAAAGGTTATTATTTTTTATCCTTATATATAATACCCGTTTTTTTTGCGTTTGTCAACTTTTTGGAAAAATAAACGAAAAAAAGATTTTGTTTTTCCTAAAATTTTCTAAAAAAAGCGCAAACCGTTGACGAATACGCGAAAATATGTTATACTTATGACTATGGATTGTAAAATTACCGTAATGCGAAAAACGTGGTATAAAGATTTGTCGGAAAAGTATGAAAATCCTATTTCGCATGCTTGCGATTTGGAAGAAGGGCAGGTTTTTATATCGAAAGGCGGGCAAAAACCGCAAGGGCTTTGCGAGAGTGCGTGGGAGAGTATGCGCTTTTTCGTGGAAACGCTTGCAAGCGGCGGCGGGAATTTTTACGACGGGTGGATGAAAAACGAGAAATCGGCGATGATTTCCTGCAACGACGGGTTTCGTCCCGTGAGTTTTTATATAGAAAGCATAGGAGAAAATTGAAATGAGTAAGGCTGACGAGATTTTTGCGCAAAATATGACGGATATTATCGAAAACGGGTTTTGGGATACGCATTTAGACGTACGCCCGAAATGGGAAGACGGTACGCCCGCGCACACCGTGAAAAAATTCGGCGTGGTCAACCGTTACAATCTGCAAGAAGAATTTCCTATTCTTACGCTCCGTCGCACGGCGTTTAAATCGTGCGTGGACGAGCTGCTTTGGATTTGGCAAAAAAAGAGCAACAATATCCACGATTTAAATTCGCATATCTGGGATAGCTGGGCGGACGAAACGGGCAGTATCGGCAAGGCGTACGGTTATCAGCTGGGAGTGAAGCATAAATACAAGGAAGGCGAATTCGACCAAGTGGATAGGGTGTTGTACGATTTGAAACATAACCCCGCAAGCCGTCGTATTATGACGAATATTTATAATTTCCAAGACTTGCACGAAATGAATTTATATCCTTGCGCCTATTCAATGACGTTCAACGTGACGGGCGATACGCTCAACGGAATTTTGAACCAACGCTCTAACGACATGCTCACGGCGAATAACTGGAACGTCGTGCAATACGCCGTTTTATTGATTATGCTTGCGCAGGTTTCGGGCTTGAAAGCGGGCGAACTGGTGCACGTGATTGCCGACGCGCATATTTACGATCGGCATATTCCGCTCGTGAAAGAAGTGTTGTCTAAACCCCGCCACGCCGCGCCCAAGCTGATCGTGGATAAGAGCATTACGAATTTCTACGATTTCACGGTGGACAGCTTTGAGCTCGTGGATTACGAATACGAAAAATTAGATAAAAAAATACCGGTGGCAATATGATTCGAGCAATCGTACACGCAGACAAAAAATGGGGGATAGGGAAGAACAATGATATGATGTTTTCCCTGCCCAAGGATATGAAATTCTTCCGCGAAACGACGATGGGACATACCGTCGTAATGGGCGGGAATACGCTCCGTTCTTTCCCTAACGGGAAACCGCTCAAAAACCGCGTGAATATCGTGCTTTCAAGGGGGCATGTATGCGATGAATGTGTTTTTGTACGGGATATGGACGCATTGAAAGCGGAAATGAAAAAGCGTGAAAACGAAGATATTTTCGTTATCGGCGGCGGCTCGATTTATAGAGAACTGTTACCCTATTGCCACGAAGCGCTCGTTACGAAAGTAGATGCGGACGGCGGCGCGGAAGTGTTCTTTCCGAATTTGGATAAAGACGAAAATTTCCTTTGCGTTTATGAAAGCGAAACCATAGAAGATAACGGATATACCATTCGGTTTACGACTTATAAAAATAATGTCGTAAAACCGTTGTGAAAATTGCGAATCAAACGTTGATTGTTACATCACCAATAAATTTCCGCCGTTGCGGAAATTTTTTTGCGGATTTGAGAAAAAACTTGTCGCACGTATGCTTTTTTTCTTGCTATTTGCAAGCAAAAGTATTAAAATAATGTGGTTAACCAAACCAATATAATTCGAACCCGCGCAAAAGGAGTCTTTTTGTCGCTTTTCGCGGAGCGCGGTTTTGCCGTATGTTCAATACGCCTACACCCGCGCTCCACAAAAATCACCTAAAAATACGCTCTTTTGCGTGCTCGCAATTTTCAGTAGTCGAATTTTAATGTCGGATAAGGTTTTTAATGCGGTATAGCGCAAAATCTCGCTACTGAAAATCGGGTGCGGATTATATTAATTTGGTTAAAAATCAAACGGAGAATATACAAGTGATTAGAGAAGATTTGAGAAACGTAGCTATCATTGCGCACGTAGACCACGGTAAAACGACGCTCGTCAACGAAATGTTGGCGCAAGGCGGGGTGTTCCGTGATAATCAACAGGTACAAGACAGGGTAATGGATTCTGGTGATTTGGAAAAAGAACGCGGTATTACCATTTTAGCAAAGAATACGTCGGCGCATTATAAGGGCGTGAAAATTAATATCATCGATACCCCGGGGCACGCAGACTTTTCGGGGGAAGTAGAACGCGTTTTGAAAATGGTAAACGGCGCGATTATTCTCGTCGATTCGGCGGAAGGTCCTTTGCCGCAAACGCGGTTCGTTATGCAAAAGGCGTTGGCGCTCGGCTTGAAAACGATTATCGTTATCAATAAAGTAGATAGACCCGACGCGCGTATTGACGAAGTTGTGGAAGAAATGCAACTTTTGATGATGGATTTGGACGCGACGGACGAGCAGCTGGACAGTCCTATCGTGTACTGTTGCGGAAGAGAGGGTACGGCGTCGCTTACGCCTGATAAGCAGGAAGAAAACTTGAACCCGTTGTTCGATACGATTTTAGAAACCATTCCGCCTATGGATATGGACGTGGACGGCGCGGGGCAGTTGCTCGTTTCGTGTATCGATTACAACGAATTCGTCGGACGTATCGGTATCGGGCGCATTGAACGGGGTGTGATTCGCGCGAACGAACCCGTTTCTATTTGTAATTTTAACGATTCCAAGGTTCGGACGAATTGCAAAATCGTCAATCTTTATCAAATCGAGGGCTTGGAACGTGTTTCCGTACCGTCGGCAAAGGCTGGGGATATTGTCGTGTTCTCGGGTATTGACGGTTTGAATATCGGCGATACGGTGTGCGAACCGACCAAGGTTGAACCTGTGCAGTTTGTAAAAATCGAAGACCCGACGGTGGAGATGACCTTCTCCGTTAACGACAGTCCGTTTGCGGGCAAGGAAGGGAAGTTCGTTACTACCCGCCAGCTCCGCGATAGATTGTATAAAGAATTGCTCCGCGACGTGTCCTTGCGCGTTTCGGATACCGATTTTGCGGACAGTTTCCGCGTTTGTGGGCGTGGAGAAATGCACCTTTCCATTCTCATTGAAACGATGAGAAGAGAGGGGTATGAATTCCAAGTTTCCACTCCCAAAGTGTTATATAAAGAAATTGACGGTGTGCGCCACGAACCCATTGAACGGTTCGTTGCCGACGTACCCGAGGATATGACGGGCCCCGTCTTTTCGGCGATGGGCAACAGAAAAGGGTCGCTTGTGCAAATGACGGCAATTGGCAACCGTATGCGTTTGGAATTTACCGTTCCGTCGCGTGGGCTTTTCGGGTATAAGAGCGAGTTCTTGACGGATACGAAAGGACAGGGGATTATGAACACTATCTTCTATTCCTACGAACCGTACAAAGGGGATATGCAACGCCGTAATACGGGTTCGCTCGTTGCGCATGAAACGGGTGAAGCGGTGGCGTACGGCTTGTTCAACGCGCAGGGCAGAGGGAATTTGTTCGTTACGCCCGGCACGCCCGTGTATCAAGGTATGGTCGTTGGGTATACCAACCTTTCCGACGACATCAACGTCAACGTTTGTAAAACCAAGCATTTGACGAATACCCGTTCTTCGAGTAGCGACGACGCGTTGACGCTTATTCCCGTTTCTAAAATGAGCTTGGAAGAATGTTTGGAATTTATTGCCGACGACGAATTGTTAGAGGTTACGCCCAAGTCTTTGCGTATTCGTAAGCGTATTTTGGATAGTGAATTGCGCGCAAAGGCAAGAGCCAAAGAGAAAAAGCAATAAAAAAAGCGATATTTAGCAAATAAAGGGCGTTTTTGCGTCCTTTTTGCTTTACGCGCGCGTACGCGTATATATAATAAGGAAGTAAAATATGCCGCGTAAAAGAAAAATATTCCTTTTTTTGAAAAAATTTAAAAAAATTTAAAAATTTTTCGTTCAAACGCTTGACATGCTTTGATAAATTTGATATGATAGATAGGCTGTGTGAAAATGCGGTGTATGGGTTGATGCGGGAAGTTACTGAAATTTCAAGGAAAAAGCCCCTTGACAGATAATTTCCGTTGACAAAAGTGGGACTTAGATTCCTGCGACTAACCGAGGCTTTGCGGAAACGCTCGGCTGAACTACGAGAGTTTTTATTTTGCGGATGACCTCGATACACACGGATGAGTTGACACGGTAAATAAAAAGTTAGTATAAAAGGTAAAAGGAGTACAGAAAAATGGCAGTTCAAAAGATCAGAATTAAGTTGGCGGCGTACGACCACGAACTCGTTGACGAAGCGGCAAGCCGTATCGTTGAAACGATGAAAAAGAGCGGAGCAAAAATCTCCGGTCCTATCCCCCTTCCCACGGAAAGAGAAATCGTAACGATTCTTCGTTCCCCCCACAAAGATAAGGATTCGCGCGAACAGTTCGAAATGAGAACGTATAAGAGAATTATCGATATCTATTCGCCGAACGCGAAGTTGCTTGATTCCATTCACTTGCCCGCTGGCGTGGATATCAAAATCAAGCTCTAATCAACAATCAGCCGAGAAATACTTTACAAGGTATTCGAGAATAAATTTTTTAAAGGAGTGAACTTTATCAATGAATAAAGCAATCATCGGTCGCAAGGTTGGTATGACCCAACTCTTTGCAGAAGACGGAAAGGTAATTCCCGTCACGGTAGTAGAAGCAGGTCCCTGCCCCGTAGTTCAGGTAAAGACGGTGGCAAACGACGGGTACGCGGCGCTTAAACTCGGTTTCATCGAAACGAGCGAAAAGGCGCTTACGAAACCCGAACTCGGACAGTACAAGAAAGCGGGCGTTAAACCCCACAAGGTACTCAAAGAGATCAGAGTGGCAAACGCAGAAACGTACGAAGTAGGCGCAGAGCTGAAAGCGGACGTGTTCGCAGCGGGCGACAAAGTAGACGTATCGGGCGTGACGAAAGGTCACGGTTTCACGGGCGTTATCAAGAGATGGAATCAACAAAGATTGAAGATGACGCACGGTACGGGTCCCGTACACAGAGAACCCGGTTCTATGGGTTCCATCAGCGCACCTTCGAGAGTGTTTAAAAATAAGCACCTCGCCGGTCAATACGGTGTGGAGAACGTTACGATCCAAAACCTTGAAATCGTTAAGGTTGACATGAACAGAAACGTACTTCTCATCAAGGGCGCTATCCCCGGTCCGAAAGGCAGCATCGTTACCGTATCGGACAGCGTGAAGAGCAAATAAGGAGAGTGACGTAAAATGGCTACTATGAAAGTATTGAATATGAGCGGCGCGGAAGTCGGTGAAATCGAACTCAACGAAAACGTTTTCGGCGTCGAATATAAAGAAGCTTTGATTCATCAGGCAGTCGTTACCCGTCTGGCTAACGAAAGACAGGGTACGAAGTCTACCCTCACGAGAACGGAAGTTAGAGGCGGCGGTATTAAGCCTTGGAGACAAAAGGGTACGGGTCGTGCTCGTCAAGGTTCTATCCGCGCACCCCAATGGATTAAGGGTGGCGTAGTGTTCGCACCTAAGTCCCGCGACTTCTCGAAGAAGATGAACGATAAGGCAAAGAAAGCGGCGCTTTACTCGGCGCTTTCCAAGAAGGTTGCGGACGGCGAATTTATCGTTGTAGACGAACTCAAAGTTTCCGCTCCCAAAACCAAGGAAATGGCTGCGTTCGCAAAAGCGCTCGGTTTGAACAAGACGGCGCTCGTAGTTATGGATAACGACGACGTGAACGTAATCCGCGCAGCGGCAAACCTTCCCAAACTTGCAACCTTGCCCGTAGCACAACTTAGCACCTATGAAGTTGTAGCAAACGGCAAAGTGGTTATGACGAAGGCTGCTGTTGAAAAAATTCAGGAGGTCAACGCGTAATGTTTGCAGAAGATATTATTTTGAAACCCGTCCTCACTGAAAAGGGCTACGACGGTATCGCGTCCAAGAGATATACGTTCTACGTAAAGAAAGACGCAAACAAGATTGAAATTAAGCAAGCAGTTGAAAAGCTTTTCGGCGTACAAGTTGCAAAAGTGAACACCATGAACTGCAAAGGCAAGCTCAAGAGAATGGGCAGAAACGAAGGGTATACCCCCGATCGTAAGAAGGCGATCGTAACGCTGAAAGAAGACAGCAAGACGATTGAATTCTTCGACTCGTTGACTTAATCAGGAGGACGTAAGAAATGGCTATTAAATCTTATAAACCGACTTCCGCAGGTCGTCGTTTCGTAACCGTTTTGACGAATGACGATTTGACGAAAGGCGCTAAGCCCGAAAGATCGTTGATGCACGACCAACGCCATAGCGGCGGTCGCAACAACTTGGGCAGAATCACCACCAGACATATCGGCGGCGGCAACCGCAGAAAATACCGTATCATCGATTTCAAGAGAATTAAAGACGGTATCCCTGCTACAGTGCAAAGCATCCAATACGACCCCAACAGAAGCGCGCACATTGCGCTCCTTGTATACGCAGACGGCGTGAAGAGCTATATCCTTGCTCCCGTTGGTCTGAACGTAGGGGACAAGGTAATGAGCGGCGTAACGGCTGACATCAAAGTTGGTAACGCATTGCCCCTTGAAAACATTCCCGTCGGTACGATGGTACACAACATCGAACTTACCCCGGGCAAGGGCGGTCAGATTGCAAGAAGTGCCGGTATTTCCGCACAAATCATGGCAGTCGAAGGCAAGTATGCTACGCTCCGTATGCCCAGCGGCGAAATGAGATACGTTCTCTTAAAGTGCCGCGCGACCATCGGTCAGGTAGGTAACGTTGACCACGAACTCGTATCCCTTGGTAAAGCAGGTAAGGCAAGATACTTGGGACTTAGACCTGAAGTTAGAGGTTCGGTTATGAACCCTGTTGACCACCCTCACGGCGGTGGTGAAGGTAAGTCGCCTATCGGTCATGCTGGCCCGTTGACTCCTTGGGGTAAACCCGCTCTCGGCTATAAGACGAGAAAGAAGAAGAATGCAACCAACAAGTTCATTCTTAAGAGAATTAACTAATCGGAGGATTGAAAAATGTCAAGAAGCGTAAAGAAAGGACCTTACGTCGAAGCAAAGCTTTTGAGCAGAATTCAAGCGATGAACGAAGCGAACGAAAAGAAGGTTATCAAAACTTGGTCGAGAGCATCTACCATTTTCCCCGATTTCGTTGGGCATACGATTGCTGTATACGACGGACGTAAACACGTACCCGTATACGTTACGGAAGATATGATCGGCTGCAAGCTCGGTGAGTTTGCTCCCACGCGTACCTTCCACGGCCACACGGCGAAAACGACCAACACCAAATAAGGAGAAATAGACAATGGCAACGAATATGAAGAAAAAGACGGAAAGGGTTGCTCAAAACAGAGAAAAGCGCCCCTATGCAGTCGCTAAATATATCAGAGTTTCCCCTTACAAGGTGAGAACGGTTCTCGCTTTGATTCGTGGGAAGAGTTACAGGGAAGCGAAAGCGATTCTGGATTACAGCGTAAACGGAAGCGCGCTCGCAGTGAAGAAAGTTCTGATGTCCGCGGCGGCGAACGCAGAACACAACATGGGTATGGACAAGGCTGACTTGTACGTTGCGGAATGTTTCGCAGACGGCGGTCAAATGCTTAAAAGAATGCAACCCGTTTCCAAAGGAAGAGGTCATGCAATCTTGAAGAGAACGAGCCATATCACTGTTATTTTAGACGTTAAGAAATTGGAAGGAGAAGTATAACAATGGGACAAAAAGTTAATCCTCACGGTTTGAGAGTCGGCGTTATCAACGGTTGGAACACCACCTGGTATGCAGATAAGAAAGAATTCTCCAAATTCCTTAAAGAAGACAACGTAATCCGTACGTTCATCAAGAAGAAGTATTATGCTGCTGCGGTAAGCAAAATCTTGATTGAAAGAGCGGCGCAAAGAATCGTCGTAACCGTTTACACGGCACGTCCCGGTGTTATCATCGGTAAAGGCGGCGCGGAAATAGAAGTTATGAAGAAAGAGCTTGCGAAAATCACGAACGGCAAAGCGGTTAGCATCAACATTACGGAAGTAAGAAAGCCCGATTGCGACGCGCAACTCGTTGCGGAAGGCGTTGCGGCTCAGCTTGAAAAGCGTATGTCGTTCAGACGTTGTATGAAACAAGCTATCGGCCGTTCGATGAGAGCGGGCGTTAAAGGCATCAAGATGATGGTAAGCGGCCGTCTTGACGGCGCGGAAATCGCAAGAAGCGAACAATACCACGAAGGTTCTATTCCCCTTCAAACGCTTCGTGCGGACATCGATTACGGCTTTGCGGAAGCGCACACCACGTTCGGTATGATCGGCGTTAAGTGCTGGATCTACAAGGGCGAAGTGATCAAAGCTGCTAAAAAGCCTGTGGTAGAAGGAGGCGAACAGTAATGTTAATTCCCAAGAGAGTAAAAAGACGTAGACAACATCGTGGTACGATGAAAGGTAAGGCTACGAAAGGTAACGTAATCGCGTACGGCGAATACGGTTTGGTGTCTGAAGAACTCGGCTGGATTAAATCCAACCAAATCGAAGCGGCGCGTATCGCTATGACGAGATTTATCAAGCGTGGCGGTAAAGTATGGATCGACATCTTCCCCCACAAGCCTATCACGAAGAAACCTGCGGAAACGCGTATGGGTTCTGGTAAAGGTTCGGTTGAATATTGGGTAGCCGTTGTTAAACCCGGCCGCGTAATGTTCGAAATGGCAGGTGTGAGTGAAGAAGTAGCAAGAGAAGCTATGCGTCTTGCGGCGCACAAACTTCCCGTAAAATGCAAGTTTGTTAAGAAAGAAGTCGTTGAGGCTGCAACCGAAACGGCAGAAGGCGGTGAACAATAATGAAAGCTAAAGAAGTGAAAGAAATGACGAGCGAAGAACTCGTTCAAAAGCTTGCGGAACTCAAGAGCGAACTTTTCAACCTTCGTTTCCGTTTAGCATCCGGTCAGCTTGATAACCCCGTTTCCATTAGAACCTGCAAGAGAGATATCGCTCGCGTAAACACGGAAATCCGTGCGAGAGAGCTCAAAGCGTAAAATCGGAGGACAGCAATTATGGAAAGAAATTTGAGAAAAGAAAGAGTAGGGCTTGTCGTATCCGATAAGATGGATAAGACGGTTGTCGTAGAAATCAGCGATAAGAGCAAGCACCCGCTTTACAAAAAGACCATTACGAAAACCAAGCGTATCAAAGCGCACGACGAAGCAAACGAATGTGGAATCGGCGACAAAGTACGCATCGTCGAGACGAGAAAACTCAGCAAGGACAAGAATTGGCGCGTTGCTGAAATCGTCGAAAAAGCTAAGTAATTATAAAGGAGAGTAAGAAGTTATGATACAACCTCAATCGAGACTCAAAGCAGCCGACAACAGCGGCGCAAAAGAGCTCATGTGCATCAGAGTACTCGGCGGCTCCTTCCGTAAGACAGGCAACATCGGCGACGTAATCGTAGCGTCCGTCAAGACGGCAACGCCCGGCGGCGCAGTAAAGAAAGGCGACGTCGTTAAGGCAGTCATCGTAAGAAGCGCAAAGGGTATTAGAAGAGCAGACGGTACGTTCGTTAAATTTGACGAAAATGCCGCAGTAATCATCGATAACCAAAAACAACCCAAAGGTACGCGTATTTTTGGGCCGATCGCGAGAGAATTGAGAGATAAAGATTACATGAAGATTATCTCCCTTGCTCCCGAAGTACTGTAATTGTCAGGAGGACTAAAACAATGAACGTAAAAGTAAATGATAACGTACTTGTAATTGCCGGTAAAGACAAAGGCGTACAGGGAAAAGTCCTTGCCACGTCCCCTAAGGCAAATACGGT
>SVHY01000021.1 GCA_015055545.1 Clostridiales bacterium
CGTTTCGTTAAAACGTTTCGTAAATTCGTTGTAATACCCTACTAGGTCCGTTCTTTCTTTCCACATCGGCTGTACGGGCACGACCGTGGATTTGTTATCCAAAAATTCTCCGAGCGCGTACGCAAGCGACGTTTTACCCGTACCCGACATACCTTGCAAGATGATAATCTTCGTTACCGTCAAACCCGCGATAAAGCGACGAATATCGTCGATACTGTAATACAGCTTTAATTTACTGCACGCAAAGTTTCTAAACTCTTCGCAAAACCGTTTGAGCGTAATACTTTCGTCGTACGTCGTCCGTTGAAAACGCGCGCGGTTCGCATCCAGCGTACACAGCATACAAAAACGCGAACGACCTTCTTCTTCATCGTCCTTTTCTTTCACTTTTCCCACCACTACGGGGTACGCACTCGTAGGCTGCATTGTTTGCGCTAATTTTGTTCCGAATACGTCCTCGGAACGTTCAATCTTCACTTCCTTTTTATCCGTTGCAAGCGCGATAAAAAGAAAGAGTAAAAGCACGGGCAACGCCAAAAGCAAAGCGATTATAAAATAGCTTACTTCCGAACGAACGACCGTTTTATCGTTGGAATTTAAGTACGCAGAAAACGCGACGGCTAAAATAATGCCGACGATGACGACGAGCGCGATCATAACGATATATTTCGTTTTACTGTTTTTCTTATTGCTCTTCATGCTTGTTTTCTATCCCCGTTTCGCTTGGTTGTTGGCTTGGCGTTCCCGCTTGTTCTTGCGGCGGTTGTTGCAACGGCATTTGTGGCGGCTGCTGCATTTGAGGCTGTTGCGGCGGTTGAGGTGGCTGCGGCGGTTGCGGATATGCTACGCCGCCCGTCTTTTTCGCTGCTTTTTCCGCTTGCTCCTTGGCTTTCGCTTCCGTAAAGACTTGACTGCGGATTTTTTGTTTCGTCTTTTTCCATTCCGTCTTGAAGAATTTCTTAAAGACTTGGTATTGCCGTTCGATTTCGTCCGTCTTTTCTCGGCTGGAAAAATCGTCCTTGTCCGTCATTAACCCGTATTGATAACGGAGCGCATTCAAGCGCGCTTCGGCAAGCGTTTTCTGGTCTTCTAACTTCGCGTACTGCGCGTTGATTTCCTTGATACGCGCTACGTTGCTTTCAATTTGCGCGTTAAGCTTACGCATACTTTCTTCGTGTTCGGCGTTGATGACCGTCATTCTATCGGTAAATTCTTGCTTCACCGCCGCAAGTTCGTTGCGGTAACGTTCCGATTCTTCTTGACGTTGGCGTTCGACGTCTTGGATTTGTGCTTTCAAAGCCTCCACTTCTTCCGCGTGCAACATTTGCATAGCGTTCACTTCGTCCATATGCGCTTCGTTAAGCGCGACGATACTTGCCGCGTGCTCGTCTTGCAATTCTATCATACGCTGTTCGTGTTCGGCGTTGATTTCCCGCACGTGTTCCAAATGCGCCAGTTCTGCAGCGTTCATATCGTCCACGTATTTTTGATTGAGCCGTGTAATCTCTTCGCCAAGCGAACGAACCGTGTCTTGCGAGTGAAGAAGTTCCGTTTTGAAATGGTCGATTTCCGCTTGCATACTATCGATCAGTTTACGCGCAACGACGAGTTCCTCCGATTCCTTTTCCAAATCGCGAATACGCCGTTCTAACATATTGATATATTCTTCGGGCGATAAACCGCTTTCTTTGATTTGACGGCTGATATTGCGGATTTGTTCCGCGAGTTTTTTTGCTTCCGCTCTGCGGCGGCGTTCTTCTTCGCGTTCGTAATTTTCCTTGAAATAATCTTTAATTCCAAGCCCGTGTTCATACGTTAAGAACAGGGAAAGTTCCACCGATTCCGCGATTTCATCGCCCACCGTACCCACGAACGGGGATACCGTTTTCGTTTCCGTTTTGATCTCGTACCCGTCGCGATCGTACGCCGCGATAAATTCATAGAGTTTCATCGCGCCGCGGAAGTTTTGGTTCATTTTCAAAACGTTGGTACGCGTAATCGGCGGTTTTAACATAGGCGTTTTCGCCACTTCCACCATAAGCGGCGTGTTCAAATAAACGGTTACCGCTTTATAAATGGTAAGAATCCTGTCGATTGCGTCCTGTGCAGCGTTATGTTCGCGTAAATAATCGTCGTTTTTGCGTTCTTCCTCCAAGCGTATCTCATAGGAAATTTTTCTGTTGCTTTCCACGATATCTTTATGCATGGACATATTGCCCTTGTACGTGTTCGTCATTTCCACGATTCTCTCGTACCGCATACCGATAAAATCACGCAAATAGCAAAGCAACATATACAAAAATCTGTTTTCGTATACGGCGTAATCGCTCAAACGTTCCACCGTGTATAATTGATCGGGAATCAAATCCTCGCCCTCGTCAGGCTCACGCGTGAAAAGATTGCTGTGGCGCGCCAAATGCTCCACGGAATCCTTGGACGTGCGTTTTACCTTTTCGATAGGCACGACTTCGCCGTTGGAACGAATAAACTGCCGCTCTTCTTTAATCGCTTTTTCCACGAACACAAGACCGGTTTCAATCGCTTCAATCCAGTCTTCTTCCACTATGCAGTTTTTGCGCGTTATCTGTATGATATCGTTTTCGTTGTCCGCCGATACGATCGCTTTGCGTTGCGTTTTACATTCGCGGTTATCCAGCGTATTCTTTCGATAATCGATAAGCGCACGGTATAATATGTCTAAATTATTCATAAATCGCCCTTACGCGTTCTTCTTCAAGCGTTGTACGTATTCCTTACAAAGCTGCATTTTGTTCTCGCCGAACAATTCGTCCAAATAATCGCAGAACCCGTCTACTACGCTTCGGATATATACGGGGTTTTGCATTTCTAATTTCCTAAGCACCTTCTTCGCCAAGATATCGTCCAGCGCGTCCAGCTCTTCCCCGCCACACGCTACGTATACCGGAATATACGACTTTATCTGTTTCATGATACGGTTACCGAACGTGATATGGAATACCTTGATCATGTATTCGTCCAGTTTTTCGAGTCGCCGCATATTCCGTTTCGTTATCGCGTATTCTTTCATCGCCTCGTCCGCAAGACTCATAAACTTTTCCGCCGTAACGTGTATGCTCTTCGTCTTGGGCGCGGTGAACGGTTCAGACTTTTGATCCAAGTTCATAACCATCGCTCTGTCGTACACCTTATCCGAGATCGCAAACGTCGAGTCGTCGTTGTTCGCAGTTCCGATAAACCACATATTATTCGGTAGTTTTATCCGTCCGCCCTTCAATTGCAAAGGATCGTTATCCCATTCGTCCGATACCACGTCTAAATAACGTCTATCCGGATTCGGTAGTTCCAAAAGCGACAAAAATTCCGCAAAGTAATATTCTACGCGCGCGATGTTCATTTCGTCTAATATCGTTACGTATATATCCTTGCTGTAATTTGCCTCGTACATCTTTTGCAACAACGTCGTTTCGTTAAAACGTTTCGTAAATTCGTTGTAATACCCTACTAGGTCCGTTCTTTCTTTCCACATCGGCTGTACGGGCACGACCGTGGATTTGTTATCCAAAAATTCACCGAACGCGTACGCAAGCGACGTTTTACCCGTACCCGACATACCTTGCAAAATGATAATCTTCGTTACCGTCAAACCCGCGATAAAGCGGCGAATATCGTCGATACTGTAATACAGTTTTAATTTACTACACGCAAAGTTTCTAAACTCTTCGCAAAACCGTTTGAGCGTAATACTTTCGTCGTACGTCGTACGTTGAAAACGCGCGCGGTTCGCATCCAGCGTACACAGCATACAAAAACGCGAACGACCTTCTTCTTCATCGTCCTTTTCTTTCCCTTTCCCTACCACTACGGGGTATGCTCCCGTAGGCTGTGATACGCCCGTGGAAATGATACGGGGAGCTTTATCTTCATTTTTCATCGTCATCATAATAATCAAAATCACGATCACCGCAACGATTGCTATGTAAACGAATATCGCCGTTTTGGACGATGCTAACTCCAACAATTTCTGCATATTTTACTTCCTTAAACGTTTAAATCTGTAGATTTTACGACTTTCACCGAACGGTTGACGTGCCCTTCGCCAAAGACGTTTTCCAGCGTGTGCGCAAACTTTTCTTCGGGCGATTTTTTCGCCGTAGCCAAGCTTACCGCCATAGCGGGTATTAAGCGTTGCGCCATTGCACAATCCAACGCTTCTTCTTCCTCGCCTCCCGCTGCAAGATACGTTGCGACGTATTTTTCCAAACGGTGCCATTGCTTGTTTTCGATACGGTATTCCCCGCAAGCGTTTTGCACGTATTCTTCCGTCTTATCAACGCGTTTCCAAAGCACTTCGTCGATTTGGTAATCGCGCAAAGCGTTTCGCGAAAGTTTCGCAAACTGCGAATACGCAAGCGATTGAAAGGACGTGCGTTCGCGTTCGATTTCCTGTTCGACAATACGCATTTCGCCGTTTTCTTCTTCGCCCGTTTTTTCCGCAACTAAACGCGTACGCGCGTCGCCCGATTTCAACGAAAGGTCTACAAGACAAGCCATATCCAAAATGTATTTAGGAATATCCGTAAACTTTTCCCCGTCCGCAAGCGTGACGATAAACCAAACGTTTTCAGGTAAAACGCAAGAACCGTTTGCCGCGCCTTTTATAAACACTTCCGTTTCGCGTTCGGGTTGGTCGATATAACGGATAACGGGCGCGAACGTAGATTTAATATCTTCGCAACGCACGCCCATAAGCACTGCCGTATGCAAACTTTCGTCGGCAGGCGTAGCACTCGTCAACTTTCTTGCAATCGCGGAAAGTTCTACGTTCCCGTAACCGTCCTTGCGTTCAAACAACGCGTTGCCGTCCGTATTCTCGCCGTAATAATCTACGGCAAATTCCGTACCGAAATATTCGCTTAATAAGGGAATGAATTTCATCAGCATCTCGCTGTCGTCGCTGCGCAAAATCAACAGTCTTGACGAGGACAACGCCGAAAATACCATACGCGCCGTTGCCGCGTCCACCGCTACGCCCCGTTCAAACGCGAACGTGATAAACTGTTTGCAAACCACGGGCAACGTGAATTCGGGATCGAATGGAACGGTTGTAAACGTCTTTTCTTCCGTTTCTACCGTCTGCGCGACCTCCTGTTCCACTTCGTATACCTTGGTAAACTCTTCTTCAAAAAGTTGTTCGTAAGGGATTTCGTCCGCTAAATCTTCCACGTTTAATTTTTCTCGGTTTTTTTGTTTTTCGCTCATATTATTTTCCAAACACTCTTTTATTTCTTTTTTCCGTTTTACAGTCAATATCGTCGCTATCGTAATGGGCAGGATATTAAGCGCTGCCACCGTGAGATACATCCACCAGGTTTTCGGCGCCCAACGCACGTAATTGAAATACCCGTAAACAATATCCAAACATAGCATTACGATACTTGCAACGATGAAAAAGCGTCTTGATTTGCCCTTCACGTCGAGCGGCATTTTCATCGGTACGTCTAAATAATACTTTTTATCTAAGATATTAGAACGATTTTGTAAATAATCTGAATACCTTTCTTTCGTTTTCTCCAACTTATCCGTGCCGTAGTACATTACGCCCGTTTGTCGAATATCGCGCACGGACGAGCCGATGTATACTTGATACGTACCGTTTTCCGTAACGAATCGCGCGCGTTTCTCGTCCCACACCGCCAAATCCATTTGCTTGGGCGAAATAGAAATGGTCGTACTTTGTCCCGCCGCAAGATACACCTTGAAAAAGGCTTTAAGTTCTTTAGTCGGTCTAATCAACGCCGAATCGCGTTTCCCGATATAGATTTGCACCACTTCCGAACCTGCGTAAGAACCGGTATTCCGAACGGTAACCTGTATACCGCTTGCCGAACACGACGCGTTAGAATACTCAAATTTCGTATAACTCAACCCGTGTCCAAACGGATATTTTACCCGTAATCTCGACGTATCGTAATGCCTGTATCCGTAGAACGTACCCACTTTGTTCCTGCCCGCGTTTTTGTAGCTGAGCAGCTCTTGAAAATGTTCGTCCGCGTTATTATAACAGGTATACGCAAGTTTCCCCGACGGGCAAGCGTCGCCCGAAATAATCCGCTGTAACGCCATCGCGCTACGCGAGCCGTCAAGCGGCGCGAGTAACACCGCCGAACAGGCTTTATCGAATTTCACGTCTACGTACCGATTACCTCCGATAATCGCAACGATTTTCTTGTTCAACCGCGACAACGCCTCTACAAGCGCCAACTGATTGGCGGGAAGTTTGCTCGTTTGGTTACGGTTTGCGCGCTGCGCGCCTTCTTCCGTATATCCGAGAACCAACAAAACTACGTCCGCCCTTCTTGCCAAATCGCAAGCTTGTTGGATTAGATGGTCGCTACGGTCTTGTTCAATATCGTAACCCTTTGCATAACCGATAATCTGAAATCTATTGGGCGTTGAACCAAGCTGACGGTGCAAATTGACGATACGCCCGTTATTAGTCTCCGCTAAGCTGCCGATAAGTGCAACGTTTCCGCCGCGCAACGGCAATGTGTTTTGTTCGTTTTTGAGCAAAACTATACTCTCTTCCGCCGCCCGCAACGCAAGGCTGTCCTCGGCTGTTTTAAAGCCTGGCATAGGTCTCGATTGCGCCTGTTTACATTCGTCGGCAAAGCGCAGGATAAAATCCAACGTTTCGTCGATTTTTTCAGGGCTAATCGCCAAGCCGTCGCGACATTCCGCCTCAACTTCGTTAATCGTAATCTCGCCCGCTTCAAACTGTTCTTGCAAGAAATTATATTTATCAAGCGCGGCTTTTAAGGTTGCAACCGAACCTTTTTTGCAAAGCTTGTCGCTGCTCCTTGCAAACTGCAACGTATCGGACGGGGATTTACATTCGTACACGAGCGGAACTTTACTTCCAAAATCCGCAAGCATGGACGAATTGACCGTTTCGTACGCCCCGTCAAGCGTTTTATCCGACGTTTGCATTGCGCCTACGCCACGTTTAACGAGCATATCGAACGGTTTGGCAAAGTATTCCTTAATCGCGCGCATATTCGGTGCAACGTCCGAATAATCCACGTCCGTTTGCGTGAGCGTGGGATCGGAAACGCACGTTTTCATGCCCATTCTTGCACCCGACGTTACGAACGCGCCCGACATCATACCCGCAAGTAACGGGTCTTCCGTGTACCCGCTCGTATACGGCGTAGTTTTTACGTTTGCGTTGGGGATATCAAAAATCGTATATCCGTTTCTGCGCGCGCGCGCCATAAGGCGGTCGGAAACTTGCGAAACTAAATCCAAGTTCCAAGAATTGATAAGTCCCGAAAAGGACGGATACGATTCCGATTGCACGGACGCCGCGTTCATTTCTTTCACGGACGTTTCCGAAAGATATACGCCCGTTTCAAAGGACATACCCCCCAGCGCCGAAATATCCGCAAGCAAGGAAAGCTTTTGTTCTATTGTAAGCTGATTGATTATTTCTTGATGTTTCAACATACTTTATTCCCTTAATACGGTTCGTTTAAAGAAGTTATATACATATTATTGATTTGCGCATACCCACTTTCGTCCGCCGCCGATTGCGTATACGTGAACGTCAACGTTTGACCTTTGCGCACCGTATACGAAAGCGATTGCGACGACGAACCGCCTTTCAGCGTTTTTGACGTAGAAGTTCCTGCTTTCACCGTCAAAGCACCCGTATTCGCGCCGTACACCCGCGCCGTAAAGGATATCGTCATATCCTGTTTCGCCGTGAACGTCAACGTTGCCGTAGAGTTTGCCGTCTTATTCGTGGACTCAATCGAATCGTAGTTCGTAAACAGTCTAAACGGCGTTTTCGACGTATTGGAAACGGTGAATACCTTTTTGAAATTGTTCAGCGTATAACTCGTCACGCGCATATTATTGATATACCCGCAACGCGTACACACGTCGTCCGAATAGGAATGTCCGTATGCAGGGATAATTTCCGTATGCTCGTATCCGCAATCGTTGCAATACGTTTTACCCGAGCCCTCCCTGCGACAGGTTGCATCCTTTAATACGCTGTATTTATATTCCTTGCACGGCGTTTGCACGTTATTGTTTGCGTCGTAGTTCCATTGATCGCCTTGGTGTGCGCAGTTATCGTAGATGTAAATCATACCAAAACTGAGCGTATTCCATTTCGTAGCGAAATTATTATTCCATTGGCTTTGCGTACCTTCAAAATATATACTAAAGCCCCATTGATTATAAAACGTAGTTCCCGTTACCGTGCCCGCCGTAGCGGAAAGCACCATTTTACTAAGGTTCGTACAATTACTAAACGCGCCCTCGTAATTGAGCGAAACACCCGACGAAACGCGTATCTCTTCTAAACTACCCACGTTATCAAACGCTTGCGAACGCATATCGGTAACGCCATTGCCAACGATAACCGTTTTTATCGACTCGTCGCCCCAGAAAGCGTAACGCGCGATGATATACGTCTTCGTCCTACCGTTGACGGATTTTTTATCCAACGTGAGCTTGGTTGCGCTGCCCGTATAATCCACCAGCGCGCAAACGCCGTTGGTTGCATACTTAAACACCAACCCGTCCACCGTAGCCGTTTGCAAACGCGTACCCGCCGCCGTATGTACGACAACGGCGTTATAAGCAACCTCGCCGTAATCAGCGTCGTTGACGGTTATGGGCAACGCACTTAAATTGCACACCTCGTGCAACGCTCTACATCCCCCAAACGCGCCCGAATCAATAAACGTAAGCGTGGACGGCAAAAGGATATACGAAAGTTTTTCGCAACCCAAGAACGCGTACGAGCCTATCGACATTAAACCGTTTCCAAATTCCACGGTTGAAAGTTCTACACAGTTAGCAAACGTTTCCGCTGCGATTGCGGTCAACGACGCAGGCAAGAACGCGTTTTGCAAGCTTTCACAGCCGTAAAAAGCACGTGCGCCAAGCACAGTCAAATTGTCGCCGAACGCAACGCTTTCTATCGACGTACAGTTTTCAAACGCCGATGCGCCAAGTTCGATTAACGACATGGGAAGTTGTACGCTTTCCAGCGACGAACAGTTGATAAACGCTTCCGAGCCGATAGACAAAATCCCGTTGGGGAGCGTTACCGTTTGGAGCTTGCCGCAGTTTGCGAACGCGCCGTTGGCAACGTACAGCGTTTTAGGCGACAGCACCACCGTTTCTAACGTTTCGCTATTTGCAAACAGTTCCGCACGCAACGTTTCCATCTCTCGCTCACCAAAGTCCACGCTCTCAAACGCGTTTCCGTCAAACGCTTTCGCGTCCAACACGAGCGGCGACTCGCCTATGAATTGCATGGAAGAAATTCCGCTGTTCCCGAACGCGTTTTCACCGATACGCGTTACCGCGTCGGGAATAGTGAGCTGGGTAATCGTTTCGTTTTCGGTAAACATATACGGTACGATACGGTAGTATTCCCCTGCTACGCTTTCGGGCAGTTTCACTTTACCGCCCAAGCCGTCGTATTCGATAAGATACCATTCGTCCCGCGCGTAAGCGAATTCAAAATCGCCCTGTTTTTGACGGGGCATACGCTCTTCGTGGGCGGACGAATACACGCGCAATGCGTTGAGCGCATAAACGCTTGTGTCGCTTAAATTTTCTATTTCGTACAATTTATAACAAGACAACAACGCGTCTTCCGCTATCATTTGCACGCTAGCGGGAATATACAAAAACCGTAAATTCACACAGGAAGCAAACGCACCCGAACCGATAGAAATTACCCCGTCGGGTAAATCCAGCGTTTTGATTGATTTCAAACCGTAAAACGCTTCTTTGCCGATAGTTTCCAGCAAGCCCGTCTGCGTAAACAGCACTTGTGATACGCCCGCACAATCAGAAAACGCGGCTTCTTCAATCGTCGTAACCGCCGCGGGAACGATTAGCGTTTGTAACGCCGTACAAGTGGAAAACGCCCTTTCAGGGATAGTCGTAAGCGGCGTAGACGAAGTAAAGCCTACGTCTGTAAGGTTGGTACAATGCTCGAACGCGAATTTACCAAGCGAGCTAACCATGGACGCGTCGAACGTCGTAATCGCCGTTTCTTTAAAGGCATTTTCGCCTATCGTTTGCACGCCCGATACGGAAAATTTCGTCAATTTTTTACAGCCGTTGAACGCGTTGTCGCCAACGGCGGAAACGCCGCCCGAAACGGAAACAGTCGTCAGTTTCGGACAACCCTGAAACGCGTCGTTGCCTATCTTCGTGCCTTGGAAATTTTTTACCGTAAACGTTTCCAACGCCGAGCCGCAACCGCTGACAAAGCTTGCGGGCACGTCGTCCATGTTGCCAATCGTGATATTTTTTACTTTCGCGCTTTCGCCAAGCAACGCGGACAAGCCCTTGCCCGTGTCCGCTTCGTATTGCGAATAGTTATAGTTCTTTAAATACAAGTTTTCAATCGTTTTGGTATTGACGAAATACCGTCCGTTCATCTCGTATTCGACGAATTGATCTATGTAAATATCCGTAAGCGCGGAACAGTTTGCAAATACCTGTGAATCCAGCTCTAACACGCTGTATTTATCGCCCGTGAGTTTTACGGACGCGAGCGCGTCGCAATAATTGAACGCGCCTAAGCCTATTTCTTCCAAGTTGTTGGCGGAAAAAGATTGCAAAGAAGAACATTCGGCAAACGCATACGCGCCGATCGTAACGTTGTCCTTAATTTCCACCTTTTCCAAATTCGTACAACCACGGAACGCGTTGAGTCCAATCCGTACGCCGCCTTCAATCACGACCTCTTCCAAAATTTCGTTGTACATAAACGCTGCTTCCGCGATTTGATAAACGGGGTGTCCGTCTACGCTGTTGGGAATCACGATAGAATCGCCGCCCAAGCCCACGTATCCGACGATATTCACGGGCGCGTCCGCAGACCTGTCTTCTTGGTCTACGAACTCGTATTCTATATTATTAAGGAAGAAAGATTCTTCGTCGTCTTTGAATTTGTTCAAATGCACGACCGACGCTATCGCCCCGCAAATCAACGTAACGGCTGAAATTACGCCCACGATAGCGGGAATACCGAACTTGCGGCGTTGCACGCTAACGCCCTCTTCGCCCACTTCTTTTTGGATACTTTCTCTATCGATAGGCTGTTTCTTTTTGCGTTTTTCGTACGTAACGTAGACGTCGTTCTCACCCAAGCAATAAGCGAAATTGCCGTATTCCGCGCGTACGATCTTTAAACGGAAATCAATACACGAGCGGTGCAGTTCCACGTTATTCTTTAAGATAAACTTACCCTTTTTAAACGCCAAGTCTTTAATCGTTTTATTTGCCGCGCCCAAAGGATTGCCGTGCGCGTCGAATTGATCAATTTGCAACGTCAAGCCCGTCAGCGTTTCGTTTCTGAGATTGTTGAAATTGAGCAGCAAAAATCTACGGCTTTTCTTACGAATAATCAAAAACCGATCAATAAGCAAAAATTCGTTGGTTTGTTTATACGAATATTCGCCTTTGGATATTACGCTGTAACTGCGAGTTTCTTTCTCTTTCATGCTCTATTCCACCCGGATTTTTTTGCGTTGCGGACACTTAACGCGATGACGACGGATATAATATTTACCGCAATCAAAATCCCCGCAATCAAAAGCGTTATCAACGCGCTTTCGCCCGTTAAGATAAAGCTTTCACGGAACACGCCGCCGAAAATGTTGGCAAGGCAGACCTTTACGCTCATGATTTCCATGAGCAACGCAAAACTGCACGCCACCAAGAATTTGGCTATTTTACCCGCTTTCGCTTTTCTCACCGTACTATCGGGGAAGGTCGCGTTATCCACTTCGTCCACTACTATCGATACGTAAGACGTTTCTTCGGGCAATTCCACCACTTTCGTATAACCGCTCTTTTCCACTAAATCTTTCACTTTCAAAACGTCAAAAACTTTGTTGCGGTTGTTAAACAATACGATTTCATAACAGATATACGAAATATCTTTATCCAGCTTGCACATCAGTTCTTTTTTCCCGAACCGCTCCGCCAAAACGTACTGCTTAATAAATTGCCGCCATTTAAGCGCAGGCTCAAACACCATGCTCTGCCCATGCTTTTCCACGACCTTTTTAATTCCTCTGTCCGTGGGCGCTTGAATGATATGCCTAGTTTTTAAAAACAGCATAGGAAAAACGTACGCCGCAGCAAACACGCTTGCGCCGCATACAAGTATCAACAAAAAACACCAAAAAGCCATATCTTCGTCCTTTTTATACGCTATCTATAATCATTAGATTACAATACCGCATATTAAAATCCATTGTATATTATATCACAAGCGCATACCCCTGTCAAATGTTTTTCACAAAACGACCTTATTTTTTTACACCGAATCTTTTTTTCATTTTTTTACAAGAAAATCCGTTTTTTGCGCTCAAACACTTGAAATAACAAGAAAAACATGCTACAATATACACAAATAAATTTTTTAAAGGATGTTATTATGAACGTTAAAACTCTCTTACAACAAAACGACAAAGAGCTGTTCGACGCTATTTGCGACGAAACGAACAGACAGAGAAACAAAATCGAGCTCATCGCGTCGGAAAACTTCGTTTCCGAAACTGTGATGGAAGCCAACGGCACGACGCTTACCAACAAGTACGCCGAAGGTTATCCCGGCAAACGCTATTATGGCGGTTGCGAACACGTTGACGTTGTGGAATCTATCGCCATCGAACGCGCAAAGAAACTGTTCGGCGCGAACTTCGCAAACGTACAACCCCATTCGGGCGCGCAAGCGAATATGGCGGTATTCTTCGCCTTGCTTACCCCCGGTGATACGGTTCTTTCTATGAACCTTGCGCACGGCGGGCATTTAAGCCACGGTTCGCCCGTTAATATGTCGGGTAAATATTGGAATATCGTTCCCTACGGTGTAAACGAATCGGAAAACGTTATCGATTATGAAGAAGTAAGAAGATTAGCTTTGGAATGTAAACCCAAACTTATCCTTGCCGGCGCGTCGGCGTATCCCCGCGTAATCGATTTCAAAAAATTCTCGGATATCGCAAAGGAAGTAGGCGCATACCTCATGGTGGATATGGCGCACATTGCGGGCTTGGTTGCCGCAGGGGCACATCCCTCCCCCGTTCCCTACGCGGACGTCGTTACCACGACTACGCATAAAACGTTGCGCGGACCTCGCGGCGGTTTGATTTTGACCAACGACGAAGAACTTGCAAAGCGTATCAATAAAGCTATCTTCCCCGGAATTCAAGGCGGTCCGCTTATGCACACCATCGCGGCAAAAGCCGTTTGTTTCCACGAAGCGTTGCAACCTGCGTTCACGACGTATGCAAACCAAGTGGTTAAGAACGCGAAAGCGCTTGCCGATACGCTCCTTGCTGAAGGCTTTAAACTCGTTTCGGGCGGTACGGACAACCACCTTATGCTCGTTGACCTTACGGGCATGAAAGTAGATACGGGTAAAGAAGCGGAACACCTCTTGGACGAAGTAGGTATTACCTGCAACAAGAACGCTATCCCCTTTGATACGCAAAAACCGTTCGTAACCAGCGGTATTCGCGTAGGTACGGCTGCCGTAACGACGCGTGGATTCAAGGAAGATGATTTGGTAGAAGTCGGTAAGCTCATTTCCATGACCTTGAAAGACTTCGATAATAACAAAGACGAAGTAGCGGCGCGCGTAAAAGCGCTTTGCGAAAAATATCCCCTTTATCCCGAAAACTAATCCAATCGATCCAACGAAAAAATCTCTTTGCTAGTCCGCAAAGAGATTTTTTATTACTTGTAACATTAAATAAACCACACGATAATAAAATTATTTATACGCCTTTACCCATTTCGTAGGCTTCCAGCATAGCCTTTTTCGTCTTTATCTCGCCCGTTTCGTATGCGCCCATGCCGTAGATTACGCCCATTTCTTTTGCGCTTTCCACGCAGTCGGCATACCCCCTAAAACACGCTACCGTCGTTTCCGCGGAAGCGAGCTCTTCGTCTGCGGCAGTTACTATGTAATAGAACTCTTTGTTCTTTACTTCCAACCAACGGGCAACCGTTCTGTCGATAACCGTTTTTAACTGTGCCGCAACGGAATAGAAATAAACGGGACTCGCCAAAACAAGTACGTCTGCGTCTATCATTTTTTGAAGCACTTCCGCCATATCGTCTTTTATCACGCATTTACCCGTCACTAAAAATTGCTTCGCATCTCAAAAGGCGTATTTTTGAGATATTTTTTGCAAGGAGGAAGCAATAATACTTAGCGTATTATAATGACGACGAGTGAAAAAGAGCCAAAAAGACGCTTTTGAGACGGGTTCGCATTATATTGTCTTGGTTAAATTCATTACACAGCGTATCCGAATTCCCGCCCTTGCGCGGACTTCCTGATAAAATCAAAACCTTTTTACGCATAATATTCACCAACCTTTTTGTTTTATTCTTGACTATATTATAACATATCTTTTTAGAAATAGCAATGTTTTTACTGGAAATAATCCGTTTCGGCTATATCGTTATACTTGACTTTTCGGATAATACGTGTTAAAATACTATCAAACGTTTCCGTAGCGTAACGGGATAACGCAGCTGCCTCCTAAACGCTTGGTCTATCCGTCTAATATACCTAAAATCAATGCTTTTTATGGTAAAAACGGGTAAAAATAGCCACTTTTTAAGACTTAAAAAGTTTTAGGAATAATTTTAGGAATAAAAATAAAATAAATTTAATCCATTTTGGTTCCTTAGTTAAATGGATATAACAAGCCCCTCCTAAGGGCTAGTTGTGGGTTCGATTCCCGCAGGGACTACCAAAAAAACCACATTTTTTGTGGTTTTTTACTATTTTTAGGGCAAAAATCGGTCGTTTTTGGAATAATTTTCAACTATTCCACTATATCCACCCACATATTAAGTTGAGATACTTTTCTTAATATGCTATAATAATATAAAGGAGACTGTTATGAGCCAAAACATACCCGAAGAAACAATGAAAAAAGTAGAATTACTTTGGACAAAAGTAGGCTTTGTTGTACAACTTTCCCAAATGGTTGAATACAACTTGGCTAATATTCTTGGATTTGATGAAATATTAAAAAAGTTTGACGATGAAAAACCATTATCTAAAAAAATATATGACAAAGCGGTAAAGAAGGCAAATTCGCTTTATAAAAAACTTTCAAAGCGCCCTTTAGGAAAAATTCTTGAACAGGCTGAAAAAGTCAAATTCTTTACGGAAGATGGTCTTAAACTTCTATCTGAAGCTTGCGAAAAACGAAATTTTGTTATTCATCATTTATTCCGTGAAGATTTGTTCAAAGGATACGTTGATACTCAACCTGAATATTATTACGAAACTGTTGAAGAAACCATAGGAATATTACACGAAATAAACGAGCAATTAGTCGAAATATTCAAGCAACAGAAACAAGAATATTGGATGTTATAAAAGACAAGGGATACCCACAATCAAGTGAGTATCCCAATTTTTTATTCCTAAAATAGGTTATTTAGTGCATTTAACGCCTTTTCTTGCGTGTCGGGGATAAAGTGACTGTAAACCTGTAAGGTAATGGTTGAGTCGCTATGTCCCATATACTTGCTAACCGTTTGCAACGGAACGTTTTGCGATAACAATAAACTGCAATACGTGTGGCGTAGCCCGTGACAACAAACTCGTTTGAAACCTTTTTCGTCTTGAAACTTTTTCAGCCAACCGCCAACTGTATGTGGATATACAGGTTCACGGCAGATGTTGACGGCAAAATAGTATTCGTCCACGTTGCTATCAAAATCATCATCTATAATTCTAAACCACTCACGGTACTCCTTCAAATCGTCAATTAAAGGCGTTGGAAGGGGTATATCTCGCGCGGAAGTCTTTGTCTTGGGTTCTTTTTCATAGATTCCGTAACCTTTCGCCACAAGCCGATTTCTGCGAATATGTACTACTTGCTTGTCAAAATCAATATCCGACCATCGTAGTCCGTTAAGTTCGCCTGCACGCACGCCTGTAAGCAACATAAACTTTATCGGCACACGCTTGTAAATCAAATCTTCGGGAAGTTCGTCAAGCGCCTTCATAAATTCTTGCGCTTCGGCTATTGAATAAACTTCCTTTTCGTTTACGGGGCGAAGCGACGAATTGCTATTGCCCGAACCTACTTTTGTGGCACATACGGGATTTTTTGTTATCCAATCGTAACGCACGGCTTCGTTAAATACAGTTCTGAGCAATCTTCTATAACCTTTAATGGTTTCGGCTGAATAACCTTTATTTCGTTCGTTAGGCTTAAAATACTCGTCAAAATCAAGGTTGTGAATTTCGCAAATTTTTTGTGCCGTTTCACGAACTATGTAATTGCCTTTCTTTTTAAGTCCATAAGACGAGCAACGGGTTATCACGCCGTCTCTTGCGAGCGCTCTAAAACTTATAGACTTTGGCAAATCTTTTTTAAGACAAACGGTGTTGTCTTGCTTGCCGTTTTTCTGCTCAAAACTGTTTAGGAACATTTGAACGTGTCTAACCGTAATCTCGCTTACAGGTTTATCCGAAAGTCTATTATTCTTTAAGTAGTCGCTAAATTTTTTGGTAATTCCAATGCCTCTTAAGTAGTAATTTATCGACCAATTCTTTTTAACGCTTTCAAGCCACTCGGTTGCAAGTTCGTCAAAGGTTAAAACTTTTAATTTCTTAACGTCCGTTTTCAGTTCGTAAGCCTTTGCAAGTTCTTCTTCAAACTCAATGGCACATTTTTCTACGTATTTATGGAACTTGGCAGGGGTAAGGTCGTTATCATTTTTGACTAATTTATAGCAAACCTTTTGCTTGTCTGTTTCAGGGTCTCTGCCAAGCGCTTGTATCTTTGCTTTTAATTTTCCTTTTTTATCCGTGCTTATTTTGAAATAAGCCATTATAATCCTCCTTAATCGTTATTTATGTAATTCAAAAGACTTTCCACATCAACTAAAATTTTATTGCCTACTTTTACGTTTCTAACTTTATTTTCTTTACACCAAGTTCTAATGGCGTGTAGGGTAACAGCTGTGTCTTTGTCATCTTTTTGAATTAACTCTAATGCTTTTCTTACACTTCTAAGCAATATAATTTCCTCCATAAAGTTGGAGTATCGGGATTTCTCCGTTTTTCTTCGATGCCTAACATATATTCTCAATGGCAATCCCCGAAGCTATATTCTTAGTAAAAACAACGTTTGCTTCCTATTTCATTAAACTTATTTCTATATTACTTCTCCTTTTGAAGTCAAACGGGTTTATATGCAGTAGTTAGCCTTCTACGTTATCCGAGCGTTTTTCAAACTGTTCTCTTAAAGCGTTATAGCCCGCCATAATCAAATGAACCTTTGAAAGACCTTTACTCAACAAGAAAGCATCAATTTCTTCTGCTTCCCTGCGGGGAATACTCGTACCCCAAACTTTATTCAGTTTTTTGCGTTCTTCTTTGTGCTTTGCTTCGTATACTCTGCGACTGATTCTAATAGGTGTGTCTTGTTTTCTTTCCATAGCGATACTCCTTTAATCCACATAAATAAGTTCGTTTAATATTTCTTCATCAATGCGGGTTTTGATTTCCGTTTCAATTTTAACGTCGTGCATAAAATCTCCCGTCTTTTGATATTCGGGACGTTTCAAAAGTCTTTCTCTCATAACTTCCCAAATTTGTTCGGCGGCTTTGTCAATGCCGTGAAGATAGGTGGGTAAATCTTCAATCAACCAATCTCTACCTGTGTCAATAAGGTATTGCTTTTTCAAGTTTCCCCATCTGCCGTAAACGTGTTTAACGGGTGGATGCGAACGCTGATATTCAATTACTTCTTCTAACGTCAAAACTTCCATTTTGAAATCTCCTTAACTGTAGTGTGTTGTCGTATTAATACGAATATCACTTTTTGCGAAAGAAGTCAAGCTCTTTTTTATAAAATTCTAAAATTTTTTTACATATTTATTTCCTCCTTATGTTTTAGTGGGGAGCAGAGCAAAAATCGGGTTTCCCGATTGTTTGGTTAGGTCAAAAGCGCTATTTTGGCAATTCCTTTTACCTGCTTTGAAAAAGCGGTGGAATTGCAACAAAATAATTTTTTAAGCGGTTTTCTTAACCTGCTTAGGATTTTGGTATTTTTCGCTTTATTTTTTGGTTGTCTTTTCGCCTCGCAGAGCCCACCACTTTCAAACGAAAGTGTAGTGGGCTACACTTATAAAAGTCAAGCCTATGGCGGGTGGATAAAGTTATAAAATTTCATTTTTATTTTTCCTCCTTATCTAGTAATTGTCTTTCACTTAAAAGGGTGATTTTTGACTAAAACCGTACCCCCTAAATCAAAAAATTCTTAAATTTATTTTACCCCTTCACTTAAAAGGGCTTTTTAGAGCAAAAAGTAAAGGCAAAATTCAAAATTTCTTAAAAAAATTTTTTTCTCTCCATATAAAGGGGCTATTTTTTGCCGTTTATGGGGGCCAAAATCTTCATTTTTAGTGTAAAAATTTTCCCCTCACTTAAAAGGGCGATTTTGGGGCAAAACGTGGCGGTCTAAACTTGAAAATTTTTCTTTTGGGGTACAAAAAAGGCAAGTAGAACAAATCTACTCGCCTAAATAGGGAAGATATTAAATTGAATAAAAACCAATAAGCAAACGCCCACATTTTTGGACATCTGCCTATTTTTGTAAAAATTTTTAATTTTCTTCAAGCGCAGAAGCCACGTCTTCTTTGCTCTCCAACATTGCCTTAAACAGTAGTTCTTCTAAAACGGCTTGAATTTTATTTTTTATCGTTCGTGCATTTTCTCCTTGAGACAAGATACGTTTCGAAACAATTGAATAAACTTCCTCTTTTGTGAAATAGTCTTTATATTCTTCGTATTTATCGTCCAACTCTTTACATACAATTTTATAAATGGTTTCTTGACTAAAATCTTCAAAATGAATAAACTTGTCTATTCGATAATATATAGGAAGTCCTAAATGTTCTTTCATTTCATCTTCGTTTGAATAATTTGAAGTTAAAATTATTAATGCACCTGATATATCAACTTCATAAACAGCATCCTTAAAGACGGTATTGTCAAATAACGTATAAAACACGGAATAAAAAAACTCTGCGCATTTATCAAATTCGTCTAAAAAAATTAAATTTGATTCTCGTTCAAGCAAATCAAAGCCTATACTCCTTCTGTTGGGCTTATCTCCAAACAGGTAGTCACTATTTACATTACTCTTAAACATTGATAAATGTTTTTCTAAAAACTTATTATCGAAGAAGTTTTTAGCGATGGCTTTAACTAACTCCGTTTTTCCTATACTGCTATTACCGTACAGCATTATGACATACGGTTTTTTCCTTTGAACGGATGTTAAGTAACGTAAAGACTTACTTGTTTCAATAATAGCATTGTCTTGACCGATAACTATTTGATGGATTGCTCTCATTCCATTTACATAATTATTTTTATCTCGTGTAATATCATACTTTTGTCGATCTATATCCAATTTGATTTCTTTAGAATCTTTAAGACTGTTTAAGAAAAACAATAAATTAGACGAAGGATTATGTAACCAAACAACAGCATCATCACTAGTTAATTCAAGAATTAAATTTCCAACTCTATCATTAGCCGATTCAGTAATACCAATGTAACTATCATTCCTAACAATAAGTAATTTAGCTTTTTCGTTATTGGGAAATGGTTTACCTATTTTGTGATAGTTATCATTTAGGGTTACTATGTCCAAAAATAGTGTTGGTTTAACCAAATCTTTGGTTTTGTCGCTAAAATAAGCCTTTGCGCCAATAACAACATTAAATGTTCTCATGTTTTATTCATCCTTTTGGCTTATACTTGCATACACAACATCAAAGAGTTTAATATGCGTTTCGGGTGCCGTTTTGGTATCTTGACCGCTTGTTGTTTCTTCGGAAACATCTGCATTAAGTATATGGGGATAAATATCGCCTATTGTTTGATTTGGAGTAACTGTTGTTAGATTTTGCATCTTATTTAATTGGTCTATAAAATCAAAACTAGATTTAGGGAAGCTACCAATAAAAATACAATATGCAGTCAATTTTGAATTAAGCAAGTCGTTTCTTTTATAATTACTTAAAAAAGCAGTAGAATTAAACCTTATGTATGTTTCATCGTCTATTTTATAATGGTCATAGCCTTCGTATCCTTCCATTACATTCTTAAATTCTTTAGTATCAACATCTTTTACGCCACTTTTTAATATTCGAGTGTAATTTCCTGCCACTCTAAAAAATGTAGCGGAGTTTTCGATATCAGAAACAATAATATTAGTAAATTCAGTGAAGCCTTCTTTTACTTTTTCAAAATCAGAAATTTCAGTGGACGTTACAGTAACTGTTTTATCAAATTGAGCGATATACTCTGATGCAATTTTACTTGAAAATAAGAATTTAAGCCTAGAAAAAAACGGCAAAGGAATCTTTATTGAAGCTTCAGCTTCAATATTACTTTCCAACTTTATAGACCCGCTATCTTTTTCGTTCGTTACGGTTTGTTTTGAGCCTTTATAATATTGTTGTAAAATATTTCTTATTGTTTCTTTATCGAAATATATTATTTTGTTAATCGCTATTTTGCTTATTTCAGGCGCTTTTGAGTCTAGAGCTTTTTTCTTTTTTCCCATTTTTTACTCCATAGGTTTAATCATTGATTCGATGAAGGAGATTTCTTCTTCGGTTAGATTGTATTTTGCATAAAGTTGTTGGTCGATTTCAGGGATAGTTTTGCTCCAATCAATATCCGAATTTGCCGTAAAATCTTGCATTGGAACATATTCCCAAACCTTTTTAGTGTTATCTTGAGTAACTTTTAACACTCCTAATAGCGCACGCGCAAACTTTGTTTTAACATATTTGAAAGTTGATTCAGCTTCATAACGAGAATCCGTTTGTCCTGCTGAAATATAAGTTTCCGTATATCCCATCATAGGCTCGCCAATCAACGGTGTACCAATTAATGGAGTGCTTGAAATTTCACCAATAGCACCACTACCATTTGCCTTTGGAAACATAACTTTGTACTTATACAAGTTATCAATTGGCGCTAAATAATCTTTTCTAAACCATCTAACAACTCTAGTATTTTTGCAGTTGCCATACATTTGCACATATTCATTATTGTCATTTGGTTTAGCTTCAGTAAATAATAAAGGCATTCGCTCAAAAGCACTAGTAGATATTCGTCTATCTGATGTTTTCTTCATTTCTTCGGGTTGTTCTTCATACGCCTTGTCTGAAAATCTATATTGACCTCTATTTAAGATAACTTGTGAAAAACTTACCGTACTAGTAGTCCATACCTTACTTTTGATGCTATTCAACTCTTTAAATGCGCAGTACACGCCTGTTTTGCCAAAATTTTCGTTTAAATCTCGATAGGAAACTGCAATGCCACCTTTAATATCAACATTTGGAAACAAAGTTGTACTATTTGAAACAGAGTATGCAACCTTAAAATGTTCATCTGCAAGAATTTTTTTATTCCAACTTTCTGGAGTTGCGCCTGCATTATATAAAAATCTCGCAGGAGTAATCAAGCTTGCTTTTGTAGATAAACGATATGATATATCCATAAACAAGTGATATATTGGTTTATCATTAACTGAACCAATAACTGTTTCTTGATAAGGTGGATTACCCACAACTGCTTCAAATTTTAACATTTCCGTTTCTCCTTCGGTAAGGGTATCAGTAAGTTTAATCGTTTCAAAAGGTTTATTTTGCGTTAATAACGCCTTTAATTTGTTATAGTCTATTTCTTCGCCAACTTTAACGTCTAACATATCGGTTGCGATAAATTCTTTTGCTATGTTTTGAGCATTTAATTCTAACATTTCATAAAGTTTTCTCGTTAACTCATAGCAAATTGACGATTTAGGTATGGTGTAGATTGCATTAGCGATAAAATCTTTATCAAGACCAAGTTCTGTCATTCGTTTATGTAATGCCACGGAAAATTCACCCGCCGTGCCCGCTATATCCAATACTTTTCCGTTTGTAATAGGAAGCGATTTAATGAACTCTTCGGGAAGAAGATTTACCATATCGTCGCAAATATTAGACGGGGTTATTACAATTGCATCGCCAAGTTTTCCAAACTTATTTACGGCAACGTTTGCTCTTTCCGCAGGGGCAAGGTCGGTTGCTCTTGACAAGTTATTTAAGTCTTGAATTTTATAATCTAAATCGCTTAAAACAAACTTGTTGGTTTTTTGATTTAAGAGAATTAAAATGTTTTTGCTTAAACCAAGATTTTTAGCGATTCTACCGTTTTCTTCCGTTTCCATTTTTTCGATTATATCGGAAAGTGAGATTACGGTATCTTTCGTGATAAAAGCGAAAAGCAAAATTCTTGTATAATAACTTTGAACTTTCTTTGTTAAGCTGATTTCTTGCTTACGCTTATCGTCGGCAGAAATAGGCGTTGTATCGGTTGACGGAGTAGTATCGTCGGTATCATCGCCCGACTGTGTTTCGGGAACGTCAAGCTCGCTACCTTCGTCTTCATCTTCACCATCGTGGGCAGGAACGGACAAGCCGGATTTAGAGCCAATTTCGTTTTCAAGTTCGATAACCGCACGAATAGTGCTATCATCAAGAATGCTCAAATCTACGGGAATTTCAAGAGCTTCATCTTTTATACCTTTATCTTTTTGATAGTTGCTAACCGCTTCTAAAATATCGGTTGCAACAACACGTTCGATTTTATCTTTATTGATAGTGATAATAGGCGAAATTTCAAGTTCTTTTCTAATACGCTTTTCAAGTTCGCTATTACCGCCCGTATCCACGTTTGCGTTGTAGATTTTCGATTTCTTTTCTTGCATAACAAACATTCTGTTCGGGTCAAAGTCCACGAGCAGAGTTTGCGGTTTCATATTGAATTTAATGGTTTTACCCGTCGTTTCGTCTTTGAACGTTTTAACGTATTGGTTTTGCAAACGGAAAACGGCTTGGTCGTATTCTTGTGGAGAAGCAGTATCTTTAAGATAAAGCATTGTATCCCATTCGGGAACGGTGCTACCCGTAAGCATACGGTTTACAGTTAAGGTAATGGTCTTTTTGCCGTTTTCTTCGTGGTTTGTAATAGACGTTTTAATTTCTTTTGGCGATTTATAAGCGTTAGGTTTGTCCACGCCTGAAATATTTACGATTTCATATCCATTTAAGTTGTGGAACTTATCTTTATTTGTTTTGATAAGTTCTTCTAACGCATCGCAAGAAGCGCAGTAAGGTAAAACGATTACAATATGACGGCACATTTTGCCTTCTTTTAATTTGTCGTAGTCAAGGAAGCCTAAAAGTTCATCATCAGATTTACTTCCATCGATAACTTCTAAAAGGTCAAGAATTTCTCTTTCATAAATAAACTTTTTATGAGTGCCGTCGTCGGCTTTCTTTATGCTTTGTGGTTTGAAAAGCGCAGAGAAAGCGTAGGTTGTACCTGCTTTTTTAAGTTCTTCTAAACGTTTACGAGAAGATTCGTTGGGACGGAATGCAAAACGCACCATTTGCGGAAAACCATAGTAAGGGTTGTCCCATTCTTTGCATTCATCGTCTAAAATATGTTCGTCATCCCAAGCCTTTTGCTCGTCAACAATGTCGGTGAATTGGTAGAAAGCAATAATATCTTCTTTTTTGAACTCGCTTCCCATTAAAATACGATATGGCGTACCCGACAAGTGGATAGTTATATTCGTTTTAAGGGTTTTTATTGTTTTATCTGCTTCCTCAACGTCAACGAAGTCGTCGCTATCTTTCTTGTTTTTAACATCGCTTTCGTAATTATTGGCGTTCTTTAACACTTCACCATATTTTTCTGCACGTGCGCCGAAGTGCGTTTCGTCAACGAGAAGAAGGTCAATATCTTGACCAAATACTTCTTGATGTTTATCTTTGATTTGTTCGCCTTGTAAATCTTGGAGAGTAAGGAAAATGACAACTTTTTTGCCTGTGCTAAGTCTTTCGGTAATAGTGTGATTATTATTTTTTAATGTGTCTGACGTTACAAATTCATAGCCGTCAAATTTAACGTGACTTTCAACGGTCTTTTTCCATTCAGCCTTAACGTCGGCTTTTGCAGAAACAACCACAACAAGTTTTGCACCCATTTCTACGGCACAGCACATAGAAGTAAACGACTTGCCGAAACGCATTACTGCATACATAAGCAAGTTTTTACGTCCGTTGGCGATTGCCGTTTTGAAAGCGTTAACAGTTTTTTCTTGATTAGGGCGCATAGGATATGTTTCTATGCGGGGGAATACGGTTTCTTCAGGTCTTAACGTTTCTACACTATAGAATTGATATTTTTGAGTTTTGTTTTGATAGTCGTTTTTAATGTCGGTAATAGCATCTTCAACGTCACCAACAGTTGCTTCCTTAAAAAATTCTTTGGAGTAGTAGATGCCTGCGGGCAAGTCAGAAAGTTGTAATCTTGATTTATGCTTTTCCATTTCTAAAAATTGGTGTACGGAAAAATCACGGAAATAAACGCCGTCTATTTTCGCTTCGCTTTCAAATTTCTTTTCAAGATTAGGATAATGTTCTTCCCATTCTTTTAATCTAACCGATACAGGACGATAGGTGTCGCCAACTTTGAGATAGTTGGGAATAGTATTCGTGGTAAACGCATAGATGTGCGGTTCTACACGACCTATTATAATCTCGTCCAAAATTGTTTTATCTATCATACAAAATCCTCGTTTGTAATTACTTCTTTATAAGACTGACAAATTTTACTTTCTTATTTGTCTCCCAATCCATAACATAGCAATAAATGCCGTTGTGCTTTTTAGGATTATTCTTTTTGCAACCTTCACAAACTTCTTCGTGGGTTTCGTCGCCCCAAAGGAACGCTTCCGTTTCTGTACCATGTTTACAACTATTGGGGATTACAAATTTAAGCCCGTCCATTTGCCAAATGTTCCAAGAAAGAATTTCGGCTATTTCACGAAGCCAATCCTTGCTTGGTTTTTTATTGAACTTATCTTCATAATAATCGCTAAACGTGAACAATAGATTTTCACGGGCAAGCAAAACGTTGTCGCCTTGCCACTCATATCCGTAAACGCTTTTTACTGCTTGTTTTGCCCATTCGTACCATTCTTGTTCATCATCAACGTTTTCGGAAACAACACGGAGTTTTCTATCTAACAAGCCAATTCTTTCTTTCACGGGAATCGTATTACCTGAAACGGTGTCATAACGGCTTGCAAGATACGGTGCTTCACCACAAGATATTTCTAATCGGTTTGCTTTTACATAGTCTTGCCAAGTTTTGCCGTCTTCCGTCGGGAAGGTTATTTTCTCTTGAGTTGCCGTCCACGTTTTTTCTTGTTCTACATTAAAAACGTTTTCTCTACCAAACCAAGCGTTATCAACAAGATTGTTTTGCTTGTTGCATATCCACGAAGGAGTAAAGACTTCTGCTTTATCACGAACACGGGTAAGTTGTTCTTGCTTTGTTTTTTCTACACGGGGCTTAATGATTGTACCGTTTTTGCCCGTAACCGAAAACACCGTGATTTGGCGGTCTTTTGTATATGTTTCGTCATATTGGGTGTAATCGTCCGTAGCCCAAATGATATTCTTGCCCGAAGAGTTATCTTTGAGCAGAATATTCAATAGCGTGGAGTCCAACGCCAATATGCGATTTTCCTTTATATCAACTCTAATTTCTTTCGCCATTTTAGTTTACCATCTTGAATTGCTTAAAAAGGTCAAAAGGTCGTTTATATCTTTTGCCCTTGAATAAGCGTCAATAGCGTTAATCCAATTTGCTTTTTGTTGGGTGGATAAGTTCATATCATTACAAATCATTTGCTTTATTATTTCAGTTTTTGCTTTTTCCAACCCTTTTTGAATAATATAATCGTTTAAGTTCATCTGTTTTCCTTTTATTCTACCACACTAAATATGACAGTTTACGTCATATTTATAAAAGTTATTATTCTTCGTCTATAACTTCTACAATATCTTCAATATTGCACTCTAAAACTTTGCAGATTTTAGCTAAAATTTCGGTGTTTACGTGTTCGTTCTTACCGAGTTTTGCAAGCGCAGTAGTAGTCATACCCGTAGCAATACGAAGGTCTTTTTTCTTCATATCCTTATCAATTAAAAGTTTCCATAGCTTTTTATAACTGACAGCCATTTTATAGCACCATCCTTAATAAAAAATCTGTTTTATCTATTATAGCATATCCATCTAAAAATTTCAACTAAAAATCCAATATTTAGATTTTTAATTTTGAAAATAGTTTTTCTTGATATTAGGTAGGGAAAATACAATTTGGAATAAAATAGGAATAATTTTAGAATAAAAGTTGTTTCATTTTATAAACAAGATTTTACGATACGAATAAAATTAAACGTTTTTCCGTCTTAAAATCTCTATAAAATGCACAAAATTGCACGAAATACACAATATAAATTCTTTGTTTACAGTTTCATTGTGCTCCTAAGCCGCCGATGTGGGTTCGAGTCCCGCCGGGAACACCAAAAAATCGACAAGTAAAAACTTGTCGATTTTTTTATATAAACCACCAGCTTGGTGTGTCCGTGATTTGGATTATAGGCGTTTATATCCATACCAAAAAAACGTACAATCAATCAAATCTAACCGCTTTACCTGTGGAAATGCTTTCGTATACCGCGTTCATTGCCTTAATCGTGTTCTTGTGCCAACCGATATTGATTTTCGGCAGTCGTTTCTTGTCGATGTTTTCCACAAACTCGTCAATCAAGCCCACCCATTCGTCAAAATAAGTATACTGTACGGTATATTTATTTTCGGGCGAACCGTTGTGATAGGTGTTCGGTCCGAAACAATCGGTGAACATACTGCCTTCTTGCCCGTGGATAACCAAATTCACTTCCATTCGTTTGGGGAAAACTTCCCAACCGGGGCCGGGGACTTTGAGTTTGTTTTCCGCTCTCGACCAACTGGGGTCAAGCGAGAAAATAACGCCGTTTTTCATTCTTCCCACCACCGCAAGCATATCCTCTTCTTCGATTTCGTGGCGCATATTGGGCGCAACTTTTGCGAAAATTACGTCAAATTCACTATTCGTCACTTCGCGAATCAAATCGAAAATATGCGGATGGTCGCAAAGCGCGCCGCCACGGAATTTATCGTGCCCCGCTTTGATCGGCACGCGCTTACCGTAGCTCTTTTCGGGTACGCCCTGCCAAGGGAACGCCCAAACGGGCGAAAGCGTGATATTCGTTGCGTTGAACGCGTCCGTTTCCCCTACCGCTTTATTTTTAATAAGCTCTTTCATACGCATAACGACGGGGTTGTAATGGAGTTCAAGCTCAATTTGGAAGGTAATTCCGCTTTCTTTTATAAGTTTTTCCATTTCTGCGTATTCATCCATATCGAACGTAGGAATTTTCATAGAAAGGATATTGATTTTCCGTTCCGCGCAAAGTCTAACCTGTCTTAAATGTTCGCTGTTTTCACTCGCCAAAACTACCGCTTCGATTTCAGGGTGTGCATCAAGCATAGCCTCGTCGTTATCATAACAAGGAATCCCTTGTACGCTGTTTAAAAATATTTCCTTAACTTCGTCGTTCGCCGTGGAAACTGCAATCCATTCAAGCTTTGGATTGTTTTTAAGTACGTCGTAATATTTTCTGGTATGCCCGTGCGTCATACTCATCATTGCAATTTTCAATCTTTTCATTTCCTTATGCCTCCACCTTAACGTTTTCGAGCGTAGCGAGAGAAACCTTTGCCGCCGCTACAACCTTTTGAATATGCGCCCATTTTACCATATTTGCGGTTTGTACGTCTGCGTTCTTCGCCGTCGCAAACGCGTTTCTGATCGTATTGATTTGCAACTCGCTATATCCGTACAATTCCGCGTCCGTATCCATAAACGCCCGTTCGTTTTTGCCGAATACGTAAATGGATTCCTGCGGCATTTGCGTGTCCACTACTCTATCGCATCCCACACCGTTATCCGTGATAATTTCGTGCTTATCCACGTCCTTTTGCCCCGCTTCCAACGTTGCGCCAAGCTCAATCGTGCAAACGCAACCGTTCTCCGTTTCTACGATACAGTTCATTGTATTCTTACCTGCAATCGCAAAAATTTCTTTTGCTGTAGAATTGACGGTAAATTCCAAAATTCCCACTTCTCTTGCAAGCAGTTCAAACAAATCCGTACCCTTTTTTGCCGTATGCCCGATACGATACGTGCACATATTCCCAAGTCTGCCCGTCAACACGAGATTGCGAAGTTCGATAAATCTTCTTTCGCTTTCCCAAGGCAATACGGGAACTTCTTTTCCGTCGATTGCCAGCGTTTTTCCGTCAGCAGAAAGCACGGCTTTTGCTTTTACGGAATACTTATTCAATAATAAATCCAACCCTTTTTGCATAATCTTTTCTCCTTATAACATTTTAATTCTCGGACTGTATTTTGCGAGATACGCCGCATTCTTTTCATCGCCGCCGGGGGTGTTTGCACTCGACCAGCAAGGTGCTTTAATACCACGGCGTTGACATTCTTTTACACACTCGATTTCAAGCATATGCGCAATATAGAAATCCACGATATTTGATACGGGCGCAATCGGCGTTTCAAAGCCCTCCACTTCAATTACCGCATCGCCAACGGGATTAAAATCATCGATACATACGTCCGCGTAATCGAACAAATTCGTCTTGTTCGGATGTCGGATAAAATGATCGGCGGGCATTTCGTTTTGCCAGTAGCTTGACGAAACGGCTACGATTTTCGCCCCCGCTTTTTTCGCTTCCATAACCGCGTCAATCGTCGCGGGATTGATACCGATATTATGGAATACGATAAGCAAATCGCCAGGTTGCAATTTATAATATTTCATAATCGCCGATCCGTAATTTACCGTTCTTTCAAGCTCTAAATATTTAAGTGCTTGATTGAATACCGTCAAGCCGTTTTCGGCAATCGGGTTGATATTTGCAAGACCACCCGCGCGAAAGAACATTTCACCCATACAAAGCGTGGTATGACCACCGCCGCCGTAGACGTTGATAAGTCTGTCTTGCTCAATCGCGTCCGCCATAAGGCAAGCCGCTTTTTTGATGTTTTCGCTTTGCGTTTCGTTGATTTTCTCCAAGTTTTCAACGATTTTCAAAAAATACGTTTTATCCATTATTTCTCCTTTTCTATTTCCGTTCTTGACGGAATACTGTTTAAAATATATTTCCTGCCTACTTTAATTGCCGCGGCAATATTTGCGGTTTGACAAGCCGTTTTTAGGTCTGCGTTCTCCGCCAAGCACGCGCACAAAACGCCGTTAAACGTATCCCCTGCGCCCGCCGTATCTATCACTTTTTCGACTTTGAACGCAGGAATCAGTTCTCCCGTTTTGCGTATCAAACAACCTTTATCCCCCAAAGTAACGATTACGTTTTGATAATTTTCAAGCCCGCCCGTTTCGTGTTCGTTTGGCGTAAACAAATCGACATTTTCTAAAAAGGCGCACCCATGTATGCGTTGAGGCGCAGGATTGAGAACAACCCTTACCCCGTTGCCTTTCGCTATCTGCACCGCCTTTTCGTTGATGGGGATAGGGACTTCGTTGTTGATCAAAAGAATATCGGCGGTTTTGATTTCGTTCGCAAACAATTCTACGTCCTGTTCGTCAAGCTCCGCGCCGCGATAGACAAGCACTCGGTTATCGCCGTTTTTATCCGTCGTAATCACCGCGTAAGGACTGCGTTCCTTTTTGCCGACGAAAAAAGATTTTATCCCGTTGCGTTCGGCTATTTCCGTGAAACGCTCCACGTCGCCTTGATAACAAGCGCAAAGAAAAGAAACTTCCGCGCCGTATCTTGCCGCCGCTACGGCTTGATTAAAACCTTTACCGCCAAGCTCGTTGTGAAAACTTTCCGCAACCGTCGTTTCGCCCGTTTTTCCAAAGCCGTCCACGGACAAAAACACCGATTCGCCCGCAATCCCGATAACCGCAATTTTGCTCATAAATGTTTCACTCTGCCCATATATAAGTTTTCAAGCGTGATATTGTGTTCTCTACCGCCTTCGATATTACCGCTTAAATATACAGGCGGTTGCACGCCGTCTTGCAAGGCTATTTTTGCGCCGTTTATAAGGCAGGTATTGAGAATAAAGCAAGCCGCGTAGGTGGAAAGCCCGCCCATTTTTGCCTTACCCATTTCCATACAGGCATCGCCGTAAGGAACTTTACAATCGATCGCAATATCTACGTTCTTGTGCAATTTACCGCCCTTTTCGATATACGACCAAGCAGATACGCCTACACTTTTTACACCTGCGGCTCTCGCAGTCTGTGCCATTTCGATTGGTACTTGGTTCTTCCCCGATGCGGAAAAAATAAAAATCATATCTTTTTCGCTTGGCGTGTATCTTCTAAATATTTCGCTTGCAATACCGCTCATTTTTTCCATTCGGCTCGATTTTGCCGCACCGTTATGGAGCATTAAATCCGTATCGAGCATAGGTGAAACGTTCGCAAGTCCACCTGCGCGATAAAACGCGTCAAGCCCAGGCAAATGCGAATGTCCGCAACCAAAGGTAAAAATCAAACCATCGCTTTTTATCGTATCAGCGACGAGCCGAGAAACGGCATCAAGCCGTTCTCGCTCTTCGTTTTCTATTTGCACTAAACATGCGACGATTTTACGTAAATACTCACTCATCTTTCTTCAAAACGCGTTTATAATTTTCGCCGATAGCATCCCAAAGCTTAATGGGATCGGGAGCAGCTACGCTCGTGCCCAAACCACCGCGGTACGTCCACGTTGCAAGACGGTCTACGCCCATACTTTCGTACATATCCACAACCTTGTCGATTTGCTTGAAATCTTCGGGCTGCGCGTTGTAGCCCATAAGCCATCTTTCGCTTTGCTTACCGTATTTTTTTGCAATTCTAACCGTTCGTTCCGTAATTTCCTTAAAGAAACTTTCAGGAAGCGACCAGTTGATAATCGTCGTAGAGAATACGTCGAAATAAGGGCACGCCGCCACCATTTCCCAGTTATCGTAGCCGCGAAGCTCGGTTACGTAATATGTATTTTTCGTCGCGTGAACACAACAGGTAATTTCAAGGTTAGGGTTTACTTCTTTCAAGGCTTTGGAACAATCCGCAAGCGTTTTCAAAGCCTCACGCCAACGGAACTGTTTCACGTCGTCGTTCATAAACTTCGGCATTTCATAACCGTAGTACTCCTCGAATTTCTTCATACATTCAGGACAACGGCACGCCCAGTCGTCGCCCGCGCCGCCCGTGATAGACGCGTAGGATTTAGGGTATGCGTAATGCGGTTCGTCCCAAAAGAACCCGTCCACTTCCGTTTCGCGCGCAAGCTTTAAGCAAATATTCGTGAAATAATCCCTAAACGAATTCGTGTTAAAACAAGCTGCATTCAGCACTTCGCCCGTATAAGCGGAAACTTGTCTGTGGTGGATATTATTCTGTAAGAATAAAGAAACTTGTTCGCCACCGAAATACTTACCGATACCCCACGTATCCGCTATACAACGCAAGCCTACTTTGTGCGCCGTCTTTACGATTTCGTTAATATTCGGAAACCAAAAATCCATATCAAATTCCGTGATCGCAAGGATAACCGTATCGCAACCGTGCGCTTTCATTTCCAAGAAATCTTTTTCCGCGTGTTCTACGTAGTTAAAACCGTAATAACTAACCGCCGTGTGTTTAATAGCCATAATTTTCACTCTCCAATTTATTTTGTAATTTTATTATATCATATGGCTATACAAACGGCAAGAACAAAAAGAAACGAAAAGGTTGAAATTTCGAAACCAAATAGTTGACGTACGAACGCGTTTATGCTATACTGTATTTATGATTGATTTTACGAAGTATAATATCAAAATAGATTCCGCTTTCTCGTTGTCTTGGTCGAAGAACACGGCGTACGCGCGCGCACGCAAGTTCGACGCGCTTTCTTTCCGAGTGAAAGGCGACGCCGATTATAAACACGGCGAACAAGCATATCACGCTCGTAGCGCGGATATCGTGTTCGTACCCGCGCATTACGATTATACGATAACGGCGAACAAAAACGAAGAAGTGTACGTTATCCATTTTTATATTGAAGGTTCTTCCTTTGATACAATGCAAGTATTCTCCCCTACCAACCCCGACGTTTTTTACCGCTTATTTGTAGAAATTAGCGAAACGTGGCGCACAAAACCTATCGGTTATGCGGCAAAAATGTTATCGCTGTTTTATAAAATCGCCGAACAAATCGCCGTACAAACGCAAAAACAATCCCTGCTTACCACGCCGCCTAAACTCGAAGAGGCGCTTTCTTATCTGCACGAACAATTCACCTCCCCCGAAACGACGGTAGAATCCACGGCAAGACATATCAAAACGAGTACGGTATATTTACGAAAAATTTTCCACTTAACGCTTGGCACAACCCCTTTAAAATATTTGAACGGTTTGCGTATGAACTACGCCGTCGGGCTTTTGAAAACGGGGTATTATACCATCGAAGAAATTGCGGAACTGAGCGGTTTTAACGACCCGAAATATTTTTCTACGCTCTATAAAAAGACGATGGGCGTTCCCCCGTCCGAAAAACTGCGAAAGGCTTTGTCTAGCCTGACAGGCTCTTTATAACTTTGCGTTATACCTATTATAACACGCCTTTATTTATACGGCGTGTTTTTTTATGAAAAGCAACGCTTTTTTAGCTTTTTTTGAATTTCCGCGCCTAAACCGTTGCAAATTCGATAAAAAGATGATAAGATATATTCATATCAATAAAATCGATTGATACATACTTTGCAATCTATTTTCTTGAATTTTAAAATTAATTTATTCTAAAGGAGAATGTTATGACATACGTAGAAAGAGTTTTAGACGATCTCAAAAATCGCAACCCCGGTGAAAAGGAATTTCACCAAGCGGCAACGGAAATTCTGCTCACATTAGAACCCGTTATCAACGCGCACCCCGAATATGAAAAGGCAGCACTTTTGGAACGGTTTACCGAACCCGAACGCACTATTTTATTTAGAGTACCTTGGGTGGACGACAACGGCAACGTGCACGTAAACAAAGGCTATCGTGTGCAGTTTAACAGCGCAATCGGTCCTTACAAAGGCGGACTCCGTTTCCACCCGTCCGTTAATTTGTCCGTTATCAAATTCCTTGGCTTGGAACAAATTTTGAAAAACAGCTTGACGGGCCTCCCTATCGGCGGCGGTAAAGGCGGTTCGGACTTCGACCCCAAAGGCAAATCGGATAGAGAAATTATGGGCTTTTGCCAAAGCTTTATGACCGAGCTTTATCGTCATATCGGCGCGGACACGGACGTTCCCGCGGGCGATATCGGCGTTGGCGCGCGTGAAGTTGGTTATCTCTTCGGTCAATACAAGAGAATCCGCGACGAACACGTGGGCGTATTGACGGGTCGCGGTCTTTCTTACGGTGGTTCGCTTATCAGAAAAGAGGCGACGGGCTACGGACTGGTGTACATGACGGCGGAAGCCATGAAAGAACGCGGCGATTCCTTTAAAGATAAAGTTACCGTCGTTTCGGGTAGCGGCAACGTCGCTATTTACGCTTGCGAAAAGGCGCAACAGCTTGGCGCGAAAGTCGTGGCTATGTACGATTCCAACGGGTATATCTACGACCCGAACGGTATTCAGCTTTCCGTTATCAAACAAATCAAAGAAGTAGAACGCGCGCGTATTAAGGAATACGCGGCAAGAGTCCCCGGTTCGACGTATACCGAAGGTTGCAAAGGCATTTGGACGATCCCTTGCGACGTCGCTCTCCCCTGCGCTACGCAAAACGAAATCGACGCGGAAAGCGCGGCTTGCCTTGTCAAGAACGGCGTGAAATACGTCGGCGAAGGCGCGAACATGCCCTCTACCTTGGAGGCAATCGCTACCTTCCAAGCCGCAAAAGACGTTGTGTTCTTGCCCGCAAAAGCGGCGAACGCCGGCGGCGTTGCAACGTCCGCTCTTGAAATGGCGCAATCGTCGGGCAGACTGTTCTGGTCCGCGGAAGAAGTGGATGCAAAACTGAAAAATATTATGGTCAATATCTATCATAATATGGACGCGGCGGCAAAGAAATACGGCTATGAAGGCAACTACGTAATGGGCGCGAATATCGCAGGCTTTGAAAAAGTAGCCGAAGCCATGATGGCACACGGTATCGTATAATCCTTAAAAGTTTACGGGCGTTCCCCTTTGGGAGCGCCCGATTTTTTTACGCCATTTCCTTGACAAGCACAAGAATATTGACTATAATATAGTTGAACGAAACTACAAAAGAAGGTAAAATATGAAGAAAAACAAAATCAAAACGATTGCGCTGATTGCGCACGACAACAAGAAACACGAAATGGTCAACTGGGCGCTTGCCAATAAAGAAACGCTCAAACAATATAAGCTTTGCGGCACGGGCACGACGTCGCGGCTCATCGCCGAGGCAACGGGCTTAGAAGTGAAAGGCTACCTTTCAGGACCTATGGGCGGCGACTTACAAATCGGCGCGAAAGCGGCGGAAGGCGGCGTGGACGTGATCATCTTTTTTTGGGACCCCTTACAAGCCCAACCGCACGACCCCGACGTAAAAGCCCTGCTCCGTATCGCCGTCGTGTACGATATCCCTATCGCCACCAACCGCGCCACGGCAAACCTAATTTTGAAAAATTATTGATAACGAAAAAAGGATAACGAACCCAATCGTTATCCTTTCTTCGTTGTATTGATTATAATTTATACAAATAATCGTAGCTGTTTCTTAAGTAATCCGCTACATCTTCCTCGTCGCTTACGTTTACTGAAATACCATTTACCTTATCATGCCAATATCCCAAATGTTCTGTACTATACCAAGCGGAGGTATCTTCAAATACTACACTTGTCAAACTGTCACAACCATAGAACGCACATCTTCCAATCATCGTTACCGAATCGGGGAGTGTTATGCTTATCAAGCCGCAACTAGAGAACGCATCATTACCAATAGTCGTTACCGAATTACTTATAGTTACGCTTGTCAAACCGCGGCAATTCTGGAATGCCCTATCTCCAATCGTATCGCCGCTGGTAATAACAACCGTTTGCAATGCACTATTTTTTATACTTTTACAAGCAATTGCAGGAATGGTTGCCGATTGTATAGGGCAACCATAGAACGCCGCATATCCAATCGTCGTTACTGAATCGGGTATCGTTACGCTTGTCAAACTGTCGCAACCAATGAACGCATATTCTCCAATCGTATCGCCGCTGGTAATAACAACCGTTTGCAATGCACTATTTTTTATACTTTTACAAGCAATTGCAGGAATAGTTGCCGTTTGTATAGGACAACCATAG